>JAITIQ010000131.1 GCA_031279425.1 Accumulibacter sp.
CGACCCCTCCAACTGGCTGCTGATGCACGCCATGGGCCCCAACGTCGCCGGCGTCATCGGCACCGCCGTCGCCGCCGGCATGTTCCTCTCCCTCTTCCCGCCCGGATAATCGGCAGCCAAGATGGGGGGCAGAGGACAGAGGACAGAAGACAGTCCAGTTTGCGGCTGCGCCGGAGGAAGACATGGATTGCCGCGTCGCTGCGCTCCTCGCCATGACGGGCTGGGAAGCGTAGGTTCCCATCCCCCGCTCGGCGGGGGAGGGTGCCCCGCAGGGGCGAGAGAGGGCGTTCTTCCCTCCGGCGCGCAGCGCCGCTGACGTTTCTGTCCTCTGTCCACTGACCCGGGCTGTCCTTTTCTCTTCCTTTATGTAAGGGAAACCGGCGGGGATTCCCTGGAACGCATCGCAACAGACAGTTTCACCGCATTCAACGCGGATTTCCACAATTGCCGACCTTTGCCCAAAGGCGATAGCGTTCTCCATATGAGGCTTAGTCATAAAAAAACCATCTTCTTTCATGGAGTTCGTCATGGATCTTTCTCCTGCCACAACGACCTTGCTTGTCCTCGCGGTCATGGCCGTGTTTTTCGTCACCGAGCTGATCCCCCTGGCAGTCACCGCCATGGCCGGGGCCGTCGCGCTCGGGCTGCTGGGGATAATCGACACCAACCAGGTGTTCAGCGGCCTGTCCAATTCCACCGTCGTGCTGTTCGCGGCCATGTTCGTCATCGGCTCGGCCATGTTCCACACGGGCCTGGCGCAGTTGATCGGCACTCGGACCGTCAACTTGTTCGGCACGAAGGAAGTGCCCCTGATGATCGGCGTCGGCTTGGTCACCGCGGTCTTGTCCTCCGTTTCCTCCAATACCGGCACCTGCGCCGCGTTGATGCCCGTGGTCATCGCCATTTGCGCGTCGGCTGGAATTTCCAGCGCGCGCCAGCTCATGCCGCTGGCCTTCGCGGCGAGCGCGGGCGGCACCATCACCCTGGTGGGTACGCCGCCCAACATCATCGGCAACGCCGCCCTTGCCGCCGCCAAACTGCCGACCTTCGGGTTTTTCGAGTTCGCCAAGATCGGCATCCCGGTGACCTTGGTGGCCATCGTTTACATGACTGTCTTCGGCCGCTTCCTCCTGCCCAAGGAAGGCTTGAGCGAGGCGGACGCCCTGAGGGCGGCGGAAGCGCACAAGGGCGAGGCCGTGGCGAAGACCAAGGATCCGCGCAAGATGTGGATCACCGGCTTGACGCTCCTCGGCGTGGTCATCGTCATGGCTCTCGACCTCAAGGCCGTCAGCCTGGAAATGGCGGCGACGACCGGCGCGCTCATTCTGGTGTTGACCGGCTGCCTGTCCGAGCAGGACGCCTATCGGGGCATCGACTGGGTGACCATCTTCCTCTTTGCCGGGATGATGCCCGTGGCGACGGCCATGGACAAGAGCGGCGCGGGCAAGCTGATCGCGGACACCATCATCGGCCTGATGGGCGAGAATCCCTCGCCCTACGTGCTGACCGGTGTGCTGTTCATCATCTCCGCCGGCCTCACGCAATTCATGTCCAATACGGCTTCGGCCGCGCTGCTCTGCCCGCTGGGGCTTTCCATCGCCGCCGGCATCGGCGTCTCGCCCAACGCGGTGATCATGGCCATCGCCATCGCCGCCTCCTGCGCCTTCTCCACGCCCGTGGGCACGCCGCCGAACACGCTGGTGCTCGGCGCGGGCGGCTATCATTTCATGGGTTACATCACGGGTGGCACACCGCTGGTCTTGCTGGAATGGATCGTATGCACGGCGCTGATTCCCATGATCTGGCCGTTCAGGTAAGCTAGCGCCTTTTCAGGGAAATTGCTGATTCAGTCATTGTCATTGCGGACAAGGCGCAGCAATCCAGATGGCGGGATGGATTGCCACGGCGCGTAGCCCGAGCAATGACGACGGGTGGGGGCAGAGGGTACCCCCACCCACGCATGGATTGCCGCGTCCTTTCGGGCCCCGCAATGACGGGAGCGGGTTCGTCATTGCGAACGAGGCGAAGCAATCCGGCAGTGCCCGAGCAATGACGCTTGTCCGGCGTTTCTTCTCCATGGAATCCGGGCGGGCCGCGTCGGTATCGGCGCCGACATCGGGTAGAGCATGCTTTTTTCGCACTTGAAGCGCATTGTCATCCGTTATGCCAGGACTGCCGTGAATAAAATGGGTAATCCCCCGGCTTTGCCGGGGGACTGAATCCGGCGTATCGCCTTGTGGGCTAAAATCTCGTAACGATACCATCCAGCGTTTTTGCGGTGGATGGATGGAATGCACAAACCTGATGTCTGGCGTTTGGCATTCCGATATAAAGTTTTCTGCGGGGTGTGAGGAGGGAGGATGGATGCCGTTCGGTGACAGACCGACTGACGATGAACGCCTTTCGAGCGTTTTTCGTTCGCCGTTTGTCCTCAAGTGGTCGAATCGCTACCTGATCGCGTTCGAACTGGCGATTGCCTTGTTGATCGTCTTCCTGATCGCCCTGTTCTGGCTGTTGCACGAGAGCAAGCAGGACGAGCAGCGCCTGACGCTCGTCGCCGACGTGCTGTGGCTGGAGCAGAGCGTCAATTTCCATCTGGAGGGCGCCGCCGAGAATCTCGGGCAGTTGTCGAGCGAATTGCCCGGAAGCGAAGACCCGCGCGCGCTGTTTCGCCTGCGCGGCGATTATCTGCTCAAAAACAATCCGGACATCCTGCGGATCCGTTGGGTCGACGAAACCGGCGCGGTCCGCGCATCCGAGCCGGCGCCCGAGCCTTTCAGCCCGGGCGCGAAGGAGGCCCTGTTTCGCCAGAACATGGAAATGGCGCACAAGCTGGGCAAGCCGGTATTCACCGACGCCTATCCCGTTTGGGATGACGCGCGGTTCGAAATCTATTCGCCGATCTTCGACAAGGGGCGTTATTGTGGCGCGCTGATCGGCGTCTTTTCGTTCAATGCCCTCTTGAGGAATCTGGTGCCCTGGTGGTTCGTCGAGAAATACCAGGTGCGCATCGTCGACGGCGAAGGCAGGACCTTGGCCAGCAAATCGAAGCTCGCCGACGCGGAGACGACGATCAGCTACTCGATCCCGCTCGATCCGCCCGGCTTCGGCATCGCGATCCGGGTAGACGCCTATCGCAGCGGCGGCAACTTCGTCCAGAACGCGCTGACGGCTTCGGTCATCGCGCTGGCCGCGGCCGTGCTGTTCAGCCTGTGGGTGATGCGCGGCCACATCCGGCGTCGTAT
>JAITIQ010000159.1 GCA_031279425.1 Accumulibacter sp.
CCAGGCGGCCTCCAGATCGGCGGCGGCTTGCGTGTAGCGGCCTTCTTCCAGGGCGAGCAGGCCGAGGTTGCCGAGCAGCGCGGGTTTCCAGGCGCTCTGCGGGTGGGCGGCGAGGAAGCCGGTGAGGGCCTTGCGGTCGAGCGGGTCTTGCCGGGTTTCCCATTTCTCCAGGGCTGCTTGCAAGGCGGCCTTGTCGGCGCGGCCCGATTCTTCGGCCACCAGCGCTTCGGGCAGGGCAGAGGAGAGGATTTTTTCGGCCTCCCAAGGGAACGCGGTGGCAACCGCCGCTTGCGGGGCCGGGCTGGTCGTCGTGGCGTTGGCGCGCGCCCAGTCGAGCAGGGATTCTTCCATGCGGACGGGGTTCTCTTCCGCCTGAGCGGGCGGGAAGAGGCTGGCGAGGGCGAGAGCGACGGCGGTCAGGCGGAAGTTGCGGTTCATGGCGGGCCTCGAAGGATGGCGCTATTGCAGTGGCGCAGTGGATGAATGAGGGATACGTGATCTGGACGGGAAGGCGTTCAGCGCGGTGGGCGGCGGCGCAGCGTATAGGCGGCCAGCGCGCCGATGGCGAGCAAAGCCGGAAGCGAGGGTTCTGGCACGCCCGCGCCGCCGCTGACGGGCGGCGCGGCGGTCAGCCACAGGCTCCAGGCGGTGCTGCCCGCGTCCAGCGCCGTGGGAATGTCCGTATCGAGCAGGAAGCCGTCGGTAAAAAGGTTCCCGAGCGGGCTGTTGCCTTCCGCCGTCACGGTCAAAAAGTAGTCGCCCGCCGCCAGCGAGGTGAGTAGGAGGCCCGCATCGCCAAAGGTCTGGGTGGCGGGGTGGATGCTGGGATTGTCGTCGTTCCAGTCGATCAGGCTGCCGTCGTCGTTCCACAATGCGGCGATGGGATCGAAGTGCACGCCGTCCAGGAAGGAGTCCGTCCACAGCCGCACGTCGCTGACTTCGTCATCGAGCGTGAAAGGAAGGCTGATGATTTCGTTGTGCTCGAAGAGGTCGCCGGTGAAGTGGAAGGTGACGGCCTGGGCCGTGGGGGCGCTGCCGAGGAGTAGGGCGGCGGTCAGAGGGCAAAGCATTGGTTTCATGATTTGGACTTCCTTGTGTTGAGTTCATCTTTATCGTGTTCGTGTCGGCGCTGTTCGCGCATCGCCTGTCCGCGCTCGCGCAGGGAGACGGGATCGACGATGCGTCCGCCGGGCAAAGGTTTTTTGCTGGCCGGGTCGAGTTCGATGCCATCGTTGAAGCGGAACATCCCTGTCGGGTATTCCCCGAAGCAGGCGGTGTCGCCCGCCGTGCATAACACCGCGATGCACCCGGCCAGCACGCTGTGGATCGGGCGGCCATCCGGGTAATAGCTCTCCGGCATGGCGCGCGGCGTGTAGCGGATGAGCGAGGCGGGGACGAAGAATTCGGGGTCGTGGCTGACCCGGGCGAGATGCACGAAGACGTATTGGCCCGGCGCGCGGGTGGGCATGAGCATGACGCGGTTGCGGTCGAGGTAGTCGGCCTCATTGTCGGGGAAGTCTTTCCACATGCGCGTTTTGGCCCATTGGTATAGCGCACGCATCTCGCCGTCGTCGAGGGTCTTGAGCGGGTGGCCGATGAGAATGACGTTGTACGGCTCCAGTCCCGATTCCGCCAGGCCGCAGTCGCCCGAACCCTTGGGGCAGCCGGGCGGCGTATCTTCGGCCCGCGCCGCGGCGCATGGCAGCAGAAGGAAAAGGGGGAGGAGAGTGAGGAGCAGGCGCGCGCTCATTGTTCCATCGGCGCGCCATTTTTTCGGGGGCGGGCAAATGGACGCCGCAAGGCGGAACACCTTGCGAAAAACCTGCCTGCGGGAAGACCGAAAAAATCGGGTCAAGATCATTTGCCGTCCGTCCTTCAAGACATGCCGCAGAGTAAGAACAGCGCGTGCGGCATGGAGTGAAGCACTGTAACAAGCAAAATTCCGGGTGCGCGATACGCATTCGCAAGATTTGCATAAATACAACTGCGCCAGGTTTTTATTGACTTTTATTCGGTATTGCGCCGGGCATGAATCGTCCCAACCGTTCCGGCGCCCTGTTCCGGAGACCTCCCAGTCGGCTTTGCCCGGCACTCGCGCGGAACTCCGTAGCCCTCCACGGGCCTATAACCCTGGGTATGGTTCCACCCACTTCCACAGGCACGTAATTTCCACAGAAGTCCAACGGCATCATCAAATGTGTCGTCGTCATGTTGTTTTCTTGGATTGACGAAAATGATTCCCCATTTTGTCAAGAGACTTCGTTTTCCGACCGGACGCGCAAGTCTTTCTGTTTCATCTCCCCAGATAGATCGCGGTGATCTGCAGCCTTTCATGCCCCAACTCCCGGCTGACGATCTGTCGCGCCCAGGCATCCTGCACGCGCTACTCCAGCGTCAAAGCCCTGGCGGACGGCCCGCCCGCCGCCGGAGCCTTCCACCCCGTCAACACCTCATACCGAGTTTGGGCATAGCGATGGCGCAGCCCGTGCATCCGGCGCAATCCCGCCCGCTGACATTGCCCATCGTAGAGGTTCCTCTGCTCAAGGTAGCTTTTATGCGCCGGGATCAGGGAACCCGCCCCCGCCCATCTCTTTGCTTCGTCGAGCACGGCGCGCTGTTCCGGCGTGGTGATCGGTATCGTCCGCTCCCGTCCGCCTTTCGTCCAGGAACCCTGGAGGGCGATCTGGTCGCCTTGGTCGGCAAGGCCGGGGCGGAACTTGATCGATTCCTCGCGGCGCAATCCGAAAGCCGCTTGCAGCCGCAGGCTCATGCGGACGTAGGGATCGGTGATTCCGTCCAGCTCGTCGCCCAATTCCTTCGCCTTGCTGAGGTTCGTCACATAGCGGCGCTCGGGAATGCCCAGCTTGGCGTTGTCCGCTGGAAGAATGCCCGCCCTGCCGATCTTCCCGGCCCACCAGCGCAGGTGCGAAAGCCGGTTCTTGATCGTGCCCGCGGACAGCCCTTCGGCCTTCCAGCGTTGCAGCAGGGCCTCGACGTGCTTGCCGCTGAGTGAGGTGTCGCGCAACTGGCGGAAACCAGCTTCCCGCAACTGGCGCGCCATCAGGCGCAACGCGCGCTGTCGGTCAGCCTGCGTGGCAAAGCTGCCGTCGCGGTTGTGCTGGCAGAGCTTGCGCAGGGTATGCGTCAAATCATCCATTTCTCTGTCTCCTGTTTTTTCCGTCTCCTGTAAATGTATGGTCGGTACGGTCGTGTTGTCCTGAAAAAAGCAAAGGTCAGTGTTAGTGCCAACCCGCCGAAGCGAGATCCCCGAAGGGCAAGGGCATGGCGTTCAGGGGACGCCAGGGCCTCGAATGAGGCGTCCGCCTTGCTTCCTGCGGGAAGACCGGGCGGAGGGACTACCAGATTACGAAGCGATGGGCTGGGATGGAAACCTCCTTGATGAAGTGGTGAGAAAACGGACGGACGCGGTGCCAAGCGAATGGCTTGCCGCGGATGTCCTTGGATGAGAAAACGCGATGGCGCGTGGCCGGGAAGCGCCGGAGGGCGGTCTCGGCAGAGAGAGGCCGGGCGAACCCTGGCTGGGAAGAAAAAGGCTCCGCCCCATGGGGTGGGGGCGACGTGCAAGGGGAGCCTGGGCACGCCTGGGGTGGTTCCCTCCGGAAAACCGGATCAGCGCTTGCAGGAACCCGCGCGGTCAGGTGGGGATGGCATGGAATGCGTCTGGCGGTTCCATGCGGCGCTTACACCCCTGCGCCAGGATTCCGGTGTCCAACCCACCGGCAGGTCATTGCCAAGTCATTGTGCCGGAACCTCATCACGCAGTCCACACGAAATCGGAACCCGTGCTTCCCCCGATTCTTGCGGCAGTTCGCCGGGTCGTCACTGCGGCGGGCAGTGACGACCCGGTCAGGGAAGCCATCTGCCGGGATTGCCACAGCGTCCCGTTTGGGAACTGCCACAGCATTCCGTCCCTTGTCCGTGGTCTGCTTCATCGGACGGTTTCCATGGCGGGCGTCAGGAAGGCCGCCAGCGGGCGCAACGAGCCTGCCGGGGGCATGGCCTGCGCCAGGGCACGGGCCAGCGGCGTCTGGGGATGCCTGGCTTCAGGCGGCTTTCTCGCCGGGGGCACGGGCGCTTTACCCTGCGACATCGCCTGAATGCGCTCAAGATGCGCCAACGCCACTTCCCTGGAAGCGGGTTCGTCCGCTGGCGCGGGGACGGGCGGTTCGGCGGTCGATGGCGGCTGGGGATGCCTGGCTGCGGGCGGCTTTCTCACCGGGGGCACGGGCGCTTTGCCCTGCAACATCGCCTGGATGCGCTCAAGATGCGCCAGCGCCACTGCCCTGGAAGCGGGTTTATCCGCTGGCACAGGGACGGGCGGTTCGGCGGTCGATGGCGCTTGGGGCGGTCTTCGTGGCGCTTCCTGGACTTTTGCCGCAGGCTGCTCTTGCGCCGGGTTCTTGCGCGCGGCCCACAGGCGGAAGGTGCCTTGGAGCGCCTTGCGGATCAATCCAAACAGGTACGCGGCGGCATCGCGCACCGCCCCCGCCGCGCAGCGCACATGCCATTCCGCCAGCACGTCCCGGCGTTGTTCCACGGGCAAGGATCGCAGACGGCCCGACAGGTAGTCCTGTTGATCGAGCGCCAATTGCCTGAAACGCGCCGACGCATCCAGCCCCGGCGTTTCCGCCTGCTTCGCCTGTAGAGTACGGCAGGTTTCCGCAGGCGGAGTACGGTACTCGGGGATTTCCTCTTTCTTGTTTTTTTGCGGCGTACTGTACGTAGGTACTTTATATACTTTACTTACTGTACGTACTGTTTCGGGAGCTTCTGAAGTACGCTTCGGAAAAGTAGGGTCACTGAAAGAAAGGTGCTGGCCGGATGAATCGGACGAAGAGCTATCGGGTGGAGAGCTTCCACCGCCAGAACCGTCTTTCGGGAAATGGGCTTGCTGGTGCAGGCGTCTGACCTGTTCCTGCAGAGCGAATGGCAGGCGGGCCCGTTCGTCAGGACTGCTCATGGCCTGATCCAGAATGTCCCGCGCCAACTCCCGGACAGTGACGTGCGTGTGCGTGAGACCCCGTTCGAGCAAGCGCAGGTAGTCCTCGCTGCCCAGGCACGCTTCGACAAAGGACAGAGGCTCGTTACGCACGGTGTAGGAAGCGCCTTGCGAGAGGCTGGTACGCGGATCGCGGCGATAGCCGGTCTGCTCGATCCAAGTGGAAAGACGCAGGCACAAGACGGCGCGCGAGACGGTGGACAAAGCGGCCCTTGGCGAACCGGGCGCGCACAGCAGAGCAGTACGCAGCGATTCGTAGCCGACCGTGGCAATACCGTTAGCATCCGCCAGCGAACGGAACATCATCCAGGCGTTGCGTTCCACGGGCTTCAGGCGAACGTCGTCCAGCAGGGCTTGCGGGACGAACAGACCGGCGGGTTGGGAAACGGCTTGAGGTACGGGTTGAAATGCGAAATGGGACATGACGAGGCTCCGGAAAAAATCGGTGCGAAGACCGAGGGGAGCGTCATGTCACCAAAACAGGAATCGAAAATCCATAGGAAAACCGCACTACGTCTACTCCCGTTTTTTTGTTGCAATGAATGATTTTTAGGAGTAGGCAATTTTGTGGGACGGGTTCATTGATCGGGTAGCAGGATCGCATTACTGCGACCCCGCCCCCTAAGAACCGTACCTGCGAGTTTCCCCGCACACGGCTCAAGCCTCTGCGAAGCCCCCTGTGACAGGAGCCGGCGATTCACGATTGCGAGCCGCCTTGGCAATACGCATTCGAAGCCTCCTAATCGTTCAGTGGCTTCGGCCTGACTGATGCCGTACCAGTCACTTCCCAACCAGAGGCCGCACCAACCATGGACATGGTCGTCATTTGCCTTTCCTCCGTTCAGAAGGTTCTTCAAATTCTCTTGCCACGAGAGACCCACCGGAAGTCTGCCTGCTTTCGCGTGGGATGATGTCGCCTTTCGGCTCAATCCCTATCCGTCCCATTACAGGACGGCTTTCGCTTTCTCCGGTTTCCTCTACCCGCACTTCCAACAGCTCGCCTCACGGCTTGCCTGCCCCAAAGGGCGGAAATACGGGCTTACCCTGTTCCCCTTGAATGACCAGGATGGCTTAGACCCCGCCTCTCCACCGGTGGCCGTTGCGTCCGCGTAATCCCACCAAAGAGGGGATCAACCGGCCACGTGCCGTTTTGGCCCAAGCCTGTCAGCATCTTTGGCTTGTTTGTAATGACGATGTTTAACGGCAGTTCACCTACGTTGGTCATACCATCGAGCCTAGCCCCCATCCGCGTTGATGCTCGCAGATGGCACCCGTTCCTCACGGAACCGGCACCGCCTTCCGGCAGGTTACATTGTCCCGATCGTTTCACACGCCACGGTTACCAGCAACGCATGGATCGGTAGGCTACAGGTGGCGGAACACTTGGTTTCTTCACTCCTTTCCAAGAGTTGAAAACAATCATTCAAACGACTTCAGGTCGCACCTTTGGGATTACACTATCCTCCCTCGCGGGAAGGCGATGGATTCAGGCGGGCGACAGGCCAGCGCAGGAACGGAAGTCTGGCTTGCCAAGGAGCAGGAATCAGTCCATGTTTGAGTCCATCCCCAAGGCGAGAATGGCGCAGCACTCTTTTTTAATCAAAGAGTTATGGCCTGAATAGGAATTCTGGACTGGAATCTGGAAAAACTTCGGATGTCCGTAGGTTTCCATCACTTTCGGCAGACTGCGGAGAATGAAAAAATCATTACTTTCAACAGCTTGCAGATATACACGGAAACTATTGGAACACAATCCGAGCTTGTGCTACCAGACTGGACAAATCAAAAGCTCACAACATGGCGTGAAATTCCAGTTGACAATCCACGTCGCC
>JAITIQ010000181.1 GCA_031279425.1 Accumulibacter sp.
CGCTCGCAATAGAAAGCGGGATGAACGCTCGTCACGTAGTTTCCCGAGTCATACGGCGCGAAGGTAAATATCACGTCCGGGTGACGCGCCTCGACGTCGTACTCGCGCCAGTCCGTGCATTCGATATTGCCGCCGTAGCAATCCGCGCCCTCGTAATGCATCTGCCCCAAGCTGCCGTCGGCCTGGCGCTCGAAATAGGGAATGGGTATCCAATACGCGTCGCAATTCGGATCGGCCCTTGCCGCGAGATAGATGCTTTCGATCGAGTCGGCCATGCTCGCGTTGTAACTGAGGAAGGCGATCTCGATTCTGTTCGGTTTCAATTCGCTGCCGACGCTGTTTTCAATTTCCATCAAATGCGCCAACAATGGCTCCTCGCCAATTTCACCGTTGTCCGCCTTGCGCAAAAGCTCACGGTACTCCCTCAGCAACGCGATGGTTTGGACACCCCGGTTCCCGCCCTCGATGCACTCGATGAACTCGCCGATCCGCAAAACGCAATCCTGGCTCTTGGCATATAACTTCACCGCCAGCGCTTCCTTGAGCGTCTGGATCAATTCCAATATCTGGCGTTGTTGATGTTTTCTCACTTTTTCATACCCTTGAAACACATCTTGTTTGGACTTGCGGCTTCGCCGCGAGGGACGACACCCTCTCCCGCCCCTGCCGGGGCACCCTCCCCCGCCATGCGGGGGAGGGGAAGGCAGATGACGGTGCGAAGGGAAGCCTGGTCTCTCTTTGTCTTGCGGCTTCGCCACAGGGAATGGCACCCTCTCTCCCGCCGGGCGGGGGAAGAGAAGACAGGTGGCGCCACGGTCGAGTTGCTTTTTTTCACTCCCTGGAGTCCTTCGGATTGGCGGCATAAATGGTCAGAAGCAGCTCATTTTCTCCGATGAGGCGATACTCCGGCGTCCTGCCCGCGAGCGTGTGGCTTTGCTCCAGGATGATCGGCACGCCTTCGCCGCGCTTGTCCATGATGTGTTGGCGGTGAGGCGCCAGTTCGCTGTCGTCGATGGGGCAGCGCGCCAACAGGCTGGTGATGGCCTCGTTGCGGGCGGCCTGACGGTATGGCAGGTCTTCCGGCGTCATGGTGTCGGGCAGCATGCCCGGCGTATACAACTCCAGCCGGTCATCGAACAGACGCATTCGCACCTTGCTGCCACCCATCGAATAATCCCGGTGCGCCACCGCGTTGGCGACGGCCTCGAATACCGCCTGCATATCGAATTGCGGCACATCCACCCGCCCGCCCTGTTCGCGCTTGTACGCCGCCACGCGCATGTTCCTGCGCACGAAGGCGCAGGCGTCGAGGATCTGCCTGTCCAGCGGGCCGGTCATGTCCCTGGCATCCAATTGGTAAATCGATTCTCCGGCAGGCGCGATGTCCGTCCCCCGGTACGCCACTGCCTGGATGAACGCGCACGACAGAAACCGTTCAGGCGCCAAGCTGCCCAGGAGCAGACCCGCCACCGTGGGATGCCACTCGCCCTGTTCGTCGCGCGCCGCCATGGCGAGCTTGCCGAGCGGAATTTCCGGCGCGTCACCGTTTGGTTTGGACGAAGACCGCCGCCCGCTGGCAAATGCCGAAGAGAATGCGGAAGAAAACCCAAGCCTGGGCACGAACCTTTGCCACAGTGCCTCATCCAGATCCGCCAGACTTGCCGGCATCACCGGCGTTTCGTCGAAGCGGATCAACCGCGACTGGCTGCGCTGCTGGAAGAGGCGCGCCAATTGATCGGGCGGAATGGAGCGCTTCGACGAGCCAAGGCGATGCAGATACCCCCCGGGACTTTGATGCACGAACAGGCTGCGCGGCACATCCACGCGAATCACGGGGCGCTCGTGACCGCCGTCATCCGGCAAGGTCAGGCGCTCGATGACGGGAGACAGCGGTGGCGTCACGGAATCCTGGCACGCCTCCCGCACCCGCGCCTCCACCGCATCGAGCCGTTCGAGCGCGATCCCCGCGATTTTGCGGCTTCCGTCTTCCACCCCCAGCACCAATACGCCCCCGGCGCTGTTGGCGAAAGCCGCCAACTCGTCGGCAAGATCATTCTGCGACGGCCCGCTCACCCTGTTCCCGACGAAACGGACTTCCTTCAATTCCAGATGACTGTCTTCGCCAAGCCGGATTTTTTCCAGCAATTCACTTTTCGTGGCAAACAATATTCCACTCCCCCGCCAATCCGCCGGCATGCGCCGGCACATCTCGCCAAGCCCGTGTCTTGGCGGCCCCTGCCCAAGGATATCGGCAAGCGCGGTGATGCGCCGGACGCGGGTTTCACGCTCAATGCGGACAAGTTGAAAGCCTCCGGCGCTTCGATTCCCTTGATTCTACCGCCGCGGACCTCGTCTGCCGCCAATTCCGCCATCTCGCGCAACCAGGCTGGCGATATTGTACACGCCTCGCCATCCCTGCCTTTCAGCAGGAGAAAAGGAAGCGGCAAGGTTTTCCCATCCGCGGCCGCTTGCCTTCCCCTTCCCCGCTCGGCGGAGGAAGGCATCCCCGGCAGCACTGGGAGAGAGCGCCGTAGCGATCGGCGCGAAGCGCCCCCGACCCTCCTCGACCTTGTGTTTTCGCCCTTGACTGCCTTTGACTTGAATAATTCGAGTCGGCAAAATGGACATCCTTGGGTGTATTTTCCAAAATCAGGCTTTTGGAGTAATTCATTGGCAAGGCTTACAGCCGATTCGATTCCTGTCGAGGCGGGCACCGTCCAGCACACTCCGACGCCTGGAAAGACTGGAAAATCGACGGCCCGGGGCATCCGCCGGAGATTCGTTCCGAATGGCAAAAGCGTTCTTCGACGCGGACCTTCCGATCGGCCGCTCGTCAGCATTTTCTTTTTTGACAAAGGAACTCACGTGTCGCTTCATTTCGACGTTCTCATCATCGGCGGCGGCCTGGCCGGACAGGCCGCCGCCATCCGCCTGGCCGAGCAGGCCAGGGTTGGCTTGATCAGCAAGCGCGCGCTGGAGGACAGCGCCTCGGCACGCGCCCAAGGGGGGATCGCCGCCGTCCTGGACAGCAAGGATTCGATCGAGGACCATATCCGCGACACCTTCGTCGCGGGCGCCCACCTCAACGATGCGAAGGCAACGCGCTTCGTCATCGAGAACGGCAGGCGGGCCATCGCCTGGCTCATCGCGCAGGGTGTCCAATTCACGCGCGACGATACCGGCTATCACCTGACGCGCGAGGGCGGCCACAGCGCGCGCCGCGTGATCCACGTCGCCGACGCGACGGGTTTCGCGGTGCAGGAAACGCTGACCGCGATCACCCGCCGGCATGCCAACATCACGGTGCTCGAAAACCATATCGCCATCGACCTCATCACGGGGGAAAAACTGGGCCTTGGGGAAAACCGCTGTTTGGGCGCCTATGTCCTCGACAATGCCAAGGGGGAGGTGCTCACCATCGGCGCGCCGCATACGCTGATCGCCACCGGCGGCGCGGGCAAGGTCTATCTCTACACGACCAGCCCGGATACCTCGTGCGGCGACGGCATCGCCATGGCCTGGCGCGCCGGATGCCGAATCGCCAACATGGAATTCATCCAGTTCCACCCGACCTGCCTCTATCACCCGCAGGCCAAGTCCTTCCTGATCTCCGAGGCGGTGCGCGGCGAAGGCGGCCTGCTCAGGCTGCCCGACGGGACGCGCTTCATGCCGGGACACGATCCGCGCGCCGAACTCGCGCCCAGGGACGTCGTCGCGCGCGCCATCGATTTCGAGATGAAAAAGCGCGGGCTGGACTGCGTCTACCTCGATATCTCGCACAAGCCGGCGGCCTTTCTCAGGGAACATTTTCCGAACATCCTGGCGCACTGCCTCGAACTTGGCATCGACATCACCCGGGATCCGATCCCGGTCGTTCCGGCGGCGCACTATACCTGCGGTGGCATCGTCGTCGACACCAGGGCGCGCGCCGGCCTTCCCGGCCTCTACGCCGCCGGCGAAGCCACCTGCACGGGGCTGCACGGCGCCAACCGGCTGGCCAGCAATTCCCTGCTCGAATGCCTGGTCTATGCGAAGGCCGCCGCCGGGGACATCCTCGCCCAGCCGAAACTCGAGATGCCTGCCCTGCCCGAGTGGGACGAAAGCCGGGTATCGGACCCCGACGAGGAAGTCGTGATCGCGCACAACTGGGACGAGCTGCGCCGCTTCATGTGGGACTACGTCGGCATCGTGCGCACGACCAAGCGCCTGCAGCGCGCCCAGCACCGCATCCGCCTGCTGGAGAAGGAAATCCACGAGTACTACTCGAACTTCCGGGTCTGCCACGACCTGATCGAACTGCGGAACCTGGTGGCGACCGCCGACCTGATCGTCCGCTGCGCCCTGAAGCGTCACGAAAGCCGCGGCCTGCATTTTTCGCGCGACTATCCCGACACGCTGGCGAAAGCGAGGAACACCGTGCTCAGGAGGCCGGGAAGCAGAAAGCTGAAGACTGAACGGCGATCTCCTCAGGAGCAGACTCATCTAAGTCTGCTGGAAACGCCTAGGTCGGCGCATTAGAGCAGTGCGCGCGGATCGAAACGGGTGCGATTAGAGCAGATTAATATTGGTCATATATTTACCTCGTCATTGCGAGGGCGAAAGGTCCGCGGCAATCCGGAAGGACGCATGGATTGCTGCGTCGTGCAGCCCGAGCCATGACGAGTCCTTCCGATGAATTCCCCTCCCCCGCCCAGCGGGGGAGGGGAATCCGGTGCGCTGCTGTTTCGGAGTGTGTAGATACCTATGCCCCCCTGCGGGGGCGAGGGGAACCGGAAGTTTCGTCATGGGGGAAAATGCGAGGCCGTTCGTTTCCCGAATGGAAATGGAGCGCGGGCGGCCCTGCCCGCTTCGTGGTTTTTTTGCGGGCGGGACGCCCGCGCTCCATTGCTCTAGCCTAGCCCGAACACCGGCTTCCCCCGTCTCCCGTCTCCGGACGCCAGCGCAGCCACAGGCGCAGCAGGCGGAATTCCTCGCGCGACATGTGATCCGGGAAAAGCGGCAGGGAAATCGCCCGTTTCCGGCCGTCCACTTTCAAGCGCAATACGACGAGCCACGAAAAAACGGTGGAATCGGGCAATGGCGCGGCCGGCAGTTCCGTTCCGTCCGGCAGGACGCATTCGAGAGCGCCGTTTTCATGAAGGCGCAGGGAAGCCACGCGCGGCGGACGCAGCGAATGCCGGAGCGATGCCGCCAATACGGCGAACGCCGCGATCCGTAGCGGCAGCGGCCACGGCAGCACGAAAAACGCGCCCGCCGCCGCGCCGTGCATGGCGCAGAGCGCGCCGGTCCGGTACAGCGAACGGCGCAGCCCGATGAGAACCGGAAAGCGCACGGCAATGCCCGGAAGCGCCCGCCAAGTTCCGTCGCGCCTGTTTCAAAGCCGCCGGAAAACAGCGGTGGCGTTGGTGCCGCCGAAGCCAAAGGAATTCGAGATGGCGACGCCGATCTTCATCTGCCGCGCCTCGTTGGCGCAGTAATCGAGATCGCAGGCCTCGTCCTGGTCGAAAATGTTGATCGTCGGCGGTGACACCTGATGGTAGACGGCCAGGATCGAGAACACCGCCTCGATGCCGCCCGCCGCGCCGAGCAGGTGGCCGGTCATCGATTTGGTCGAGTTGACCACCAGATCCTTCGCGTGCTCACCGAAGGCGCGCTGGACGGCGATCGTTTCGGCGACGTCGCCCAGCGGCGTCGAGGTGCCGTGCGCGTTGAGATACCGCACCTCGTCGGGATTGACGCGCGCGTTCCTCAGAGCGTTGCTCATGCAGCGGGCGGCGCCCTCGCCGTCCTCACAGGGAGCGGTCATGTGGTGCGCGTCGCCGCTCATGCCGAGTCCGGCGAGTTCGCAATACATCCTGGCGCCGCGCGCCCTGGCGTGTTCGTACTCTTCGAGAACGACCACGCCGGCGCCCTCGGAGAGGACGAAGCCGTCGCGTTCCTTGTCCCACGGGCGGCTGGCGGTTTGCGGATCGTCGTTGCGCGTCGACAGGGCGCGCGCCGCGCAGAAACCGCCCAGGCCCAGCGGCGACACCGTGCATTCGGCGCCGCCGGCGACCATGAGGTCCGCGTCGCCGTACTCGATCAGCCGTCCCGCGTCACCGATGCTGTGCGTGCCGGTGGAACAGGCGCTGACCATGGCGATGTTCGGACCCTTGAAACCGTACAGGATCGACAGGTTGCCGGAGATCATGTTGATGATCGAACCCGGCACGAAGAACGGGGAAATCCTGCGCGGTCCGCTCGCCGCGAATTCATCGCGGGTCGCCTCGATCATCGGCAGACCGCCGATCCCCGAACCGATGGACACGCCGATCCGCTCCGCGTCGGCCGGATGCGCCTCGAGGCCGGCGTCCCGGATCGCCTGGATGCCGGCCGCCATGCCATAGTGGATGAAAGTGTCCATGCGCCGCGCGTCGCGCGCCGGAAGATACGTGGTCACGTCGAAATCCTTCACTTCGCCGGCGATCCGCACCGGAAAGGGCGAGGCGTCGAAGCGCGTGATCCGGTCGATCCCCGAGCGGCCGGCGAGGATGTTCTGCCAGGCCTGATCGACCGTACTGCCGACCGGGGAAACGATACCCAGGCCGGTGATGACGACTTTGCGGCGTGTCAATTCCATCTCCGGCGAATCATTTCTTGTGGCTGGCGACGTAGTCGATGGCCTGCTGGACGGTGGTGATCTTTTCGGCCTCGTCGTCCGGAATCTCGAATTCGAACCCCTCTTCCAGCGCCATGACCAGTTCGACGACGCTCAGCGAATCCGCGCCGAGATCGGCGGTAAAGGAGGATTCGTTCCTGATGTCGGCTTCACTCACGTCCAGCTTTTCGGCAACGATCTTCTTGATGCGTTGTTCGATGTTTTCCATTGAAGAACTCCCGTTTGCAATCATGGGTAAAACAAGGGCGCCGCATCCCGGCCCGGCTCCCGCCAATCGGGACAACGGCGCCGCGGCGTGTCAATCCCGCTTCCGGGAAATCACTTCTTGTGGCTGACGACGTAGTCGATGGCCTGTTGGACGGTGGTGATCTTCTCGGCCTCATCGTCCGGAATCTCGCATTCGAACTCCTCTTCCAGCGCCATGACCAGTTCGACGGTATCCAGGGAATCCGCGCCGAGATCGTCGACGAATGAAGATTCGTTCTTGATGTCGGCCTCATTCACGCCAAGCTGTTCCGCGACGATCTTCTTGACGCGCTGTTCGATATTTTCCATCAGGAAACTCCTTGTTTGAGGTCAATGTGTGCAACGAAACCGCCCGCATTCTAGCAAACCGGGCACCGCTTACCAACCGGCGGCGGACGCGCCGACCCGCCCGCGGGCTTCAGATCATGTACATGCCGCCGTTGACGTGGATCGTCGCGCCGGAAATGTAGGCGCCTCCCGGCGAGGCCAGAAAGGCCACGGCCGCGGCGACGTCCTCGGGCTGGCCGAGCCGGCCGAGCGGAATGTTCGCCGAGAGCGCCGCCCGCTGCTTTTCTTCCAGCGCGCGGGTCATGTCGGTATCGATGAATCCTGGCGCGACGCAGTTGACGGTGACGTTCCGGCTGCCCAGTTCGCGCGCGAGCGCGCGCGACAGGCCGGCGACGCCGGCCTTCGAGGCGCAGTAGTTGGCCTGCCCGGCGTTGCCCGCGTAGCCGACGATGGACGAGATGTTGACGATGCGTCCCTCGCGCGCCTTCATCATCCCGCGCATCACCGCGCGGCACAGGCGGAAGACCGACCTGAGATTGGTGTCGAGCACCGCGTCCCATTCCTCGTCCTTCATGCGCATGGCCAGGTTGTCGCGCGTGATTCCCGCGTTGTTGACCAGCGCGAAGATGCCGCCGTATTCCTTCTCGATTCGCGCGACGCCCGCTTCGATCTGCTGCGGATCGCGCACGTCCATGACGATGCCGCGCCCCGGAACCTTCGCCTCGGCCAGGGCCGCGTCGATGCGCTGCGCGTTCTTCTCGTTGAGGTCCGTGCCGACGACGGTGGCGCCGTGGCGGCCGAGTTCGCGCGCGATGGCGGCGCCGATGCCCTGCGCCGCGCCGGTGACCACTGCGATCTTGTCTTTCAGGTACATGAATCACTCCAGGTTGAGGTTGGCTTCGATCGAAGCGGCATCGCACAGGGCGATCCCGTCGAATCCGTCGGCGCAGCGCCGGACGAGGCCGGCGAGCACCTTGCCGGGACCGCATTCCGCGATGTTCGCCACGCCCATGCCGGCGATCCTGCGCACGGTTTCGACCCAGCGCACCGGCGAATAGGTCTGGCGCACGAGCGCGTCCTTGATCCTCGCCGGATCGGTCTCGACGGCGACGTCGACGTTGTTGACCAGCGGGATGGCCGGCGCCCTGAATTCGAGTTCATCCAGGCGCGCGGCCAGCCTGTCCGCCGCGGGCCGGATCAGCGAGGAATGGAACGGCGCGGAAACCGGCAGCAGCACGGCGCGCTTCGCGCCCCGCGACTTGCAGATCGCGCAGGCGCGCTCGACGGCGGCCTTGCTGCCGGCGATGACGGTCTGCTCCGGCGCGTTGAAATTGACGGGCTCGACGACCTGCCCCGCCAATTCGGCCTGGGCCTCGGCGCAGGCTTCGCGGATCTTCCCTTCGTCCAGATTGAGAATCGCCGCCATCGCCCCCGCCCCGGCCGGCACGGCGTCCTGCATGGCGGTGGCGCGCAGGCGCACCAGCGACACCGCGTCCCTGAAGTCGACGACCCCGGCGGCAACCAGCGCCGAATACTCGCCCAGGCTGTGCCCGGCCACCACCGCCGGCTGCCGGCCGCCCCGGTCCAGCCACACGCGGTAGACCGCGATGGCCGCGGTGAGCATCAGCGGCTGCGTGTTGACGGTCTGCGAGAGGAGTTCCGCCGGCCCGTCGGAGGCGAGCTGCCACAGATCCTGGTTCAATGCCTCGGAAGCCTCAATGAAGGTGGAGAGCGCCACCGCCGAGTCGCCGTACGCGCTCATCATTCCCACCGACTGGGAGCCCTGCCCCGGAAACACGAAAGCGAATGACATGACCGTCCCTCCTAGAATTGAAGCAGCACGGCGCCCCAGGCCACTCCGGCGCCCACGCCTTCGAGCAATATCTTCTGGCCACGCCGGACGCGTCCGTCACGGACCGCCGCATCCAGCGCCAGCGGAACGGAGGCGGCGGAGGTATTGCCGTGATGATCCACCGTCACCACCACCTTGTCCATGGGCAGGCCGAGTTTTTCGGCCGTCGCGGCGATGATGCGGATATTGGCCTGGTGCGGAATCAGCCAGTCGATCGCGGACACCGGAACGCCCGCGGCGGCGCAGCATTCGTTCGCGACATCGGCCAGGACGCGCACGGCGAACCGGAACACGGCCCGCCCGTCCATGCGCAGGAAGGGGTCACCGCCGACCCGCCCGCCGCTGATCTGTCCCGGCACGCAGAGGATGCCGTGCTGGGAGCCGTCGGCGTGCGCCGCCGCGGCGAGAATTCCGGGCGAGTCGGCGGCTTCCAGGACGACGGCTCCGGCGCCGTCCCCGAACAGCACGCAGGTGGCGCGGTCCTGCCAGTCCAGGAGGCGCGAGAAAACTTCCGCGCCGACGACCAGCGCCTTCCTGTGGCTGCCCGCGCGGATGAAATTCCCGGCGATGGCGAGCGCGGTCAGGAAGCCGCTGCACACCGCCTGCACGTCGAAAGCCATGGCCCCGACGTTGCCGAGCCTGCCCTGCAGCAGGCAGGCGGTGCTCGGAAAGATGACGTCGGGCGTGGTCGTGGCCACGATGATCAGATCGAGCTCGGCGGCCTTTATCCCCGCGGCTTCGAGCGCCCGCCGGGAGGCTTCGAGCGCCAGGGACGAGGCGGTGTCGCCGGGCGCGGCCAGGTGGCGCGCCCGGATTCCGGTGCGGGCGGCGATCCACGCGTCGGTCGTATCGACGCCGCGGCGCACGAGATCGTCGTTGCTGACGGGAGTTCCCGGCAGATGGCCGCCGACGCCTGCGATGCGGGCATGCATGTCACCGATCCTCCCGGCCCGGCCCCTGCCCGGCCTGCCGGGCAAGGCGCAGGGAAATGCGTTCGAGGACGCCCGCGCGGACCGCGTCGGCGGCCCGGTCGAGGGCGTGGCCGAAGGAAAAGACGTCGGCGGAGCCGTGGCTTTTCACCACGATGCCCTTCAATCCCAGCAGGCTGGCGCCGTTGTAGCGGCGGGGATCGAAGCGGCGCCTGAAATGCCCGAGCACCGGCAGGGCGATGAGCGCCGCCAGGCGAGTGAGCGGATTGCGGCCGAACTCCTGGCGCAGGAACGCCGACAGCATCTCCACCAGTCCTTCGGAAGCCTTGAGCGCCACGTTGCCGACGAAACCGTCGCAGACGACCACTTCGGCATGGCCTTTGTACAGGCCGTCTCCTTCCACGTTGCCGATGAAATTGAGTCCCGAATCCTTCAAGAGCTCCGCGGCGCGCTTGACGACCTCGTTGCCCTTGATGGCTTCCTCGCCGATGTTGAGCAGGCCCACGCTCGGACGGTCCTTGTGTTCGATCGCGCCGGCCAGCGAAGCGCCCATGATGGCGAACTGCAACAGATGCTCGGGCGAACAGTCGACGTTGGCGCCGAGATCCAGCACATGAACGTGCCCGGAAACGGTCGGCAGGACGGTGCAGATCGCCGGCCGGTCGATTCCCGGCAGCATCTTGAGCACGAAGCGGGAGATGGCCATCAGCGCGCCCGTGTTGCCGGCCGACACGCAGGCGTCGGCCTCGCCGCCGCCGACCAGATCGATCGCCACGCGCATCGACGAATTCTTCTTGGCGCGCAGGGCGAGCGCCGGGGATTCGTCCATGCCCACCACTTCGCCGGCGTGCCGGACCACCAGCCGCGGATCGTCCGATCCGGCGAGGAAGGGACGGATCCGGTCCTCGATCCCCACCAGGACGACGCGCACGTCATCGCGCCGGCGCAGGAACTCCCGCGCGGCCCGCACGGTCACTTGCGGGCCGTGATCCCCGCCCATGCCGTCGATGGCGACGGTGACAGTCATAGAAAATGTAGGCAAAAGAAAAGGCAGGCTCCCCACTCGCGGGATGCGACCTGCCCGGTTCCGGAATCTTACTCGGCTGCCGCCTTGCCGACTTTTTTGCCACGATAGTAGCCCGTGGGGCTGACGTGGTGACGCAGATGCACCTCGCCCGTCGTCGGCTCGATGGCCAGCGGCGGAAGGCTCAGCGAATCATGGGAGCGGCGGTTGCCGCGCTTGGACGGGGACTGCTTGTTCTGTTGAACGGCCATGCTTCTTGCTCCAATCTGCGAAATTATCCCAACTTGCCCTTGAGACCCGCCAGCGCGGCAAAAGGAGAGACGCTTTCCGTTTCCCCCAGCCGGTCGCCCGCGTCGGGCAATGCGCAATCCTCATGGCGCGGCGCCACCGGAAGAGCAAGAATGAGCTCCTCTTCGATCAGCGCCACGACATCGAGTTCCTTTTCCGCCACGAGGAAATCCTTCGCGTCATCCTCGATTTCCTCCTGCGTCGGCTCCTTCTCGTCTCCGACCAGTTCCAGCAGACTGCGAATCCCGACCGGGTGGACGATTCCTTCCAGACACCGCTGACAACGCACGATCAGCGCGCCGTCCACCTCCAGGAAGAGCCGCGGCTCATTTCGCGGCCCCGTCAACCCCCGCAGGCGATAGACAATGCTGCCGCCCGAATCGGACAGCGCGTCGAGCAATCGCGCAAGGCCGGCGACCGGCAGCTCGCCGTGCAACGAGCCGCCTTCCCGCGCAAAAGCCAGGCTATCGATGACGACCCGTCGCGGCATAAGAGGCGCATGATAGTATCTTTGCCTTGCGAAGTCAAAAAGCTCTCGTTTCCTTTGCGGCCGAAAATCCCATTTCGATTCATCATGCCCCGCCGACCACTCGTTCTGGCATCGACTTCACCGTTCCGCCGCGAACTGCTCGGCCGGCTCGGCCTGCCGTTCGCCATCGCCGATCCGCGCGCCGACGAATCGCCCCTGCCGGGCGAAGCACTGGAAGACACCGCGCTCAGGCTGTCCGAGGCCAAGGCGCGGGCCGTCGCCCCGCGCTTTCCAGAAGCCCTGATCGTCGGCAGCGACCAGATCGCCATCCTCGACGGCCAGGCGTACGGCAAGCCGGGAACACACGACCGCGCGGTCCGGCAGCTGCGCGCGATGCGCGGCAGGACGGTCGATTTCTTCACCGGGCTGTGCCTGCTCGACGCCCGCAACGGCAAAGCGCGCGTGCGCGGCGTCCCGACCCGGGTCACTTTCCGCAGCCTTTCCGACCGGGAGATCGAAAGCTACCTCATCCGCGAGCAGCCCTATGGCTGCGCCGGCGCGGCCCGGTCCGAAGGCCTCGGTATCGCCATCATCGCGCGCCTGGAAAGCGACGATCCGAACGCGCTCATCGGTCTGCCGTTGATCGCGCTGTGCGATCTGCTCGAGGAGGCGGGATGCCCAGTGCTATCGGAGGACAGAGTACCGAAGGCGGAGGACGGGCCGATATGCGGCGCGTGATGCCGGCAGCCGATCCGTCCCCGGTTCCCGGCGCCCTGCCCTCGGCAACGGGCGCGCTCTACCTGATCCCGGTGCCGCTCGGCCCGGCGCCGGCGCGCGAAGTCCTGCCGGAAGCGGTCATCGCGCGGGCCGCGCGTCTGAAGCACTTCATCGCCGAGAACGCCAAATCGGCGCGCGCCTTCCTCAAATCCCTGCCGTCCGAATCGCCGCTGCAAGAGATCGACATCCAGCCGCTCGACGAACACACGCCGCCGGACATGCTCCCGCGCCTGCTCGCCCCCCTGCTCGCCGGCCACGACGCCGGCCTGATCTCGGAAGCCGGCTGCCCCGCCGTGGCCGATCCGGGCGCGGCGCTCATCGCCCTGGCGCACGAAGCCGGCATTCCCGTCGCGCCGCTGGTCGGCCCCTCTTCCATTCTGCTGGCGCTGATGGCTTCCGGGCTGTCGGGGCAGAACTTTTCGTTCCACGGCTACCTTCCGGTCAAGGACGGCCCGCGCCGCAAGCGCATCCGGGAACTCGAGGAAGAGTCCCGGCGCGCCGGCCGGACGCAGTTGTTCATCGAGACGCCCTATCGCAACCGGCGGATGTTCGAATCCCTGCTCGAAGTCTGTTCGCCGCGCACCCGCATCGGCATCGCCGCCGACCTCACCCTGCCCGGCCAGCGCATCATGACGAAGCGCCGCGACGCCTGGCGGGTGGCCGAATTCTCCGACATCGACAAGCATCCGGCCGTCTTCCTGCTTTCCGCGTAGGTTTTCGCCGCGGGGTTTCCCTCGGATCCGCGCGCCGCCTCCCGCAAAGGGGGAAATTGCCGGCGCAAGCGGATGGAAGAGAGGATTCGCGCAAAAGGAAACATGGGAGCGCGGGCGTTCCCGCCCAATCTCGTGTTTTTTCAGACGGAACGCGGCCTCATTTATTTTTTCCATTTCGTCGAAAAAGCTTGCAAACATTAACGATAACAATTATCATTATCTGAATTCAAGATTCTTCGGGAAACATGAAGGAAATGTCTGAACGCGCGAACATGACCAGGGCCAACCGGACTCGACCCTGCTCGAGCCGGCTTGGCACGCCTCTCTGTCGCACACGCCGACCTGCCGCCACTTCGATCCTGACGAGTACAACCACTTCATGGTGCTGTTCAAGGCGAAGAGCCAAGCGGGCGCGAAGGCCAAATTCCTGGTGATCGCCAATGGCGCCGGCAACACCAGAGATGAGAAATTCGACAAGGTTCGCGAAACCGAGCAAGCCCGCCGGGCTCCCAATCCTCCGGCGGTTTCGGCGGGGCCGCCCAAGCGGCCCCGCCATCTTTCCCGGAGCAGAGCATTCATCCTGAAAACCGCAGAGAGTGGTGCTGATGAGCTTGCGCAAAACCCTGCAATTCTTCGGCCGCGCGCTGCTGCTCGTCCTGGCGCTGGCCTGGATCGTCTCGGCGCTGGCCGCCCCGCGGCCCACCCGAAGGTCGGCAGAAAGCCTCTGCCCCGGCGATCGATGGCCGCAGGCGTCAGGACGTTCCTGGGTAGCCGCCGAGCCTCGTCACGCTGGTGAAATCGTATTCTCCGCTTTGACACGCGAATGCAGCAGACCGACGATGATGGCGAAGGCGACGCCGGCGATCACGACACTCTTGCCGCCGGGGGTTGGCCCGGTGGCGCTGGATGCCAGCGCGAAATTGTGCGCGGCGGCGCCGCCGAGCAGCATGCCGATCACGGTCATCGCGGCATCCGTATTGCCCTGACCCGCGGCGACGAGTTGCCGCAACGGGCAGCCCCCCAGAAATGCGCCGCACAGTCCGGCCAGCATCATGCCAAGGAAGTTCCAGAGCGCGTCATTGTGCGCGATGGGCTGTCCATCGAAGCCGAAATCGATCCGGCCCAGCAGTACGTTGCCGGCGAACACGATGGCCGTCAGCGCCACCACGCCCAGCAGCATGGAAAATTGCCGGAACAGAAAAACATGGCTGATCATGCCCACGAAGCAAAAGCGCGTCCGCTGCACGATGGCGCCGACCGCCAGGCCCGCGCCGAGCGATAGCCAGGCGGAGGCGTGCAGCGAACCGGGACCTTGCCGGCTGGCGGCGAAAAGCTCGTTGCGGAAGAAAAACAGCAGCAAGAGCACGAGAGTGGTGAGGGGAAACCAGATGCCTTCGTTTCCGGGCTGCGGGCTGCGCGGCGGCAGGGCGAAATCTTTCCGCAGAAAAACCGCCCCGATGCCGACTCCGGAGGTGAAACCGGCCAGCCCGACGAGGGCGTTCAGGTCGCCTCCCGCGATGCGCAGTACCATGCGCAATGGACAGCCGAGAAACATCAGGCAGCCGACCATCATGAAGAAGCCGAGCGCGAGCCGCAGAAAAGGCGAAGAGCCGGCCGACGAGCGAAATTCGCGCGCCGCCAGCGCCGCCGCAAGCGCGCCGAGGATGAAACCGGGGATTTCCGGGCGCAGGTATTGTACCGGCATGGCCTCGTGCAGCTTCAGCGCGCCCGCCGTGTCGCGCAAAAAGCAGGCGACGCAAATTCCCATGTTGGGCGGATTGCCGTTCGCCGCCAGCAGTAGCGCCAATATACCAATGACAAGTCCGGAAGCGATCAGGATGATGGTTTTCGACATTTCGAGTCCTCTGCACGCAGCGGATGGAACGGCCGGGCGGCCGCATTTTGCTCCGGTTTTACGAAAATGTCGCCTGCTTCAATCGTTCCCGCTGCGGCCTCAGTTTTTCGAGCGTGGCGGTGAAATCGGCGAGGCGTTTTTTCTCCTGTTCGACGACCTGCGCCGGGGCGCGTACCACGAAACTCTCGTTGGCGAGCTTGGCGCCGGCTCTGGCGATCTCGCCCTCAAGCCGGGCGATTTCCCTGCTCAGGCGTTCGTTTTCGGCGGCGAGGTCGATTTCCACCTGGAGCATCAGGCGGATTTCGCCCACCACGGCGACCGGGGCGCTGGCGTCTTCCGGCAGAGAATCGACGATGCGCACTTCGGAGAGCTTGGCCAGCGTCTTGAGATACGGAGCGCAGCGCGTGAGTGTCTGGGCGTCGCCGCTGGCGACGAGCGGCATTCTCCGCGCCGGCGAAATGTTCATTTCACCGCGCAGGTTGCGGCAGGCATGAGTGAGTTCCTTGAGCTGTCGCAGCCTGGCTTCGCTGGCCTCGTCGAACTTCCGCGAGTCGGCCTCGGGGTAGGCGGCGAGCATGACCGAGTCGTGCGTCCTGCGGCCCGCCAGCGGCGCGACAGCCTGCCACAGTTCCTCGGTGATGAAAGGGATCAGCGGATGCGCGAGGCGCAGCACGACCTCCAGCACGGCAAGCAGGGTACGCCGCGTGGCGCGGGCTTCTTCCGGCGCGCCCTCCTGTATTTGCACCTTGGCGATTTCCAGGTACCAGTCGCAGAACTCGTCCCAGACGAATTCGTAGATGGCGCGGGCCAGGAGGTCGAAACGGTAGTCGGCGAAATGCTGCGCGATTTCGGCCTCGGCGCGCTGCAGGCGGCTTTCGATCCAGCGGTCGGCGAAGGAGAAACGCAGCTCCTCCGGGCAGAGGTCCGGATGCGCGGCATCAATGCCGCAATCCCGCCCCGCGCAATTCATCAGCGTGAAGCGCGCGGCGTTCCACAACTTGTTGCAGAAATTGCGGTAGCCCTCGCAGCGGTGCATGTCGAACTTGATGTCGCGGCCAGGGCTGGCCAGCGACAGGAAGGTGAAGCGCAGCGCATCGGCGCCGAAGGCGAAGATGCCCTGCGGGAATTCCTGGCGGGTGCGTTTTTCGATCGCCGGC
Organism: Accumulibacter sp.; assembly: GCA_031279425.1. Lineage (GTDB taxonomy): Bacteria > Pseudomonadota > Gammaproteobacteria > Burkholderiales > Rhodocyclaceae > Propionivibrio. The sequence goes on from JAITIQ010000181.1 coordinate 16,257, forward strand.
GCGTCCTTGGGATTCATCAGCCCGGTGGTGCGCTTTCCGACCAGATTCTCCAGGCCGATGCCGTCGATCAGGTCGATCGGGTCGAGCACGTTGCCCTTGGATTTGCTCATCTTCCGGCCTTCCGCGTCGCGGATCAGGCCATGCACATAGACGTGCCGGAACGGAATCCTGCCGGTGAGGTGCCGGGTCATCATGACCATGCGCGCGACCCAGAAGAAGATGATGTCGAAGCCGGTGACCAGCACCGTCGAGGGCAGATAGAGGTCGAGCGCGGGATTGGATCGGGCCGGGTATCCGGGCGTCCAGTCGAGCGTCGAGAACGGCCACAGCGCCGAGGAGTACCAAGTGTCGAGCACGTCCGGGTCGCGCGTGAGCGGTCCGGTGCAGCCTTGCGCGGCGGCCCGCGCGCGGGCTTCCTCCTCGTCGCGCGCAACGTAGATCCGGCCGGCTTCGTCGTACCACGCGGGAATCTGATGCCCCCACCAGAGCTGCCGCGAGATGCACCAGTCCTGGATGTTGTCGAGCCATTGCCGGTAGGTATTGACCCAGTTTTCCGGCACGAAGCGGATTTCCCCGGACGCGACGCATTCGAGCGCCTTGTCGACGATGCTCGTGCCGTCCGCGCCCGGTTTCGACATGGCCACGAACCATTGGTCGGTGAGCATCGGCTCGATCACCACGCCGGTACGATCGCCGCGCGGCACCTTCAGTTTGTGCGCTTCGGTCTTTTCCAGGAGCCCCAGGGCTTTGAGGTCGGCGACGACCGCCTCGCGCGCTTCGAAGCGATCCATGCCGCGGTACTTTTCGGGAGCGTTGTCGTTGATCCTGGCGTCGAGGGTGAGCACGGAAATGAGCGCCAACCGATGGCGCTGTCCCACCGCATAGTCGTTGAAGTCGTGCGCCGGCGTGACCTTCACGCAGCCGGTGCCGAATTCCCTGTCGACGTAGGCGTCGGCGATGATCGGGATTTCGCGCCCGGCGAGCGGCAGCGCCACCGTCCTGCCGATCAGGTGTCCATAACGCCCGTCTTCCGGGTGCACCATGACAGCGGTATCTCCGAGCATGGTTTCCGGGCGGGTGGTGGCGACGGTCAGCGAACCGGAACCGTCGGCGAGCGGATAGCGGATGTGCCACAGGAAACCGTCTTCCTCCTCGCTGACGACTTCCAGGTCGGAGACGGCGGTATGCAGCGCCGGATCCCAGTTCACCAGGCGCTTGCCGCGGTAGATCAGTCCCTCGTCGTAGAGGCGGACGAAGGTTTCCGTGACGGTTTTCGACAGGCCGGCGTCCATCGTGAAACGTTCGCGCGTCCAGTCCGGAGAGGCGCCCAGGCGACGCATCTGGCGAGAGATGGTGTTGCCCGACTGTTCCTTCCACTCCCAGACCTTCTCGATGAACTTCTCGCGCCCGAGATCGTGGCGCGAGACACCCCGCGCCTCGAGCTGGCGTTCGACGACGATCTGCGTGGCGATGCCGGCGTGATCGGTGCCCGGCTGCCACAGCGTATTGTCGCCGCGCATCCGGTGATAGCGGGTGAGCGCGTCCATGATCGCCTGGTTGAAGCCGTGGCCCATGTGCAGGCTGCCGGTGACGTTGGGCGGCGGCAGCAGGATGCAGAAAGCGCCTGTCTTGTTCGCGTCGAGGCCGGCGGCGAAATAGCCCCTGGCCTCCCATTCCGGATACCAGCGCCGCTCGATGTCGGCCGGCTCAAAGCTCTTGGCGAGTTCCATGGGTCGAAGGTAAAAAAGGAAGAAGGAAAATCTGGGATTATAGCGGCAGGCCGATTGCATTGGAAAACCCGGCGACCCTTTCGTTCACCGACTGCTATTGCTTTACCCTGTCCGAAGGCCGTCTGATCCTGCTCGATCCCACCGGGGTCGATGGTTCGGTCTCCTGGATGCTCGAACGCTTTGGCGAACCCGTTCGCGCGGGCGTGTGGGAAAACGCCGACTCCGACCGGCTGCTCTATCTTCAGGCCGGGGAATACATCCCCAGACTCAATGGCCCCAACCCGGCGCAGGCCGCTTTCATTCTCGACGCCAGCCCCGTGCCCGCATCCGCGCCCATCGAGCCCGGCGTCCCGGTCAGCGCGCTTCTCTCGCCCGGCGACAGTCTGCAAGCCCATACCTTCGAGGCCGCCGCCGACGAACGCTATTTCTTCGATGGGCTGGCTGCGCCTCATGACGATCCGCTTGCCGGCCCAGCATCCGGCGGCCCTGGGGTCGTAACGATAGGCGACTCCCGTCATGGAACGGGTCAGCATCTCGGCGGCCCCGGCGGAAACGCGCTACTTCATCAGCAACCGTGAAATCGCCGAAATCACTCCCGACGACTGGTGAATAAGGCGCCGAGTCCGGGATCGTCGGCGATTCGGCATGGAATCACGCGCTTTCCGGGACAGGCTCGTTCCGTTCGGCGGCGAAGCGGTTCACGTGCGGCGTGAAATCCGGCAGAAGGCGCTCATAGCGCTCGTTCATCAGCGGCGACGTGACCATGAAGTCCGCGGTGGCCCGGTTGCACGCCACCGGAATATTCCAGACGACTGCGAGACGCAGCAGCGCCTTGACGTCAGGATCGTGCGGCTGCGGTTCCAGCGGGTCCCAGAAGAACAGGATGAAGTCGATCTTGCCTTCGGCGATCTTCGCGCCGATCTGCTGGTCGCCGCCGAGCGGGCCGCTGCGCAGCTTCTCGATGTGGAAGCCGAGCGCCATTTCAAGCAGCGTTCCGGTGGTGCCGGTGGCGCACAGCTCGTGCTGTACCAACAAGTCGCGGTTATATTGCGCCCATTCCAGCAAGTCTTTCTTCTTGTTGTCGTGGGCCACCAGCGCGATGCGTTTGCGCAGGGCAGCGGTTTCGGGTTTCGTGCGTGTCATGGGGGTCCTTTCCTGGTCATGGGAGCGCGCGGGATGCGGAATCACCGCAAGAGCATCCGGGAAAACCCGGTGAATGTGCTATCCATTCTTGTAACGCGAGGTAACGCCATGTGTTCATGTACTATGGCAGATCAACTTACTCAGCAGTCAGAAATATAGGAGACATCCGGATGCTGGAAGAATGAACGGATGAGTTCTGGATTGTGTTGAATCTGTGCGAGCTGCTCATGGATTTTTGGTTCGAGTCCCTCCCCATTATGCCATAGGTATCTACACACTCCGAAACAGCGACGCGCCGGATTCCCCTCCCCCGCTCGGCGGGGGAGGGTGGCCCACAGGGCCGGGAGAGGGCGTCCTTCCCTCCGGCGCGAGAGCGCCGCCAATCAAAAAAAAAGGGGGGGAATGAACGAACGCTCATCCACTCTTCCCCGCCGAGAAAACCGCGTCGCCGCGCCGCGCATGCCTGGCCCCCTCCCCCTGGCCCTCTTCCCCCTGCGGGGGGCGAGGGGAATCCATCGGGAGAACTCGTCATTGCCCAGGCCATGCCGTGGCAATCCAGTTCGTTCTGCCCAGCGCGAAGCGCCGCGGTCGGGGTGGGTAGATACCTGTGCCCTTTTGCAAGGGGCATCGGGCCACTCTGCTACGCTTGACATGGACTCCATACCCGTTCGTCCGGGTTCGGTTCGGACGCGTAGCCCGGCAGGTAATGCAGCGTGAGCAGGCCATTCGTGCCCGATACGTAATCCTGGACTGCCGCCGTCTTGTGCGGGGAATCTTCTTTCGCCGGAATCGGCTTTTGAAAAGACGGGCGTGTTTTCACACCTTGAACTGCCCCAGAGTAGCGGCAACTTCCGCAGCCAGATGGTTGAGCCGTTGCGTGCTGGAAGCCGTTTCCCCGGCGGCGGCGTTGTTCTCGTCGGCCATCTGGGCAATGGATTCCACATGTTTGGCGATATCCTGACTTGCCTGGCTTTGTTCTTTCAGAGCGACGGAAATTTCGGTCACCGCGGCGGACACGTTGCGAGCTTCCTGCTGGATGGAGACGATCCGTTCGCCGGCGTTCTGCGCCAGCGTTTGTCCGGATCCCACCTGTTTTACCACGCGCTCCATTTCTTCCACCGCTTCCTTGGCGGAGGCCTGAATCTTGCCGATCATAGTGCTGATGTCGCCGGTCGATTGCGCGGTACGCTCAGCGAGTTTGCGCACCTCATCGGCCACTACCGCGAAGCCCCGTCCCTGTTCGCCCGCGCGCGCGGCTTCAATAGCCGCATTCAGGGCCAGCAGATTGGTCTGATCGGCCACTTCCTTGATGACCTGCACGACCGAGGAAATCTGCTGCGATTCACTTCCCAGCGTCTGAATGACCTTGGAAGCCTGCGCCACGGTCTCGGCAATCGCCTCCATTTCGACGGCAGTGCGCTTGATGATCTGCTCGCCTTCGTCGGAGACTTCGCCCGTGCGTTGCGCCATACCTTGCGCGTCGCTCGCGCTGTTCGCCACGGTGTTGATGGAAACGGTCATTTCCTCGACCGAGGCGGCCATCGCGGAAGTGGAGCTCGACTGGCTCGCGGAGCTGGTGGCCACCTGCTGCGCGGCGGTATTCAGCGATTCGATCGCGTCACTGATTTCGCCCAGGCGCCGCTGGATGTCGGCAAAGGAATGCTGAAGCCGCTTCATCATCGCGTTGAAGGCGGTGACCATTTCCCCGACTTCGTCTGTGGAGCGGTAATCCACGGTCAGGCGCAGATCGTTATCCTTTTCCACTTGCTGCAAGGTATTACGTACTCGCTCGACCGGCCTGGAGATGGCAAACAGGGTGGTGAGACCGAGGAAAAACACGCCGGCAATGGCGATGAGGGAAACAATACCCAGAATGACCATGGACCGCCGGCTGGCTTCTTTAAAATCCTGCGTGATTTGCTTGCTCAACTGGTCAGTCAGGTCGCTGAGCTCGTTCAGGTTTTTCGTGATCTCGATGGTGGTGTCCCGATTCACAAGCCCCGCCTGGTCGACCGCCAGGTAAAAGACATTCAGCTTTTCCGGGGAAGGGTCGCGCAGGACGGTTTCCAGCGAAGCGATCATGTTCGTGGCCTGATTCGCGCGCCAAGCGGGCCACAATTTCGCAATACGGTCCCATACGGCCTTGGTTTCCGCGTGTCTGACAAAGCCATCGTAGGTCTTGAACCACGTCTGCGCTTCGCTATCGGCTTCCCGCCATGCCGGCAGAACGCGCTCGAGTTCCTTGAGCTGATCTTCATAGCTGAAGGTATTCTTGGAGCCTGCCTCGTACATGCGGCGCACGATGTTGTTGACATGGGTTCTGTACTTGAGCACCGCTTCATGCTTGGGGAGGGAGTCATCGCTCAAACTGACGATCGCTTCGTCGGAGTGCCAGGCGATGTAGAACCCCAGCAGGCTGATGATCAGAAGCGATATCCAGGCAAGGTTACCGAGAATATGGATTCTGGTTTTAATTTTCACATTGACCTCCTAAATGACGGGACAATATTCCGTATTTGGCAACCTGTGGCTTGCGGCAAGGCCATGTTATAGAATCCGACTGCCTTGAGCAAGCGTCGCCTGGACGAGCGCAGCGCAGTCCGGGAATCGTTCCAGACGATGCGCGGCATCGCCCGTCTCAAAATCAGCGATTTTTACGCCAAGGCACGGTGACGTTGAACTGCGGCCTTCGGCCCGATCCAGGCCACGAGGCAAGGGAGCGTTTGCCAAAATCCCAAATGACCCTGCCCCACCCCTCTGGCTTGATCTCTTCGGCAAGGGCACGCTCTACGGTCAGACGAGCGCCCGCCAGGATACCGACGTCCTCTGCCCAACAGAATTCCGCTTCCGCTCCCATATCCCCGCGCGATGTGGACCGCGCTCTTCCCCTTGATATATCTCACTACCCGCGATCCTCTACCCCCGGTCTTCCGGCGCCCCCTGAAGGCCGGGGCTTGCTGCGGTTTCAGGCGATGAGGCATCGGCTGCCGGGATTTGCATCGTGGCCTGTTTCACCACCTGCCCGATCACGATCAGCGCCGGCGGCTTCAGCTGCTCGTCGCGAGCGATCCGCGGCAGGGTGGCGACGCTTGCCGGGAAGATTTTTTGATTCGGGCAGGTCGCGCGGTAGATCAGCGCGGCGGGCGTGTCGCCGGGCAATCCGGCTTCCTGCAGGCGGGCCGAAATGATCTCGATGCCGATGACACCCATGTAGATCACCACGGTCTGGCCAGGCCGCGCGAGCATCGGCCAGTCCAGATCGACCGTGTGGTTCTTGAGATGGCCGGTGGCGAAAAGGCAGCTTTGCGCGTAACCCCGATGTGTCAGTGGAAAGCCGAAACTCGCGGCGGCGCCCAGCGCGGCGGTGATCCCGGGCACGACCCCGACCTCGATTCCGGCCCTCGCGAGGGTATCGACCTCCTCCCCGCCGCGCCCGAAAACGAATGGATCGCCGCCTTTCAGGCGAACGATGCGCTTGCCTTCCCGCGCTTTTTCAATGAGCAGCGCGCAGATTTCTTCCTGCGGCAAGGGATGTCTTCCCGCTTCCTTTCCGGCGTAAACGCGCTCGGCTTTCGGCGGAATCAGATCCAGCACACCTTCGCCGACCAGATGGTCATACACCACGGTGTCCGCGCTCTGGATCAGCCGCGCCGCTTTCAAGGTAATCAGGTCGGGGTCGCCCGGTCCCGCGCCGACGAGATCGACGCGCCCCTTGTTTGCCGATGCCTTCATCTCGGTTCTCCTTTCAGAAGACAGAACGCCCGCTGCGCTCGCTTTGTGAGCCGTGTTCAATGCCCGCGTGTTCATCCGTCATTTGAATGCAAAGGCACGCAAAGCGGACGCTCTGCCCTCTGTCCCCAGGCGTTTCCGCGAGTACGGCAGCGATGTGGTCCTCGGGGAAATCGTGGATTTCCGCCAGTTCAGCGGCCGTCTTTCCGCTCTCCCGGAGCGCCACCAGCCAGCCTTCCAGACCGCCGGCGAGCGGGCGCCCCGCGTCCCATACTTGTCGACGTAGCCCCA
>JAITIQ010000232.1 GCA_031279425.1 Accumulibacter sp.
CTTCTCGCAATGACGGGCTGAGGCGTCATTGCGGAGGCCGAAGGCCCGCGGCAATCCAGTCCTGAAAAACGGCGCGAAGCGCCGCTGACTTTTCTGTCCTCTGATCTACCCAGATCATGAACAGGTTCTGAGGAAGCGACGAAACCGCTGATCGCAGACTCTTCCTTGAACCGCTTCCAACACGGAAAGCACGGAGAAAACCGGACTGGATCATCGCGCCCGTAAGCCGAACTTTGATTCCAATCGAGAATATCGTTTTCTCCGTGCCCTCTGTGTCTCCGTGATCTCCGTGTCGAAAGAGGTTTGTGTTCCCGCATTCCTCATCGTTCCCGCGTCACCAGCCAGATGCCGCCGCACACCAGGAGCAGCGCCGCGACGTTCTTCCATTCGAGCACCTGCTCGCCCAGGAAAACCGCCGACAGGACGGCGCCGAATATCGGAATCTGGAGGTTGAACACCGCCACCAGGCCGACGCGGTTGTACTTGAGCAGGGCGGTCCATATCGCATAGGACGCGGAGGACAGGAGCACCATGTAGGCCAGGAGCGCCGTCGACTCCGGCGTAAACCCGCTCAATTGCCCGCCGGTGAAGTGGCCGGCGGCGATCAGGACGATCCCGCCGACGGCGAGCTGATACCCGCACAGCACGACCGAATCCATCGTCTGCGAAAGTCTCTTGCCATAGATCGACGTCGCCGAGAGGACGAACATCGAGATCACCACGAAACCTTCGCCCAGCAGCGTGAAGTGAAAATCCAGCAAGTCCTCCGAAAAATTCACGGCCAGCACGCCGGAAAAGCCGATCAGACAGCCGGCGGCCTTGTTGAAATTCAGCCGGTCGTTGCGGTAGATGCAATGCGCCAGCAGGACGCTGAAAAAGGTCGTCGAGGCGTTCAGGATCGAACTTTTCACGCCGGTCGTGTAGGCCAGTCCGACGTAGAAAAACACGTATTGCAGCGTCGTCTGCGTCAGGCCCAGCAGGCAGGTCGAAAACAGGTTCCGGCGATTCAGCACGAATACCTGCCGGCGCGTCGCCACGGCCAGCGCCAGCAGCGCCAGCCCCGCGAACAGGAAGCGATAGCCGGCGAACAGCATTTTCGACGGAACGTCGCTGGCGGCGATATCGAATAGCTGGTAGCCGCTCTTGATCGCCGGATAGGCGCTCCCCCAGAGCAGGCAGCAGAACGTGGCCAGGACGACGACGGCGCGCCGGTCGGAGAAAAATTGCTGTGAATTCATGGTGGCTTCAGGACAAGTTCTGCCGGAGGCTCACTATAAACAGATCTTCTCGAACAGCGCGATCGATTCGACGTGCGAGGTATTCGGGAACATGTTGACCACTCCCGCGCCAGCCAGTCCGTATCCCTTCTGGTGTACCAGGATCGCGGCGTCGCGCGCGAGCGTCGCCGGGTTGCAGGATACATAGACGATGCGCCGCGGGCCGTCCGCGCCGATCGCCTTGACCAGTTCGGCCGCCCCTTCGCGCGGCGGATCGATCAGCATCTTGTCGAATCTGCCGAGCGCGGCGAACGTCTCCGGCGTGGTTTCAAAGAGGTTGGCGGCGCGGTAGTCGACTCGGTCGCCGAGGCCATTGGCGGCCGCGTTGTCCCGGGCTCGGCGCACCAGCCCGACATTGCCTTCGATGCCGATCGCCTGCGCGCCCGCGCGCGCGATCGGCAGCGTGAAATTGCCGAGGCCGCAGAACAGGTCCGCAATGCGCTCCCCTTTCCGGACCTCGAGCAAACCCATCGCGCGGCGCACCAGCATGCGGTTGATGGCGTGATTGACCTGGGTGAATTCGGTCGGCGAAAAATCGTGCTCGATACCGTAGTCCGGCAAAAAGTAGGACAGCCTGCGCTCGTCCAGCGGATAAAAACGGTAGACCGATGCCGGGCCGCCGGGCTGCAGGTAGAAGACGATGTCGTGCCGGTCGGCAAAATCGCGCAGCAGGCCTTGGTCATTGGCGTCGAGCGGTTCCAGGATGCGCAGCACCAGCGCCGTCATGGCCGCGCCGACCGCCAGCTCGATCTGCGGCATCGCCGAGCGGATCGACAAGGCCGCCGCCAGCTCGCGCAGCGGCAGCAGCAGATCGGATACGCGCCCTGGCAGAATCGGGCACTGTCTCATGTCGGCGACATAGCTGCTGCGGCGCTCGTGAAAGCCGATCAGCATGCCGCCTTTTTTCGGTACCAGGCGCGCCGACAGACGGGCGCGAAAACGGTACGCCCACGGCGAACCGTGGATCGGCGCGTAGATCCGGTCCGCGGCCAGGCGTCCGAGATGCCACAGGCTGGATTCGAGCAGGCGCTGCTTGACGGCCACCTGCGCCGAAGGTTCGAGATGTTGCAGGCTGCAGCCGCCGCAGATGCCGAAATGCGGACACTTCGGTTCCACCCGGCTGGCCGAGGCTTCGACGATACGGTCGACGCGGGCGATCTCGTAGGTCGGTTTCTTTCGATGGCAGGAATACTCGACCCGCTCGTCCGGCAGCGCCCCTTCGACGAAAACCGTCTTGCCCGCGAGGCGCGTGATCCCGCGCGCCTCGTGATCGAGCGATTCAATGATTCCGGTCGGCATGGGGCGTCCCCGCAAAATGTCCAGTTTTATCCTTCATGATTCTATCTTTCATTTTCCGCTCCATCGCCGAGAGGGAAGAGCGCGCAGGGCGATCGCATCGGGACTCTGGCTGCGCGCCGAAGTCTCGATGCGATGAACGCTCGATGCGAATCGACACGAGATAGGCGATTGCCAAATCATCAGACGACATACCTCATCCTGGCACCCCGCGCTCACTCCGGCGCGGCGGCTTCGCTGGCGCGGCGGAGACGCTCGCGGCTGTTGGAAAGGTGCATGCGCATCGCCGCATTGGCGGATTGCGGATCCTGGCGGGCGATGGCGTCGAGAATGTTTTCGTGTTCGCGGTTGGTGCGGAAAAGGTAACCCTGCCCCGGTTCCGCCGAAAATTGCGAGGTATCGAGCCGGGTGCGCGGAATGGTCGAAGTGCCGAGGTAGCGGTAGAAATCCTCGAAATACTTGTTGTGCGTGGCCAAGGCGATCTGCAGGTGGAACTGGTAGTCGGCCTCGATCGAGGTCTCGCCGCGATCGAGGCCTTCCTCGAAGCTTTGCACCGCCTCGCGCATGCGCCGCAACTGTTCGTCCGTGCGCCGCATGGCGGCGAGGCCGGCCGCCTCGGTTTCCAGGCTGATGCGCAATTCCAGCATGGCCAGCACGTCGCGGATGGTGAGCACCGTGGACAGATCCAGCGAGTAGGCGGGACGCTTGACGGACGGCAGGACGAAAGTGCCGACGCCGTGCCGCGTCTCGACCAGGCCCGCCGCCTGCAGGCGGGAAATGGCCTCGCGCACGACCGTGCGACTGACGCCGTGGTCGGCCATGACCTCGGGCTCGGTCGGCAGTTTTTCGCCGGGTTTGTACTGGCCGCGGCGAATCCTGTCCGTCAGCTCGTTCATGACTTCCTGCGCCAGGCTGAGCCGGCGCGGCGCTGCGAAGTCTCTGGTCGTGTTCATGATGGCCCTGAAAAAATATCGCCGCGAGTGTTGCTTTTTTTCTGAAATCCATTATAGTGCCAAACAAGACATACGACGACAGACGACAAGAAAACAATGAAGTCGATGTCCGGCAGATCGGCGATGAATCGACAGGGTGGGCAGAATGGCTGAAAAAACGGGGATGGTCCCAAGCATGAACTCGCGCGCGTCCGGAAGCGGACAGGGAGTACCGGGCGCGGGCGAAGACCAGGACGCCGCCGCGCGGCACATCGCTCCGGGCCGGAAGCAGGCGCCGGTTGTCACCGAACTCACGGTTATCCCGGTCGCCGGGCAGGACAGCATGTTGCTCAACCTGTCGGGCGCGCACGGCGCGTATTTCACGCGCAATGTCGTCATCATGAAGGACAGCGCCGGCAACACCGGCCTCGGCGAAGTGCCGGGCGGCGAAAAAATCCGGCAGACCCTGGAGGACGCGCGTCCGCTGGTCGTCGGCAGGACGCTCGGCGAATACAACGCGATTCTCCATGCCATGCGAGGCGCGTTCGCGGACCGTGACGCGGACGGGCGTGGAGGGCAGACTTTCGACCTGCGCGTCGCCATCCACGCGCTGACCGCTGTCGAGTCGGCATTGCTCGATCTGCTCGGGCAGTTCCTGGGCGTTCCCGTCGCGGCCTTGCTCGGCGAGGGCGTGCAGCGCGAGGCCGTGGAAATCCTCGGCTACCTCTTCTATATCGGCGACCGGACCAGGACCCCGCTGGACTATCGCTCCGAGCCGGATGCCGATAACGCCTGGTTTCGCGCGCGCAACGAGGAGACGACGACGCCGGAGGCCATCGCGCGTCTGGCCGAAGCGGCCCGCGAGCGCTACGGTTTCAACGATTTCAAGTTGAAAGGCGGGGTGTTTCCGGGCGAGGCGGAAATGGAAGCGATCCTCGCGCTGCACGAGCGTTTCCCCGAAGCGCGCGTCACGCTCGACCCGAACGGCGCCTGGCCGCTGGCCGAGGCCGTCCGCCTGTGTCGCGACAAGCAGGGCATCCTGGCGTATGCGGAAGACCCGACCGGCGCCGAGGGCGGCTTCTCGGGACGCGAGGTGATGGCCGAGTTCCGGCGCGCCACGGGGCTGCCGACCGCGACCAACATGATCGCCACCGACTGGCGGCAACTGGCGCATTCGCTCCAGTTGCAAGCGGTGGACATCCCGCTCGCCGATCCGCATTTCTGGACCCTGCAGGGCGCGGTGCGCGTCGCCGAGATCTGCCGCATGTTCGGCCTGACCTGGGGTTCGCACTCGAACAATCACTTCGATGTCTCGCTGGCCATGTTCACGCACGCCGCCGCCGCCGCGCCCGGCAAGGTCACGGCCATCGACACGCACTGGATCTGGCAGGACGGCCAGCGCCTGACCCGCGAGCCTTATCCGATCCGGGACGGCCTGATCCGCTTGCCGGAGAGGCCCGGCCTGGGGCTTGATCTCGACTTGGCCGAGGTCGAAAAGGCGCACGAAGTCTACAAGACCAGGGCGCTCGGCGCGCGCGACGACGCCCGGGCGATGCAGTACCTGATTCCAGGCTGGCGGTTCGACCCCAAGCGCCCGTGCCTGGTGCGCTGAATCATCGAGGACTTGTTCATGATCGGCATGAAAGAACATTGGAGCGCGGCGACTCGGCCATCCGCGCGGCGGTCCAGCCTCTCGAAACGCCAAGGCAAGCCAGAACAGCCGTCTGGATTGCCGCCTGTCGAAAATCAATGAACAGCTTCCGAGGAATGAACCATGAGCAGTACTCCGTATCGCCCGATTCCCAACTCCTTCCGCCACGACCTCGCCGCCGGCGGGAAGCTGATCGGCTGCTGGTGTTCGCTGGGCAGTCCGATTACCACCGAGATCATGGGACTGGCCGGTTTTGATTGGCTGCTGCTCGACGGCGAGCATGCGCCGAACGACGTGCTCTCGCTGATCCCGCAGTTGATGGTACTGAAGGACAGCGGCAGCGCGCCGGTGGTCCGGCCGCAGTGGAACGACACGGTAGTGATCAAGCGCCTGCTTGACGTGGGCTTCTACAATTTCCTGGTGCCTTTCGTGGATTCGGCCGAGGACGCGCGCCGTGCCGTGGCGGCGACGCGCTACCCGCCGGAAGGCGTGCGCGGCGTTTCCGTCGCGCAGCGCAGCAACCGCTACGGCACGGTCGCCGATTACTTCGAGGTCATCAACGACAACATCGCGGTGATCGCCCAGATCGAAAGTCGCCAGGCGGTCGCGGCGATCGATGAAATCTGCGCCGTGGACGGCATCGACTGCGTCTTCATCGGCCCGTCCGACCTGGCGGCCGGTTATGGCCGCCTGGGCAATCCCGCGCACCCGGAAGTGCAGGACGCCATACAGCGGATCGTCGCCGCCGCCCAAGCGCACGGCAAGCCCGCGGGCATACTCGCTCCATCCGAAGCCGACGCCCGGCGCTATCTGGCGATGGGTATCACCGTCATCGCCGTCGGCAGCGACCTGGGCGTCTTCCGCGGCGCCACGCAAGCCCTGCGCGACAAATTTTTCCGACCCACCGATCAATGAGGAGCAAGTCATGAGCAAGATAGGATTCGTAGGACTGGGAATCATGGGTAAACCGATGGCTGAAAATCTGATCAGGGGTGGACACGAGGTATTTCTGTACAGCCGTTCGAACATTCCCGAGGCGCTGATCCAAGCGGGTGGCAAGACCTGCGCCAGCGGCAGGGAAGCGGCGCAAAAAGGCGATGTGATCATCACCATGGTGCCGGACACCCCGCAGGTCGCTGCCGCCCTCTTCGACCCGGACGGCATCGCCGCCGGCCTCTCCCCCGGCAAGATCGTCGTCGACATGAGTTCGATCTCGCCCATCGAGACCAAGGAATTCGCCAGGAAGATCAAGGATCTCGGCTGCGAATACCTCGACGCCCCGGTCTCCGGCGGCGAAGTCGGCGCCAAGAACGCCACCCTCTCGATCATGGTCGGCGGCAGTCCGGAGACTTTCGACAAGGTAAAGCCCCTCTTTGGACTGATGGGCAAGAACGTCACCCTGGTTGGCGGCAACGGCGACGGGCAGACCGCCAAGGTTGCCAACCAGATCATCGTCGCGCTGAACATCGAAGCCGTTGGCGAAGCCTTGCTCTTCGCCGCGAAAGCCGGAGCCGACCCGGCCAGGGTGCGGGAGGCGCTGATGGGGGGCTTTGCCTCCTCGAAGATTCTTGAGATTCACGGCGAGCGGATGATTAAACGCAGCTTCGACCCTGGTTTCCGGATTGAACTGCACCAGAAGGATCTCAATCTCGCGCTTTCCTCGGCGCGGGCGCTGGGCGTTTCGCTGCCCAACACCGCGACCGCGCAGGAACTGTTCAACGCTTGCGCCGCGCACGGCGGCAAGGCCTGGGATCACTCGGGCATGGTGCGCGCGCTGGAATGGCTGGCTGATTTCGAGATCGAGCGGAAGGATTGACCTGAATGGAGCGCGAGCGTCCCGCCCGCGCTCCAGCTTCCTTCACGCCATTGGGCAGATTGACTTGACGCAGTCCATGTTCATCGCCGTTTGCCCTTCCTCCCCCGCTTGGAGGGAGAAAGGGAAAGCGAGCGGCAGCGCGAAGGAAAATCCTGTCTCTTGGGAAGGATGGCAAATGGAAACCATGCACAGGCTTCAGAGTAGATCAATTCAATGATGAACATGTATTTACGCCGTCATTGCGAGCGCAAGGTGTTGCGCGCGTCTGTTTTTGATGTGCTCCAAAACCAGGTTCCAATGAGTGGAAAAGAAAAGCGCGTCTAACATCCCGGGGCGCGCCCGAGACAAACGGGATTTTTGTGGAGGAAGTAAACATGAAAAAATTGCTTTTGACCCTTGCGGCACTCTCTCTGACCTCGGCTTCGCTCACGGCGGCCGAATCGGCGGCCGCGAACTGGCCGAGCCAGGCGATCAACCTGGTCGTCGCCTTCGGCGCGGGCGGAAATTCCGACTACAACGCCAGGGCCATGGCCAAGTACGTGAGCCAGGAGCTCGGCCAGCCCATCGTCATCACCAACGTCGGCGCCGCCGGCGGCACCGTGGCCGCGGCCCAAGTCAAGGACGCCAAGCCCGACGGCTATACCGTACTGGTGCATCAGCTTTCCCTCAACGTGGCCGCGGCTTCCGGCGTCATCGATTTCACCTACGCCGATCTGGCGCCGGTCGCCGTTTTCGCCAAGGCTTCCGACGAGGTGATCGCCGTCCGGGCGGACGCTCCCTGGAACAGTATCCAGGACCTCATCGCGGACTCGCAGAAGAATCCGGGGAAATACCGCATGACCGCCAATACTGGCGCGTCCACCCAGTGGATCGCCATCGCCATGCAGAACGCGGGCGCCAAACTGAACGTGGTGAGTTCCGGAGGCTCCGGCGAACGCATACCCCTGCTCCTCGGCAATCACGTGGACGTCATCCCCATTCAGATCAACATGATCGAGGATTACCTCAAGACGAACAAGTTCAAGGTTTTGGCCACGGTCAGCGCCCAGAGACCCGCCGCCCTGCCCAATATTCCCACCCTCATCGAGTCGGGAGTGAAGTGCAGCTACAGCTACTACAACACCTTCTTCATGCCCAAGGGAACCGATCCGGCCATCGTCGCCAGATTCAGCCAGGCCGTCGGCAAGGTCGTCTCCGGCAGCACCGCCTATGCCAAGGAGATCGCGGCCTTCGGGCAGACGCCGTTCTACCTGGACACCCAGCCCACGACGGAACATTTCGCCAATGAACTGAAGAATCTGATGGAGATTTCCGACGTGCTTCGGGGCAAAAAGTAGAGAGGGTTTTTCGCGGCCTTTTTCAGGGGAGGAGCATGGATGAATCACAAACAAGAAATGGGAACGGGACTGTTTTTCCTGATCCTGTCGCTGTCGTACCTTGCCGGATCTTTCTCGATTTCCTCGTTTGATCCCTTTGGCAACAGTCCCATGACTTCCAGGGCGATTCCGCAGTTGATCGGGGGATTGATGGCGGCGCTCAGCGTCATTCATATCGCGGGAAACGCGCTCCGACTGAAAAGGCCGCAAAAGGACCAGGCAGCGGTCCGGGAGACCGCGACGGCGGGCGGGCGCCGCTTCGGTTTCGACCGATCCAGCCGGCTCATGCTGTTCTCTGTCCTGTTCATGTGCGTCTATATTTTCTTTTTCACTCGCCTGGGTTTCATTCTATCCACCGCCGCGTTCCTGCTGGCCGAAATATTCCTTTTGATTCCACCGGAGAAACGAAGGCGCTGGGCGGCTTTCGTCCTCTGTTTCTCGGCGGGTTTGCCGGTGCTGCTGTATCTGCTTTTCACCAGACCGCTTTCCATGTTTCTTCCTGTCGGCTTATTGGGATAGGAGGCCGAGATGCTGGAACTGTTCGGCACCGGGTTTGCCGCGATTTTTGCGAATCCCGCGAATATCCTGCTTATTTTCCTGGGCGTGACGGCGGGCATCGTTTTCGGCGCCCTGCCGGGGCTGACCACGGTCGCGGCGCTTTCCATGTTCCTGCCCATCACCTACGGAATGGATCTGGGAATCAGCCTGGCCATGCTGACCGGCATTTATATCGGCGGCACCTCGGGAGGTCTCGTCTCGGCCATTCTGCTGAATATTCCGGGAACGCCTTCGTCCATCGCCACCTGTTTCGACGGGCGGCCGCTGGCTCTCAAGGGGCAGGCCGGGAAAGCCCTTGGCGTCGGGATCTTCT
The DNA here is from genome assembly GCA_031279425.1 of Accumulibacter sp. Classification (GTDB taxonomy): domain Bacteria; phylum Pseudomonadota; class Gammaproteobacteria; order Burkholderiales; family Rhodocyclaceae; genus Propionivibrio. Next base: position 9,220 of record JAITIQ010000232.1, read on the forward strand.
GCTCCTTCATCGGCACCTTGCTGAGTATTGTGGCAATGATTTTCGTTTCCCCGGCCCTGGCGGCATTGACCATCAAATTCGGCCCCTGGGAAAATTTCGCGGTCACCGTTTTCGCCCTCGCCCTCATTTCCAGTCTGGTGGGAAAGTCCCTGGTCAAGGGGCTTCTCAGCGCCCTCCTGGGGATGATGATCGCCACCATCGGTCTGGCGCCCATCGACGCCGCCAAGCGCTATACCTTCGGCAGCATCGAACTGACTTCCGGGCTGACGCTCTTGCCGGTGCTGGTGGGCCTGTACGCGATTTCGGAGGTGATCGCCAGTTCCGCCGGGAACGATGGCAAGGACACGAGCATCATCACGGATTTCAAGATCCGGGGGCTGGGGTTTACCCTTGCGGAAATAAAAGGCCAGATCGTGAACATCATCCGTTGCGCCTGCGTCGGGCTTGGTATCGGGGTGCTTCCGGGCATCGGCGGCTCCACCGCCAACCTGGTCGCCTATTCGGTGACGAAAAACGCCTCCAGATATCCGGAGAAATTCGGCACCGGCATCATCGACGGCTTGGTGGCCTCGGAAACCGCCAACAACGCCACCATCGGCGGCGCCATGATTCCCCTGCTTACCCTGGGCATCCCCGGAGACGGCGCCACGGCCCTGCTTCTCGGTGGCTTCATGTTGCACGGGGTGACGCCGGGGCCGCTCCTGTTCGAGACCAATGGCCTGGCGGTGTACATGATTTTCTCGGCGATGATTTTTTCTTCTTTCCTGATGATGCTGGTCATGTATGGAGGAATGAAGGGCTTTGTCCAGATACTGAAAATCCCTTCCTACATCCTGCTGCCGGTCATCGTCGTCCTCTGCATCATCGGGGCCTACGCGACCAATTTCCGCAGCTTCGACGCCTGGGGGCTGGTATTTTTCGGCGTCGTCGGTCTGTTGATGCAGAAATACGCCATGCCGATCCCGCCGCTCATTCTCGGCTTCATCCTGGGCGAGCCTTTCGAAACCAATCTTCGGCGGGGGCTACAGTATTCCAACGGGGATTTCCTCGACATCCTGAACCATCCCATCGCGCTGATGTTCCTTGCGCTGCTGGCGGCTTTCTTCGGCTTCACCGCATGGCAGAAAAAACAGAGGGAGAAAAACACATGAGCAATTCGCCCACCATCACAAGAATGCGGGTCATTCCCGTGGCCGGCCATGACAGCATGCTGCTTTCGCTGAGCGGCGCGCATTCGCCCTTCTTTACCCGCAACCTGGTCCTCCTCGAAGACAGTTCCGGTCATACCGGCGTTGGGGAAGTCCACGGTGGAGACGCCATTACCCGGGCGCTCGAGGGCTACGCTCCCCTGGTGGAGGGACGCGGCATCGGGGAATACCGCTCCATCATCCAGTCCCTGAAGCGAATCCATGAACGGTCGGCAAGAAACAGCGAGGGGCTGCAAAACCTGTCCCTGGCGAATCTCAAGGACGTGGTTCACGCGGAAACCGCGGTCGAGGCGGCTCTGCTGGATCTCATGGGACAGTTTCTGGGATTGCCGGTCTGCGAACTGCTGGGAGACGGCCGCCAGCGGGAGGACGTGGTCGTCCTGGGCTATCTCTTTTACCAGGCCGATGGAAGCAAGACCGGGCTCCCCTATATCGACGAAAAAGACGATGGCAACCCGTGGTTCGCCCGGCGGCGAAAGCCCGCCATGACGGTGGAGGCCATCGTGGAACAGGCGCGGGCCGCCAGGGAACATTACGGTTTCAAGGACTTCAAGTTGAAGGGCGGTGTTTTCCCCGGAGAAGAGGAGATGCTGGCCATTTGCGCCCTCGCGAAGGAATTTCCGGACGCGCGGATCAACATCGACCCCAACGGGGCCTGGTCGCTCGAAGAAGCGATCCGGCTCTGCAAGGGTTCTCCCTTGACCTACGCGGAAGATCCCTGCGGCGGGGAGCGCGGTTATTCGGGCCGGGAGACCATGGCGGAATTCAAGATGGCGACCGGCATCCCCACGGCAAGCAACATGATCGCCACCGACTGGCGGCAGTTCTATCACGCGGCGGTGGAGAAGTCGGTCGACATCGTTCTGGCCGATCCGCATTTCTGGACCATGGAAGATTCCGTCCGCATCGGCCAGGCGCTGGATCACTGGGGCCTGACCTGGGGTTCCCATTCCAATAACCATTTCGATGTTTCCCTTTCGATTTTTGCCCACTGCGCCGCCGCAGCGCCGGGAAACATCACCGCCATGGATACGCACTGGATCTGGCAGGACGGCCAGCACCTCACCAAAAACCCGCTGAAGATCCGCGACGGGAAAATCCACGTGCCCGACACGCCGGGTTTCGGCCTCGAACTCGATATGGATGCGGTGATGAAGGCTCGCGAACTGTACGGAAAACTCGACTCCGGCGACCGCGACGATGCCATGGCCATGCAGTATCTGATCGCGGGCTGGAAATTCGATTCGAAGAAGCCCTGCATGGCGCGGTAACCAATAGAACCAGAGAGGAGGTGAAGGAAAAAGAGATTTACGACAAGCAATATGGCACCAATCGCGCGGAACATCGCCGCCAGCCATAAAAGCCAAAATCCAAAGAGGCACAGATCGAGGGAATGCCGGCCCATTCAGCATTTCCCTGAGTATTTTTACCGTTTTTGCGATTCACTACGCGACCGTGTAACGACTTTCGATTGCGTAGGCGAAGATCTTGCAAGCCCATTCACTTACTCATCAGTCAGTAATTTAGCGTATAATAGAGAAATTGAGATAAAGAGTGATTTGAGAGAAGATCATGAAAAGAGACGGTCGGAAATTGGATCACAAGACATTGG
>JAITIQ010000002.1 GCA_031279425.1 Accumulibacter sp.
CTTCGGCGCGCGGCCCTTGAAGCGCGCGATCCAGTCGCAAATGGAGAATCCGCTGGCCAAGGCGATTCTCGAAGGACGCTTCGCCGCCAGGGACACCATCCGCGTGTCCTGCGTCGGCGAGGTGATGCGGTTTGAGAAGGGATCGGCAAAGACAGATGCGTGAAAATGATCTCGATTGGCAACGAATCTTCGTCGACGGCATAATCGCCCGCGCGAGCGGATTGGCGCCGACGCGGCTTCGGGGTTGGCCGACCTGGAAGCCTACGGCCAGCCTCTGACGGGAGAGATGCGTCCAGGGTAGCAGGAATCGGGGGATACCCCCGATTCTTGGTCTTCAAAGGCCATCTTCCGGAAAAAATCCCTCGCTATCTCAATTTTTGTTCCGCTCGCCTCGATCTTCCCGCTCGTTCAGCGTTTCCCTGAATAAGAATGGAGCGGGAATCGCGGGTTGAACAAGCGAAGCGCAGTCATTGCTTTCGTCTGTGAATCTACGACTCACGACGCCAGGCGGACGGGACAAACTCTCGAATTTCGTATAAGCAAAGAGTTTTTTCTTCGTTCACAGACACGAATCGATCCGTATAAATTCAGCCGTCGCTTCCAAGGAGAAAACGATGAACCCTTCTTCCCAATTGCATCGATTACTGGCCGTCGGCGCGCTGTCCCTTGCCGCGGCGGGCGCCGCGCTGGCCGAGCCGGTCAAGGTCGGCTACCTGCCCGCGATCGGCCATGCCAAGTATTTCATCGCCTACGAACAGGGATTTTTCAAGAAGGAAAATCTCGACGTCGAGCTCGTCGAATTCCAGAATTCCGCCGACGGGATCAACGCGGTCATCAGCGGCAAGCTGGATACGGGTTCGTTCAGCACGCCCGCGCCGCTGCTCTTCTATTCCAAGGGTTCGGACGTCCGGATCGTCGGCGGCATCATGGGGCAGGACGGCTCGATCATCATCAAGCCCGAACGCGCCAAGGAGATCCGCACGGTTGCCGATCTGCGCGGCAAGAAGGTGGCGACCGTCCGCCTGGCCTCCAGCGACGCCGTTTTTCGCATCGCGCTCAAGGAAGCCAAGGTCGACTGGCGTTCCGATCTGGAAATCTTCGAACTGAAGAATCCTCCGGCGGTCATCGAGTCGGTCCGCTCCGGCCAGGTCGACGCCGGCGTCGTCTGGGGACCGTTCGATCTGCGCGCCGAACAGCAGGGACTGAAAGTCATCCTGCGCTCGGGCGACCTCTATCCCGGCCATCCCTGCTGCCGCCTGATCGTCACCAGCAAGACGCTCGAAAATCCCGAAGTCGTCGAGCGCTTCCTCCGCGCCTTGCTGCAAGCCGAGCGTTTTTCCCGGGATCATCGCCAGGAGACCATCGATTCGATCGCCAAATACGTCAAGCTGGACCGCGACACGCTCGAAAAGAGCTTCTATACGCCCAACCTCGACCAGACGACCGATCCCAACGTGAAGGGCGTCCAGCAATTCTGGGTTTCCCTGGTGGCGTCGGATTTCGTCGATGGCAAGCGTCCGCTCGATCCCATTTTCGCGGTCGGGCCGTATCAGAAGGCGATCGAGTCGCTGGCGGCGGAAAATCCACGGGACGCTTTCTATCAGGCGCGGCTGAAGCAGTTCAGGGAACGCAACCTGTGAACACCGCGGCGTGCCGCGCCGGCCCGGACGGCCTGCGGATCGACGCTCTTTCCTTCGCCTACGGGGACGAGCCCGTCCTGCGCCACGTCGCGCTCGAGGTGTCCGAAGGACAGTTCCTGAGCCTGCTCGGACCGAGCGGGTCGGGCAAGTCGACGCTGCTGCGCCTGATCGCGGGACTCGAAAAACCGACGCGTGGCCGCATCGCCTGGAAAGGCGTCGAGATCACCGGTCCGGACATCGACCGCGCGGTCGTCTTCCAGAATTATTCGCTTTTCCCGTGGTTCACGGCGGAGATCAACGTCGCGCTGGCCGTCGCCAAGGCGCATCCGGACTTCACACGAGCGCAAGGACGGGAACTTGCGCGCGACTACCTTTCGCGCGTCGGTCTTGGCGAGGCGGCGGGAAAATATCCTTTCCAGCTCTCGGGCGGAATGTGCCAGCGCGCGGCGATCGCCCGCGCGCTGGCGCTCGAGGCGCCCGTTCTGCTGATGGACGAGCCTTTCGGGGCGCTCGACCCGATCAACCGCGGAAAGCTCCAGGATTTGCTGGTCGAGGTGTGGAAAAGCAGTTCGCCTCGCCGCACGATCGTCTTCGTGACGCACGACATCGACGAAGCGATCTATCTGGGCGAACGCGTCGTCCTCCTCGGCGCAAGCCGGGGCGGAAGGCTGCTGGCCGAAATCGACGTGGCGCTGCCGCGTCCGCGCCAGCGCATCGAATTCTTCGCTTCGGCGGAATTTCGCAAGCTGCGTGAAAACATCGCCGAGCGGCTCGACGCGGACATCATTTCCGGTCTGGCCGCGACCTAGGGAAAGTCAGGGAAATTGGAGGAAGTCAAGTGTCCAAGGCCATCGTGCTCAAGGAAAACACAAAGGAAATGGGCGAACGCGAAACCGAACCGGTCGACGGGAGGGCCGCGCGCCCCATTTACGCCTTCGTCGCCTGGGAAGCGCTCGCGCTGTGGGCGTTCATCCTGCTCTCATGGCAATTCGCCTCCTTTTTCATCGACCAGGCGGCCAATCCGCTGCTGCCCGCTCCGGCGACGGTTGCCCGCGCCCTGGCCGATTCCCTGCCCGAACTCTGGAAAGGCACCGTTTCCTCGTTCTACATCCTGCTGCCCGGTTACGCGCTGGCCGTCATCAGCGGCACCGCACTCGGCCTCCTGGCGGGCATTCTGCCCCGGCTGGGACGCGCTTTTTTCCCGTTCGCCAAGGTCGTCTCGCCGATACCGCCGACGGTCTATATCCCGTATGCGATCGCCGTTCTTCCGACCTTCAAGATTTCCGCCGCGTTCGTCGTCTTCATCGGCGCTTTCTGGCCGGTCTTCCACAACGCCGCGATCGGCGCGCAATCGATCGAGGCGCATTACCGCGACAACGCGCGCGTCCTCGGTTTTACGCGCATGGAGTCGCTCGCGCGCGTCGTCTTTCCGGCGAGCCTGCCGCACATCTTTGCCGGCATGGGCGTCGGACTCGGTTTTTCCTTCATTCTGCTGACCGTCGCCGAACTGTTCGGCGCCAACGCGGGACTTGGCCGTTTCATCCAGTACTACGCCGATTTCGCCGATTATCCGCGCATGGTCGCGGGGATTCTCTATACCGGCGCGGTCACGTGGCTCAGCATGACCCTGCTGGACAAACTGCGCCACCGGGCGCTTTTCTGGCTGCGTTAGGACACATTGCTCAAAAGTCGGTAATTCTGCTTGCATGAATATGCCAAATACGAAAACAGATCCAGACTGCGTCATTGCGGGGAGCGCAGCGATGGGGCGGTTCAGAGGACAGGGGAATCCATCGGGACTCGTCATTACGACCCCCCCTCGTCATTATTCGGGCTGCGCGACGCGGCAATCCCTGCGGCGGTACCGCTTTCTGGAATGCCGTGGCAATCCAGAGGGCCGTATGAATTGCCGCGGCCCTCTCGCCCCCGCCATGACGAAACTTCCTGTTCCCCTCGCCCCCCGCAGGG
>JAITIQ010000035.1 GCA_031279425.1 Accumulibacter sp.
TCAATCCGAAATATCCCGAAATCCTGGGCGAGAAAAGCTATCCGGACCTGAAATCGATCCCCTTCCCCGTCGATCTCGTGGACGTGTTCCGCAAACCGGCGGACTGCGTGCCGATCGCGCATGAGGCCGTCGCCATCGGCGCGAAGATTTTCTGGATGCAGATCGGCGTCATCAACGAGGAAGCCGGGAGGATCGCCCGGGACGCCGGGCTCGAGGTGGTCATGGATCGCTGCGTCAAGATCGAATACGCCCGCCTGTTCGGCGGACTCAACTGGATGGGCGTCAACACCGGCGTCATCTCGTCGCGCCGGCCGGTTCCTTAACGGAGGGAAGGCCATGGCCGACCACGAATACGGTTTCGAAACCCTGAGCCTGCACGCCGGACAGATTCCGGACGCCGCCACGGGCAGCCGCGCCGTGCCGATCTACCAGACGACGTCCTATGTTTTCGACACCCCCGACCACGCCGCCAGCCTGTTCAATCTCCAGACTTTCGGCAACGTCTATTCGCGTCTTTCCAACCCGACGGTCGCCGTGCTCGAAGAGCGCATCGCCGCGCTCGAAGGCGGCCGCGCCGCCGTCGCCGCGGCGAGCGGCCTCGCGGCGCAGATGGTCGCGCTCCTCAACATCGTCGAAGCGGGCGACGAAATCGTCGCGGCGCGCACCCTGTACGGCGGCACGCACTCGCAGCTCGACGTCAATTTCCGCAAGCTCGGCATCGAGACGGTTTTCGTCGATTCCGACGATCCGGAGAATTTTGCCCGCGCGATCACCCCGAAAACGAAGCTTCTCTATGCCGAAACGCTGGGCAATCCATCGCTCAACGTGCTCGACCTCGAGCGCGTCGCGAAGATCGCCAACGACGCCGGGCTGCCGCTCTTCGTCGACAATACTTTCACCTCGCCCTGGCTCTGCCGCCCTTTCGAATGGGGCGCGGCCGTCGTTCTGCATTCGGCGACCAAGTTCATCGGCGGACACGGAACGACGATGGGCGGAATCGTCGTCGAATCGGGGAAGTTTCCCTGGGACAACGGGAAATTCCCGATGATGACCGAGCCGTCGATCGGCTACCACGACGTTCGGTTCTTCGAAACCTTCGGGGATTTCGGTTTCACGGCGAAGTGCCGCATGGAAATCCTGCGCACCTTCGGGCCGACGCTCTCGCCGTTCAGCGCCTTCCTGCTGCTGCAAGGCGTCGAAACGCTTTCTCTGCGCATGGAACGGCATTCTTCGAACGCGCTCGCCGTCGCCCGTTTCCTCGAATCGCACCCGAAAGTCGCCTGGGTCAACTACCCCGGCCTGCCATCGAACAAATACCACGCGCGGGCGCAAAAATACCTGCCGCGCGGCAGCGGCGCGGTACTGTCCTTCGGCATCGATGGCGGCGCCGAGGCGGGCAGGAAATTCATCGCAAACGTCGAATTCCTCTCGCATCTCGCCAATGTCGGCGACGCGAAGACGCTGGTCATCCATCCGGCTTCGACGACGCACCGCCAGATGAACGAGGAACAGCAGATCGCTGCCGGCGTTCCGCCCGACCTGATCCGCCTCTCGATCGGTCTCGAAACCCTCGATGACATTCTCTGGGATATCGACCGCGCCTTGTCGAAAACCTGAGAACCCGCCAAGATTCATCGGGTGAGCGCCGCGAACCACTGGTCGAGCCGGTTTTCCAGGAGATAATGTTTTTTCACCCAGGCGCGCAGCGCGTCCCCTTGGCGCGCGAGCGCGTCGGGGTCGGCGGCGCGTTCGCGGATGGCGGCAATCCATTTCCCGGCGTCGTTGGCAAGGCGCGCGACCGGCGGGTCGTCGGCGCGGTAGGGGAAGATGTCGGTGCACAGCACCGGCCAGCCGAGCGCGCCGTATTCGAGCAGGCGCAGATTGCTCTTGGCTTCGTTGAACGGATGGATTTCCAGCGGGGCGAGCGCGAGGTCGAGGTCGAGCGAGGCGAGCTTCGCCGGGTAGGCGGCAAAGTGAACATGACCATGAAACTCCACGGCGCGGGAATCGAGTCCTTCCGGCATCATGCCCAGGAAGACCCAATCGACCTCTTGCCGCGTCGCCGCGATGACGTCCCGCAAAAGGCGCAGATCGCCGGCATGCTGCTGCGCGCCGGCCCATCCGACGCGCAAGCGGGGACCGCGCCGGCGCCGGCTTGGCAGTTTGCCCCAGGTATGCCAGTCGAGGGTATTCGGCACGACGCGGACGTCGTCGATCCATTGGCGGCAGGCTTCGGCCAGCGGTTCGGTGCTGACGATCAGGCGGTGGCTGGCCGCCAGGCCGAGTCGCAGGCGCTCCTTCATGACCTCCGCCGGGAGGAGGTCGCGGATCGGGTTTTCGCGCGGAATATCGGTGATCAGGTCATCCAGCGCATAGATGAGAAAGACCTCCGGGTTGAAAGTCTGATAGTGCAGCAGCGCCTGGCAGCGCATGTCGCCGACCGGAGCGTGCATGAGCAGCGTATCGGACGCCATGCGGGCCAGCTCGACGGGCGTGGGCACGCGCTCGCAGCCGGGGCGCGGCTGATGGATCGTGGTGTAGAGCAGCTTTCCAGCCGCGTGCAGGGCGCGCAGGGGCGCGAGGCAGCGGTATTCGGCCACGCCGTGGTTGATCGCCGGCATCGCCGCGACGCGCGGACGATCGTGGAAGTCGGGATTCCAGGGAACGGCCAATTCATCGTCGACGACAGGCGAGGAAGAGGCAAGGCTCAGGTTCCGGTTCCAGGCGGGATCGCTGCGCAAGGCATCCTTCCTGAGTTGGCAAAAAAAGGCGCTTTCCTCCTGGAGCCGCGCCAGTTGTTCCGGGTCGTATCCCAGCCCTCTCCGAAAAGTTCCCGAACCGTGGTGCAGAAGCGTGGCGAACGGTGTCCAGATGATGCGATAACCGCGCCGCCTGATCTTCAGGCCAAGGTCCGTGTCGCCGCAAATACGGAATCGCTCGTCGAGCCCGCCCATCTCCTCAAACAAGGATTTCCTCAGCAACTGGCACGCGCCGGTGACGGCCGAATATTCCTGATCGGCCTGCGCGCGGTTCAGATAACCGGGGTGATCGTAGGGCGTGTCGTAAAACACGTGCTCGGCAACCCCCAACATGCCGAGCACGACGCCGCCGTGCTGGATTTTCAGCGAGCCGGGGTACAACAGGCGCGCGCCGACGAGACCGACGTCGGCGCGCTGCGCCTGGCTCATCATCGCGTCGAGCCAGTCGTCGTGGATGCACTCGGTGTCGTTGTTGAGCAGCAGCAGATATTCGCCACGCGCTTCGCGCGCGGCCCGGTTGTTCATCGCCGAGAAGTTGAACTGCTCGGGATGATCCAGGACGCGCGCGCGTTCCGGCAAGGCCGCGCGCAGCGCGTCGTAGTAGGCCCGGACGTTCGGGTCGTCGCTGCCGTTGTCGACCAGCAGCAGTTCCCAGTCCGGCCAGGCGGTGTGCTTCAACAGCGATTCGACGCAGGGGCCGAGGAGTTCGAGGCGGTTGCGCGTCGGGATGATGATCGAGACCTTGGGCGTTCCGGGGTGGCGGTAAATGACGCGGCGGGTGGTCCCCGCGAGCAGCCCTTCGCCGACTTCGGCCGCGATGCCGCGCCGCGCCAGATGGGCGGAGAGCGCCTTCGCCGCGTCCGCCGCGCCGGCCCGGCGAAAGGCGGCGGGCGGCACGTGCTGCAACACTTCCGCGATGTGTCCGGCGCTCTCGTCGCCGCACGCGTCGACCACGCGCAAGGCGAGGTCGTAGCAGGCGGCGTCGTCAAGGAGCGGGTATCCGCCCGCCGCGACGAGCGAGCGCCTTTCCACCGCCAGGCCGCCGATATAGTCCGTGGAACGCAGCAATTCGAGATTGAAGTCGGGTTTGAACAGGGGCGTATGCAGCTCGCCCTTGGCATCGAAGGCGTCTTCGTCGGTGTAGATCAGGCGCCACTCGGGATGGAGCGCGACGTAGTCGCCCAGGGAGAGCAGGAAATCGGGCGAAAAGCGCGTGCCGCAGGCGAAGAAGCCGACCCAGTCGGCGGTCGAGGCGGCGAGACGCGCATTGACCGCTTCGGCAAGCGGCGCGTCTTCGGAAATCCGTATCCAGCGGACGGCTCCTTCGTCACGAGCAAAGTCCGGCTCGGGCGAGGGAGTCGGCGCGAAGATCACCAGATGCCAGCCGTCGTAATATTGCCCGGCCAGGGAATCGATGCTGTCGGCGAGCAGCGCTTCGCCGCCCTTTTCCAGGAACAGGAAGATCTCGAAGAGCGGACGACCGCGCCAGAGATCGCGCACGCGCCTTCGGTAATCATCTTCCCGCGGGCCGCCCACGCCGCGCCGCGTCACCCAGCGCGCGTAGCGCAGCCGGGCCAGACGCTCCGCATCCGGCAACGCATCGCGGACGATTTGCCCGCCTG
>JAITIQ010000070.1 GCA_031279425.1 Accumulibacter sp.
CAGGACTACGTGAAACGCGCGCGGATCCTGCCCGCCATCCAGGGATTGTCCGCCCGAGCGACCCAGATGGAGCAGTGTTACCAGGACAACCATACCTATGACCCCACGCCAGCCTGTCGGGCCTGCAACACGGCGACCGACGACCATTTCGAATTCAGCTGTGAGAAGACCGCGACGACCTTCACCCTGACGGCGACTGGTCAGGACATGATGTCCGGCTTCGTGTATACCGTGAATCAGGCTGGCGCCCGGACGTCTACGATCACTGGCCACTCGGGCTGGACGGGCAACGGCAGTTGCTGGGTCACTTCGAAGGGAGGCGCATGTTGATCCCGCGCACCCCACGGCGCTCGCGCGGCGTGACCTTGATCGAAGTGCTGATCGGGCTGGTGATCATGGGCATCCTGATCGCCATGGCCGTGCCGAATTTCACGGGCTGGATCCGGAACCAGCGCGTCCGCGCGGCGGCAGAGAGCCTCCTGAACGGCTTGCAGACGGCGCGCGCCGAGGCCCTGAAAACGAACGCGGTCGTCAATTTCAGGATCGAGACGGACAGGTGGAAAGTCGTCGGCCGCGACAACGCCGAGATTCAGTCGGGCCAATGGTCCCAGGTGGTGGTCGCCGCGGATCGTTCTTCGTTCTGTTTCAACGGGATGGGGCGTCTCGTTTCCCCCGCCGGTTGCGGCGCCGGCCCGGGTTCCATCTCGATCTCCGGCACCGATGGCGCGGGAAATTGCGCCGCCGCCGGGGGAAGGGGAGAAACCCGTTGCCTGCGCATCGAGGTAAACGCCGGCAGCGGGGCCCGTCTGTGCGATCCCGCGCTGCCCGGCTCCGACACACAAGGGTGCAAATGAAAAACAGGCACGCCTCGAAGGCGCGCAGTGCCCGCCAATCCGGCTCGATGCTGCTGGAGGCCCTGATCGCCATCCTCGTCTTTTCGCTCGGCATCCTGACGGTCATCGGCATCCAGGCGGCGTCGATCAAGCTGGCGGCCGACGCGCAACTGCGCACCCGGGCCGCCCTGCTGGCCAACCGGCTGATCGGCGAGATGTGGGCGGGCGGCGACACCATCGCGGAACTGGAGACGAAATTCAAGACCGGCGGCGCCGCCTACGACGCCTGGCTGAACGACGTCAAGGATTCCGCAAAAGGACTTCCCGGCGTCAGCAACGAGGAGGGCACGCTGCCGACGGTCTCCGTCGTCACCGCGTCCGGCACGGAGGAGGGGCGGGTGCGGATCGAACTCTTCTGGCGGATGCCGTCCATGGCGGCGGGTGAATTCCACAAATATACCGTCATTTCGCAGATATCGAGAAACAAATGACACGGACGATACGGACATTTTCACTCCCCCCGGAGGGGCGCGGATCGAGAAAGCTCCTGGGCTTCTCGCTGGTCGAGGTCATGGTGGCGCTGCTCATCGGCATGATCGGGATGCTGGTGATCATGCAGGTCGCCCGCACGACGGAGGCGCAGAAGCGGGTCACCACCGGTTCCGGCGACGCGCAGAACAACGCGGCGCTGGCCATCTACTCGGTCGAGCGGCACTTGAAGCAGGCCGGTTACGGGTTCAGCTCGCTCGAGGTGATCGGCTGCGCGATGAGGATCCACGATGAGGTTGACGACCCCATGGCTCCCGTGTCACCGAAGTTCGTGCCGGTGGTGATCAACCCGCCGAACGCCATCCTGCCGTCAGGCGATGCCGGCGCGGACACGTTGCTCGTCATCCATGGCAGCAGCGCGAGCCTGCCCGAGGGCAGCCTCATCGTGTCCACGGAGTCGAAGCCGGCTTCTCTCCCGGGAAGCTCGGATCAGCGCTTCATCGGCCTCGAGTCCGTCACGGATTTCCGCGAGGACGAACTGGTCATCGCCGCGCCCGTCGGCTCCTCCGGCAGTTGCGAGCTGGCCTTGCTACGCATCCTGGACACCGATCCTTCGGGATATACGATCGAGGTCAGCACCTCCCCCTACGGCACCCCGACAGAAGATAGGTTGTTGTTCAATCTCGGCGCGGAGCCCAAGGTCGTCGGCTACGCCGTGCGCGGCGGCAATCTGACGGTGTGCGATTACATGCTGGCGGAGTGCACTGATGCCGACGACGCCGGCTGGATACCCGTCGCCAACGGCATCATCAGCCTGCGCGCGCAGTACCGGTGGGATACCGGCGCCTGGAATCAGACGGCTCCCGCCAAGCGCGAAGACTGGGCCAAAATCTCGGCGGTGCGCATCGCCTTGCTCGCGCGCAACAGCGAGCCGGACAAGGAGAACGTGACAACCGCCGCGCTGTCCTGGGCGGGCGGCAGCATCGATCCGGCCGCACTCACCGACGCCCCTCCGCCCGCCGGCCTCACCTGGCAGAACTACCGCTACCAGGTCTATGAAACCGTCGTGCCGCTGCGCAACATTCCGTGGATGGGATCATGAACATGGAATTCTCCCTCTCTCCCCACGGGGCGAGGGCGGCCTTCCGCCAGCGCGGCGCGGTTCTGCTGATCGCGCTGGTCGTGCTGATCGCCATGACCCTGTCGGCGCTTGCGCTGATCCGCTCGGTGAACACGACCAACCTGGTTGCCGGCAACCTGGCGTTCCGCGAATCGGCGGTGCTCTACGCGGAACGCGCCACCGAGCACGCCGTCGACTGGCTCGTCACCGCGGCCAACGCCGGCGGCGGAATGCTCTGGCATGAGGTCTCCGGCTCGGGTTATCTGGCGGTGCACCAGAATCCCGATCCCGATTCCGCGAACCGCAGAAACTGGGACGAACTCTGGAACGAATTCCTGAGGAAAAAGGCCGTCTCCGTTCCCGCCGTCGTCGACGGCGGTGGCGGGACGGACGTCACCGGCAATCGGGTGGAATACGTCATCCAGCGCCTGTGCGACAAGGTGGGTAATCCCTTGAGCGTGGAATGTTCCCGGCCGCCGCACGAGGGCAAGGGTGCCTCCAAGGTCGCCGGTTCGCCGAGCGCGGGATTGACGAACCTTCAGGTCTATTACCGGATCACCGCCCGCGTGTCCGGTCCGCGCAACACCGTCGTCTATACGCAAACGATCGTCGCGCTCTAGCGCAGGTTCGCCAAGGATTCATCATGAAAACCGTTTTTCGCCCCTCTCTTCGTCTCCTCGTTCTCGCTGGCCTGCTGGCGCTGCCGCCCATGGCCTCCGGCGCGGACGCCAATCTCACCGACCTGTCGAACACTCCGATCTCGGGAGCCTCGTCGGTCGAGATCAAGCCCAACGTCCTGTTCATCCTGGACGATTCCTACAGCATGAGCTGGAACTACCTGCCCGACTGGGCCGGGATGATCAAGTACGCGGCGGGACTGGACTACGCCGGCTCGCCCGTGCGCAACTGGATCCCGGACGATTACCAGAGCTACAACGCGAACTT
>JAITIQ010000122.1 GCA_031279425.1 Accumulibacter sp.
TATCGTCACCACTGCCGGGACGCTCTACCTTGATGACTTCGGCACCCATGTCGGCCAAAATCTGGGTGGCCCAGGGGCCGGCAAGGACGCGGGAAAGATCGAGAACGCGAATGTGGGAACCGTGATCGAAAACGACGAAATCCTTGCTGATATCGTCTCCGAGATGCGCGAGGCGTCGGTTTCAAGACAGTGATGAAAGTGTTGGACAAGGGCTGCCTGCACATTTCGGCGATCTGCACCGGTGCCGCCGAGCGCGCGTTCAGCGATGCCCTGAACTACGCCATCGAGCGCAACATGATCAGGGAAGCGCAAGGCTGATCGGAGGCAAAGCATCCAAAAGGAGGCATGTTCGATGAATACGTCGAAAGCGACAACTGCGAGGAACACTGTCATTCCCAAGGATTCGATCTGGATCGCCGTGTTCATTTTCGGCTTTCTGGTGCTGATGATGGACGGCGCGGACTTGATGTTCCTGGCCTACAGCCTGGCCGAGCTGAGGAAAGAATTCCAGCTGAGCCAATCCGAGGCGGGGATGCTCGGCACGATTACCCTGGTGGGCATGGCCATCGGCGGCATTTACGGCGGCTGGGCCGCCGACCGTTTTGGCCGCGTCAGGACGGTCGTGTGGTGCGTCATCGTTTTCTCGGCGGGAACTTCCGTGCTCGGCATGACGCAGACTTACTGGCAATTCGCCTTTTTCCGCTTCATCGCCGCGCTGGGGCTGGGCGCCGCCTATGTCACCTGCAATACGCTGATGGCCGAGTACGTCCCCACCAAACATCGCACCACCGTGCTGGGCACCCTGCAGGCGGGTTGGTCGGTCGGCTATCTGCTGGCCACCGTTCTGGCGGGCTGGATCATCCCGAACTACGGTTGGCGCTGGCTCTTCTATATCGCCCTGATTCCCGTGGCGTTGGCCATCCTGATGCAATGGATGGTTCCCGAACCGCAATCCTGGCTGGAAGCCAACATGAAACGCCTGAGGGAGAAAGTGGACGACGCGGCCCGGCAGGCGGCGGCCAAGACGCAGGGAGCATACAAGGCCATTTTCAGCGACCCCGCCACGCGCAATCTGTTCCTTCTGTGGTGCGTGACCGCCGGCTGCCTGCAATTCGGTTATTACGGCGTGGCCAACTGGATGCCTTCCTACCTTGAAAAAGACCTGGGCATGCAATTCAGGACCATGACCAATTACATGGTGGGTTACTACGCCGCCATGATTCTCGGCAAGATCATCGCCGGCTGGGTCGCGGACAGGATCGGCCGCCGCATCGTCTACGCCTTCGGCGCCATCGGCGCCACCGTCTTCCTGCTGGTGATCGTCCTCTTTTACACGCCGGGCAACATCGTCTTCCTGCTGACCGCTTTCGGCTTCGTATATGGAATCCCCTACGGCGTCAATGCCACCTATATGACCGAGAGTTTCGAGACCCGCATCCGGGGCACGGCGGTTGGCGGCGCGTACAACATCGGGCGGGTCGCCGCCGCCGCCGCGCCCTTCTGCATAGGCTTCCTGGCGGACAGAAACGTCTTCGGCATGGGCATCGGCCTTGGCTTCCTGGTCATGGGCGTCGCTTACTTCTTCTGCGGACTCGTACCCGCGCTGTTCATCAAGGACAAACTCCACGATCCACAGAAGTGATGGAAGTAAAATGATCCACTGGAGCCTCGGCGCCGGGCTGCCTGGCCGAGGTTCCGGTTTCCAATCCGTGAGGAAATTTTCATGAAAATTCTGGTTCCCGTGAAGCGGGTGATCGATTACAACATCAAGGCGAGGGTGAAGGCGGACGGAAGCGGAGTCGACCTCGCCAACGTCAAGATGAGCATCAACCCGTTCGATGAAATTGCGATCGAGGAAGCGGTCCGGCTGAAGGAGGCCGGCATCGCCACCGAAGTGCTTGCCGTCTCCTGCGGCATCGCCGCCTGCCAGGAAACCTTGCGCTCGGCCATGGCCATCGGCGCCGATCGCGGCATCCTGGTCGAGACCGACGCCGAACTCCAGCCGCTGGCCGTCGCCAAGCTGCTGAAAGCCCTGTGCGACAGGGAACAACCGCAACTCGTCCTCTGTGGCAAGCAAGCCATCGACGACGACGCCAACCAGACCGGCCAGATGCTCGCCGCGCTGGCCGGCTGGCCGCAGGCTACCTTCGCCTCCAAAGTCGTCATCGCCGACGGCGAAGCGACGGTCACCCGCGAAATCGACGGCGGTCTCGAGACCCTGCGGATCGGCCTGCCGGCCGTCATCAGCGCCGATCTGCGCCTGAACGAGCCGCGTTACGCCACCTTGCCCAACATCATGAAGGCCAAGAAGAAGCCGCTCGACACGGTCAAGCCGGCGGATCTCGGCGTCGACGTCACGCCGCGCCTGAGCACGCTCAAGGTCAGCGAACCACCCAAACGCGGCGCCGGCGTCAAGGTTGCCGATGCGGCCGAACTCATGAACAAGCTTCGCAATGAAGCGAAAGTGATCTAGGAGGGAGCCATGACCATTCTCGTCATTGCCGAACACGACAACGCCTCCCTGAGAGCGGCCACCCTGAACACGGTCGCCGCAGCCCGGAAGATCGGCGGGGAGATCCACGTGCTGGTCGCCGGCGCCGACTGCGCCGCCGCTGCCCGACAAGCCGCCGCCCTGCAGGGTGTCAGTCTGGTGAAAGTGGCCGATGCCGCGCATTACGAGGCGCAGACCGCCGAAAACCTGGCGGCGCTGGTGATCGCCAACGCCGCCGGTTATGGCCACATCCTGGCGCCGGCCACCACCTTCGGCAAGAATCTCGCCCCGCGCATCGCCGCCTTGCTCGATGTGGCGCAGATTTCCGAAATCACCGCCGTCGAATCGGTCGATACCTTCGTGCGTCCGATCTATGCCGGCAACGCCCTGGCCACGGTGAAGAGTGTCGATGCCGTCAAGGTCGTCACCGTCCGCACGACCGCCTTCGACGCCGTCGCCGGCGGCGGCGCGGCGGCGATCGAGCAGATCGCGGCTGCCGCCGACACCGCGCAGACCCGATTTCTGGGCCGCGAACTGACCCGGTCCGCGCGGCCGGAACTCGGCGCCGCCAAGGTCATCGTTTCCGGCGGCCGCGGCCTGGGCAACGGAGAAAACTATCATCGGCTGCTCGAGCCGCTCGCCGACAGGTTCGGCGCCGCTCTCGGCGCCACGCGCGCCGCGGTGGACTCCGGCTTCGTGCCCAATGATTACCAGATCGGCCAGACCGGAAAGATCGTCGCGCCGCAGTTGTACATCGCCGTCGGTATTTCCGGCGCCATTCAACACTTGGCGGGCATGAAGGACTCGAAAGTCATCGTCGCCATCAACAAGGATGCGGACGCGCCGATCTTCCAGGTGGCCGACTATGGTCTGGTCGGCGATCTCTTCGAAATCGTTCCGCAATGGACGGCAATGATGGCGTAATCGATGCGGTCCTGTGGACGGGCGCATCTCGAATCCGGTGAATGGGCGTATTTCCTGTGGAGGGGCTTATGCAGCGCGAGGCCATGGAGTATGACGTCGTAGTCGTCGGTGGCGGGCCGGCCGGACTGGCCTCGGCCATCCGGCTCAGGCAGAGGGCGGCGGAAAAGGGGAACGATCTCTCGGTTTGCCTGATCGAAAAAGGCGCCGAAATCGGCGCCCACATCCTTTCCGGCGCCATCATGGACCCGCGCGCCTTGAGCGAACTGTTTCCCGACTGGGAGGCGGACGGCGCGCCGCTCAACGCCCCGGTCTCGGAAGACCGTTTCTTCTTCTTCTCCGCGACCGGCGCCATGCGGGTGCCCAACGTTTTCCTGCCACAGTGTTTCCACAACGAGGGCAACTACGTCGTCTCGCTGGGCAACGTCTGCCGCTGGCTGGGCGAACGGGCCGAGGCTCTCGGCGTCGAAATCTATCCCGGCTTTGCCGGCGCCGAGGTGCTCTTCGACGAAAACGGCGCCGTCAAGGGCGTCGCCACCGGCGATATGGGACGTCTGCGCGATGGTTCCGAAGGCCCCTCCTTCCAGCCCGGTATGGAATTGCACGGCAAATACACCTTCTTTGCCGAAGGCTGCCGCGGTCATCTCGGAAAGCAGCTGCAAGATCGCTTCCATCTTGACGACGGCGTCGATCCGCAAACCTATGGCATCGGCCTCAAGGAACTCTGGGAAATCAGGCCGGAGAACCACAAGACCGGCCTGGTCATACACAGTGGCGGCTGGCCGATGAAACCCGACACCTATGGCGGCGGTTTCCTTTACCACCTGGAAAACCATCAGGTCGCCGTCGGTTTCGTCGTCGGTCTCGGCTACAAGGACCCCTACCTGTCGCCTTTCGAGGAATTTCAACGCTACAAGACGCATCCGGGAATCCGGAAGTTTCTCGAGGGCGGCGAACGGATCGCCTATGGCGCCAGGGCGCTGACCGCCGGCGGCTTGCAGTCGTTGCCGAAACTTGTCTTCCCCGGCGGCGTGCTGGTCGGCGACGATGCCGGTTTTCTCACCGCCTCCCGGATCAAGGGCGCGCACTGCGCCATCAAGTCCGGCATGCTGGCCGCCGACGCATGCTTCGACGCTCTGGCCGCCGAGCGCCGGCGCGACGAGTTGAGCGCCTACCCGGAAGCCTTCGAGCGCAGCTGGTTGCGCGAGGAATTGCACCGGGCGCGCAACTTCAAACCGTGGATGAACAAGGGCCAGACGCTGGGGGCGATGATGTTCGGCGTCGACCAGGTGGTCCTCCGCGGCAGGGCGCCATGGACCCTGCACATTGACACGCCCGACTACGCCAAATTGAAACCGGCCGCCGAGTGCGCTCCGATCGCCTACCCGAAGCCGGATGGCGCGCTGACTTTCGACCGCATGTCCTCGGTCTTCCTTTCCTCGACCAAGCACGAGGAAGACCAGCCCTGCCACCTGTCGCTGAAGGACGCGACGGCGCCCATCACCGTCAACCTGCCGAAATACGATGCGCCGGAGCAGCGTTACTGTCCGGCCGGCGTCTACGAAATCCTGTGCGACGAGAACGGCGCCAACCCGCGTCTGCAGATCAACGCCCCCAACTGCATTCATTGCAAGACCTGCGACATCAAGGATCCCCTCCAGAACATCGTGTGGCTGGCTCCGCAGGGCGGCGAGGGGCCGACCTATCCGAACATGTGATGGACGATTCTCGGTAGAGCGTTTTGGTTTCATTGGCGACGCCCATTGGTTCAGTCCCTCGACAGCCAATCCCCGAGGCGACGAGTGGACGAAAAAGTTTCCGACGCGGAAACCATGAACGACGATCCGGTCCCGCGTAAGTCCCTGCGCCTGGCCTGGCTTGGTCTGTTCAGGGTCTTTTTACCTACCCGGTTCCGCCATTTCGACCAGTAGACGGAAACGGGTCGTGCCGTCGGCCGAATCGACGGCGACGCTCCCTCCGTGCGCCTCGACGATCGACTGGACGATGGCCAGGCCCAGGCCCGAGCGCGATCCGTCGCCGCGCGAGGCGCCGATGCGGTAGAAACGGTCGAACAGCCGCGGCAGATGGTCCGCGGGGATGGTCTCGCCGGTATTGATCACCTCGATCGCCAGATTCTTCTCCGATCCGGCGCGGCGAATCGAGACGGCGACGCGTCCGCCCGGCGGCGTGTGGCGGATGGCATTGGACAGGAGGTTGCCGACGGCGCGCCGGATCATCAGCGGATCGCCGAAAATCGCGCCTTCCCCATCGCTCGCGAGAACGACGTTTTTTTCCTCCGCGGCGAGGCGGTGGAATTCGACGAGATCGTCGATGAGCGGCGCGAGTTCGAGCCGCTCCCGCGTCGGCACGATCCGCCCCTCGTCGCCCTTGGCGATGAACAGCATGTCGGCGACCATGCGCGAGAGCCGCTCATACTCCTCCATGTTCGACGCCAGCACCTCGCGGTATTCGGCGGGAGTACGCGGCCGGGACAGCGTGACCTGCGTCTGGGTCATCAGATTGCTGATCGGCGTGCGGAATTCGTGCGCCAAGTCGGAGGAGAAGTCCGAAAGACGGCGAAACGATTCCTCCAGGCGGGCGAGCATGCCGTTCAGCGTCGCCGCCAGATCGGCCAGTTCAGCCGGCACGGCATCGACCGCCAGCCGCGCGTCGAGGCGCCGCGCGGTGATGCTCTCCGCCTTGCGCTTCATCGCCTGCAGGGGGCCCAGGCCGCGCCGCACGGCGAGGGCGCCGAGCACGCCGGAGAGCAGCGCGGCGACGGCGACGAAAGACCACAACGTGACGCGAAATCCGGTCATGTACTGCGCATGATGGGAGATGTCCGTCGCCACGCCGACGACCGCCGGCGGCGCGCCGGCGATGCCGGTCGGCATGCGCGCCGAGATGCCGCGCATCGGAATGCCATCGCCGTTTTTCCAGAGCAGGGGATGCGCGGCGTCGGCCATGGCCTCCCGGGCGAGCAGCGTTTCCGGAAATCCGGCGCCGCTGGTGGCGAACAACAGGTGGCCGTCGGGCGCCACGACGGCCACCGCCAACCCGCGCTGCCCGGCCAGCGTCTCGTCGAGCTCTTGCGGCACGGCCATCAGTTGGTCCTCCGTCGTCACCCTTTCGAGGATGCGCCGCGTCCGATCCAGCTTCTCGGACAGCACCCCGATGTCCTGCTCGACGAAATGCTGTTCGACGGTGCCGCCGATCAGCGTGCCGAGTCCGAGCAGCACGACGGTCGATACCAGCGCGAAGAGCGCGGTCAGGCGGCGCGTGAGCGAAGCGCGTCCGTCTACAGGCATTCGGGCGCCTCCAGCACGTAGCCCATGCCACGCACGGTGCGGATCAATCTGGGCTCGAACTCGTCGTCGATCTTGGCGCGCAGGCGGCGCACGGCGACGTCGACCACGTTGGTATCGCTGTCGAAATTCATGTCCCACACCTGCGAGGCGATCAGCGAGCGCGGCAAGACTTCGCCTTGACGCCGCAACAGGAGTTCCAGCAGCGCGAATTCCTTGGCCGTGAGATCGATGCGCCGGCCGGCGCGCGTCACCCGCCGGCGCGGCAGGTCGACTTCCAGATCGGCGGCGCGCAGCACGTCGGCCTCCTTGACCTTCGTCCCGCGCCGCAGCAGAGTGCGCACGCGGGCCAGCAGTTCGGCGAAGGCGAAGGGCTTCACCAGGTAGTCGTCGGCTCCCAGCTCCAGGCCGCGCACCCGGTCGTCGATTTCATCGCGCGCGGAAAGGAAGAGCACCGGAAGCTCCCGCCCCGCCCGGCGAATCCCCTGCAGCACCTGCCAGCCGTCGATGCCGGGCAGCATCACGTCGAGCACCGCGAGATCGTAGGTCTCGGTCAGCGCGAGATGCAGCCCGTCCAGCCCGTCACGCGCCAGATCGACCACGAAACCAGCCTCGCTCAAGCCCTGCCGGAGGTAGTTGCCGGTCTTGGGCTCGTCTTCGACGATCAGTATCTTCATGGTGGAAGGTGTGGAAAAGTAATTGGAATATCATGTCACGGAATCATCCGGAAAGACCTTTCCCTCGTCGTCCGCGCTCTTCTCCCGCGCCGTGAGGAAAAATGCCGCGGCTCGCATTGCGGGTGGAAGAACGATAAGGCGCTTCATTCTCCTTTCGCGCGAAAAAGATCGAGAGGCAGGCCTCTCGCCTGCTTCGCAGGGCGGGCACAGGACGACCACGAGCGTGTGCCTGGAATGACTGATGCGCTTTAAGGAAACGCTGAATAAGGACGCGTGTTGAAGCAAATTTTACAGAGGTTCCGCCAAGAGGGCATATCCAGGGCTACTCTCTCCCGCGGAGAAGGCAGCGGCGCTTCGCGCCGGAGGCCTGGCACCCCCTCTCCCGGCCTTCGGCCACCCTCTTCCCCCTGCGGGGGGCGAGGGGAATTTCTTCCCAGGTTTCCCTCCCCCGCCTGGCGGGGGAGGGTGCCCCGCAGGGGCGGGAGAGGGCGTCGTTCCCTCCGGCGCGCAGCGCCGCTGAATGAAAAGGGGAGGAAGGAACGAACGCGCATCCACGCTTCGCTGCCGAGGAAACCGCGGCGCTTCGCGCCGGATGGTTGAAGCCCCCTCTCCCTGGCCCTCTCCCCCCTGCGGGGGGCGAGGGGAATTTCTTGGGGGACGAAGCGCCGCGAGAGCGCATCACGGCTTTACTTCGAGGACCAGCCAGTTGATATAGCGCGGATTGACGACTTTCCCGTTCCGCACCGATTCCAGCGGCGCCTGGGCGCTCAACACATACACGCCCGCCTGCTCGAAGCGCACGTCGACCAATCCGGCGCGGTCGCTCTGGACTTTCCTGAAAACTTCCTCGGAGCCTTGCCGGTAGATTTTGAACGTGATCCCCGCCGCCGCTTTGCCATCCACCAGCGCGACGAACTGGAGTCCGGATGGCACGCTCACCTCGTTCGGATGCGTCCTGAAATCGAACTCGAAGCCCTTCCCGGCGATCTTCGGCGCGCTGGGTTTGCCGCGCGTGACATACGCGGTGATGTGATTGACGTACTGCACCGGCACGATTTCCTCCGGCTTCACCTCGTCGTCGAAAAAGAACCGGCGTTCGCCGTCCTCGATCTTCTTCGCCTCGCGCGACTTCCTTTCCTCTTCGTCGAGAGAGGCTTTTTCGACCACATCGACGGATTTGCCTTGATAGGCCACGCTCGGAAACACGCGGGAAATCTGCGTGCGCTCCACCTTGTAGGTGCCCGCCTCTTTCGTGTCGATCTCGATCAGGGTGAGCTGTCTGTGGCGGCTGATCTGTTCGACGTGATCGGTCTCCCCGGCGGGATGGGTGACGGTGATGTCGTAATAGCCATTGAGCGAATTGCCGCCGGGGATTTCCGGCTCGAAATAGCGTTCGGAGTTGCCCGCGTAGAGTGTCACTACATCCTGGTCGGTATGGAACTGGAAGGGCAGGACATAGGGCAGACCGTGCGCCGAGGCCGTGGCGCTGAGGCCCAGGGCCAACGCGGCCAGCAGGGCGTCGAGGGAAAGCTTCTGGTGTTTCATGGATGAATCTCCTTCAAGAAAAGTAAAACGAACGACAAAGGGAACTTCCGATGGACTGTCAAAAGCGAGGGCCGAAGGTCCGCGGCAATCCATGCGGCCCTGGCGTGCTCAGAACTGATACTTCAAATTCACTGCCAACTGCCTCGGTTCGCCGTAATGTGTAGAGTTCGTCACATTGGGATAGCTATACTTTTTGTCGAACACGTTATCGGCGGTGATGCTCACTTCCGCTTGGTCGTTGATCCGGTACTTCGCCATCA
>JAITIQ010000145.1 GCA_031279425.1 Accumulibacter sp.
TTTACGCCCTCGGCGACCATGTGCCGGATATCCACCCGCAAACCTGGATCGCCGCCAACGCCTCGATCATCGGCCAGGTCCGCCTGGAGAAAAACGTATCCGTCTGGTGGAATTGCACCTTGCGCGGCGACGTCGACCTGCTCGTCGTCGGCGAAAACACGAATATTCAGGACGGTTCGGTGCTGCATACCGATCCGGGCTTGCAGCTCATCATCGGGCGCGACGTCACCGTCGGGCATCACGCCATCATCCATGGCTGTACCGTCGGCGACGGCAGTCTGATCGGCATGGGCGCGACGCTGCTCAATCGTTCGGTGATCGGCAAACAATGCCTGATCGGCGCCCGTACCCTGGTCCCCGAGGGCAAGGTCATCCCCGACCGCTCTCTGGTCGTCGGCGCTCCAGGGCGCATCGTGCGGCAACTGAGCGACGAGGAAGTCGACCGGATCGCTGGCGGTGTCCGCCACTACGTGGAGAACTGGCAACACTATCAGCGGGCGTTGCGGATGCTTTGAACCGGCCGCTCGTTCCATTTCGCCATGGAAAGGCGCGGACGGTGCCGGGGCCTGTCCGGGTGGTCCGGCTCGGCTCGTAAACCAGCCGAGGAGATTCCCTCAGGGTTCGAACGGATGGCGACGCAGGATCGTTTCGCCGCGTTCGGGTCCGGTGGAAACGATGTCGATCGGAACCTCGCAGAGCGTCTCGATCCGCGCGAGGTAGGCGCGCGCCGCCCGGGGCAAATCCCCGAACGAGGTCAAGCCCCTCGTCGATTCCGTCCAGCCCGGCATGGTTTCGAAGATCGGCTCGCACGCCGCGACGTCGTCGGCGCCCATGGGCAGGAGGTCTACGGCCTCGCCGCGCAGGCGGTAGCCGGTACAGAGCGAAATTTCCGGCAGGCCGTCGAGCACGTCGAGCTTGGTGATGCACAGGCCGGACAAGCCGTTGATCCGCGCCGAGCGTTTCAAGGCCGGGACGTCGAACCAGCCGCAACGCCGCTTGCGGCCCGTGACGACGCCGATCTCGCTTCCTTTTTGCGACATCTGGTGACCGGGCGTACCTTCCATCCCGATGTCCAGTTCGCTCGGGAACGGCCCGCCGCCGACGCGCGTGCAATACGCCTTGGTGATCCCCAGCACGTAGTGCAGCATGCCGGCGCCGATGCCCGACCCGGCGGAAGCCTGTCCGGCAACGCAATTCGACGAGGTGACGAAGGGGTAGGTGCCGTGGTCGACGTCCAACAGGGTGCCCTGCGCGCCTTCGAAAAGCAGGTTGCCACCGGCCGCGTTGATTGCGTGCAGCGCCGCCGAAACGTCGGCGACCATCGGCCTGATCCGCTCGGCGTCGGCCATCGCCTGCGCCAGGACGCCCGCATAGTCGACGGCCTCGGTGTTGAAATACCGGGTCAGCACGAAATTATGGTAGTCCAGGGTCTCCCTGAGTTTTTCGGCGAAACGCTCGGGGTGGAAGAGATCGTGAACCCGCAGGGCGCGGCGCGCAACCTTGTCCTCGTAGGCCGGCCCGATTCCCTTGCCGGTCGTTCCGATGCGCGCGCCGGCGCTTTTCGCTTCCCTGGCGCGATCGAGCGCCGAATGGTAGCCGAGGATCAATACGCAGCCCGGGCTGATCTTGAGACGCGGGCGCACCGCGATACCGCCGGCTTCGAGCGGCTCGATTTCCTTGAACAGCAGGTGATGAACGTCCAGCACCACGCCGTTGCCGATGAAGCAATCGACGCCGTCGTGCACGATACCCGCCGGCACCAGGTTCAGCGTATAGACCCTGTTGCCGACGACGATCGTATGCCCGGCGTTGTGCCCGCCCTGAAAACGCACCACGCCCCTGGCGCGATCGCTCAACCAGTCGACGATCTTGCCCTTCCCCTCGTCGCCCCACTGTGTGCCCACTACGATGACGTTCTTTGCCATTGGTTTAATCCCTGTCGATCGACCGGATGATCCAGTCACCGTTCTCCCGCGCCAGACGTCTGTCGCAGCGCGGGCCCTCCCCCGGGCTTTCGCCCGGCAGTAATTCGATCACCATCGTGCCCGCTTCGCGCAACGCGGCGATACGCGCCGCCAGCGCCCCGTCGTCCGCTGCCCACGGGGCCACGACAGCACTCGCCGGTTTTTCGCCGTCTCCCAGACGGGCGATCGCGCGCAGGTCCATGGAGAATCCGGTGGCCGGCCGGGCGCGGCCGAAAACCTTGCCCACGCCGTCGTAGCGACCGCCCTGCGCGATCGCTCCCGGAAGACCCTGGCAATAGGCGGAAAAAACGACGCCATTGTGATAATTGTAGCCGCGCAGGTCGGCCAGATCGAAAGACAGCGGAAGCTCCGGCAGCGCCTGCCGCAACGCGCGCAGGCTTGCCAGCGCCGCTGCGATTTCCGGCAGCGCCGGCAACCTGGAACTGGCGGCTTCCAGCGACTCGATGCCGCCGTACAGCTCCGGCAGGGTCAACAACGCGGAACGATGAGGCATTCCGATGCCGGCGCAAGCATCGCGCAAGCCGGGAACATCCTTGGACAACAGGAGTTGCAGGATTTTCCGTTCGGTCTCTTCATCCAGTTTCGCGGCCCCGGCCAGCGCCCGGAAGACGCCGGCGTGACCAAGGTCAATCCTCGACACCGGCGTGCCGGCCAGTCCAAGCGCCCTGTCCATCAGGCGGATGATCCCGACGTCGGCTTCGATCCCCGCATACCCGTAGATTTCGGCGCCGATCTGGATCGGCTCGCGGCTCGCCAGAAGCGAGGCCGGCAAGGCATGCAGGATGCTGCCGCAATAGCACAGGCGCGTCACTCCCGGCCGGTTGAGCAGATGCGCGTCGATGCGGGTCACCTGCGGCGTCATGTCGGCGCGCAGGCCGAGCATCCGTCCGGACAGCTGGTCGATCAGCGTAAACGTCCGCAGCGTCAGGTCGCTCCCGGAGCCGGTCAGCAGCGAGCCCAGGTATTCGAGCATCGGAGGCATGACATATTCGTATCCATGCGCCCGGAACAGATCGAGGATGGCTCTCCGCAAACCTTCGATCCGCGCCGCCTCGTCGGGCAGCGCGTCGGCGATGTGCTCGGGCAGGAGCCAGTTCATCCGGATATCGCCAGGAGGACGAGCCCGGCCACCATCGACGCCAGGCCGATGAAGCGGATCTGCCCGTCTGTGAACCGGGTCAGGCGACGAAAGGTGTCGCGCCAGACCGCCGGCGCGACGAACGGCAGGACGCCTTCGAGAATGAGCATCATGGCGAATGCGACAAACAGAATGTCGGTCATCTGCCCGGGATCATCTGCCGGCCGGCCTGTCGCCTCGATCCATGCTCCTCATGTACCGGAAGAAATCCGAATCAGGTTCGAGCACCAGGATGTCCGAGCGGCCCCTGAAGCTGCCGCGATAGGCGTCCAAACTGCGGTAAAAGGCGTAGAACTCGGGATCCTGGTTGAAAGCCTGCGCATAGATCGCCGTCGCCCTGGCGTCCCCGTCGCCCTTGACTTTCTGGGCTTCGCGATAGGCTTCCGCGACGATCACTTCGCGCTGCCGGTCGGCGTCCGCGCGAATCTTTTCCGCCTCCGCCGCGCCCTCGGAGCGCAATTCGTTGGCCACCCTCTTGCGCTCGGCTTCCATGCGGCGGTAAACCGAATCGCTCACTTCCACCGGCAGATCGACACGCTTCACGCGCACGTCGATGATCTGCACGCCGATCTTGCGCGCATCGAGATCCGCCTTCTGCCGCATCTGCTCCATGATATTGTCGCGCTCGCCCGAGACCACGTCGTGTACCGTGCGTTTGCCGAATTCCTCGCGCAGACCGGCATTGACGGTCTGCGACAGACGCGTCTGGGCGCGGGCTTCGTCGCCGTCTACGGAGATGTAGTACAGCCTGGGATCGACGATCTTCCATTTGACGAAGGAATCGACCAGCACGTTTTTCTTCTCGGAGGTGATGAAGCGCTCCGGCTCGGCGGCGTCGAGCGTCAGGATGCGCCGGTCGAAATAGCGCACGTTCTGGATCAGCGGCCATTTGAAATACAGGCCGGGCCGCTCGATGACCTCGCGTATCTCGCCCAGCTGGAAAATGATCGCGTATTGGCGCTGATCGACCGTGAAGATCGACGTGGATAGAATGGCGATGGCCGCCGCTACGGCCGCGGCGGCATAATTCAGGCTGGTTCTCATCAGCGCGCCTCCCGGTCACGAGAACGGAAAGCGTCGCGTGAGCGCGTATCGGGCCTGTCCAGGGTGTACGGCAAGGCCGGGCTGGCCGATCTTTCGCCGGTGCTTGCCGAGTCCGTCGCGGCCTCGGCGGCGTATGGCAACGCCGCGCCGGCGGCCGCCTGCAGCAGCTTGTCGAGCGGCAGGAAAAGCAGGTTCCCCTGCCCCTTGGCATCCACCAGAACCTTGGCGGAATTGGCGTAGACCTGCTGCATCGTTTCCAGATACAGGCGTTGACGCGTCACTTCCGGCGATTTCGCGTATTCCTCGTGCAATTGCTGGAACCGGCTCGCATCCCCTTCCGCGGTGGCGATCAGGCGTTGCCGGTATCCTTCGGCCTCCTGCGAGAGCCGCGCCGCCGTGCCCCGGGCTCTGGGAATGACGTCGTTGGCGTAGGCCTGGCCCTCGTTTTTCTGCCGCTCGCGATCCTGCCCGGCCTTCACCGCGTCGTCGAAAGCCGCCTGCACCTGTTCCGGCGGCTGCGCGTTCTGCATCGTCACCTTGGAAATCAGGATGCCCGTCCCGTAGCGATCGAGAATCTCCTGCATGAGTTCGGACGCCCTGACGGCGATCTGCTCGCGCCCCTCGTAGAGCACGAAGTCCATCCGGCTCTTGCCGACGATCTCGCGGATCGCCGTCTCGGCGACCTGCATGACCGCCTCGTCCGGGCCCCGGTTGTTGAAAACGTAATCGACGGGACTCTTGAGGATGTACTGGACGGCGAACTGAATGTTGATGATGTTCTCATCGTCGGTCAGCATCAGCGCCTCCTTGAGCACCTTGTTCCGCTCGGAGCCGCGGTAACCGACCTCGATCGTGCGCACGCCGGAGACATTGACCAGTTCGTTCGACTGGATCGGATAGGGCAGGCGCCAGCGCAGGCCGGGTTCCGTGCTCTCCTTGTAGCGCCCGAACTGCAGGACGAGACCACGCTGCGAGGCGTCCACGATGTAGAAGCCGCTGGCCAGCCACGCCAGGATCATGGCGATCACCAGGAGGCCGATGCCCCCGCTCAGGAACCTGGAATTGAACTCCACGGGCGGCTTGCCGCCTCCGCCGTCGCCATCGTCACCCCCGCTCCGGTTGCGGCGCCTGCCACTTTTCTGGCCGAACAGGCCGCCCAGCCTCTGGTTCAGGTCACGCCACAATTCATCAAGGTCGGGCGGTCCCTGGTTGGGCCGTCTGCCGCCTCCGTTATCACCGCCGCGATTCCCCCATTGAGGATCATTGAGCGACATAAGCACTCCAAAAGTCGAAATCATGACGGGAGTCCCGGCCCCATCGAATCCCGAACGTCCAAGAGACCAACCGTCTTCGGCCGGCCGCCGGCACGTATCCTTTCCCACGCCGCCTCGTCCAGCGCCTGCCGCAGCAGATCCAGACCGTCGCCGCGCCGGGCGCTCACGCGAATCTGGGCGATTCTACCATACTCGTCCCGCTCGACCGCCGCGGGCAAGCCGGTGAGGTCGAGCTTGTTCAGCACGGTGATCCGGCGCACATCGCGCGCGCCGATCTCTTCCAGGACCTTTTCGACCTCGCGCATCTGCTCTTCCCGGACCGGACTGGCCGAGTCTACGACGTGCAGCAGCAGATCGGCCCGTGAGGTCGCTTCCAGGGTCGCGTGGAACGCGGCCACCAGTTCATGCGGCAGATCGCGGATGAAACCGACGGTATCCGAAATCACCACGTGTCCCGCCCCGCCCACCCACAGCCTGCGCGAAGTGGTATCGAGCGTGGCGAACAACTGGTCGGCGGCATAGGCGTCCGCGTGAGTCAGGGCATTGAACAGCGTCGATTTCCCGGAGTTGGTGTAGCCGACCAGCGAAACCGCCAGCACCTCGCCACGCAGACGCGAACGCCCCTGCACTCCGCGCTGGCGTTCGAGCCGGCGCAGGCGTTCGCGCAGCAGCTTGACGCGCTTGCCGAGCAGCCGGCGGTCGCTCTCCAGCTGGGTTTCACCGGGACCGCGCAGGCCGATGCCGCCTTTCTGGCGCTCCAGGTGCGTCCAGCCGCGAACCAGGCGAGTCGCCAGATGATCGAGTTGCGCGAGTTCGACCTGCAATTTTCCGTCCGAGCTTTGCGCGCGCTGCGCGAAGATGTCCAGGATGAGGCTCGTCCGGTCGATCACCCGGCACTGGACTTCCCGTTCGAGGTTTCTCTCCTGGGCCGGGCTCAAGGCATGATTGAAAACGACCACGTCGGCCTCATGCAGGACGACCGCGTCGGCGATCTCGCGCACCTTGCCCTTGCCCGCGAAGGTCGCGCTATCCGGGGCCTGCCGCTTTCCTTCGATGAAGGCGCGGACGACGGCGCCGGCCGACTCGGCGAGCAGACAGACTTCCTCCCGCCGCTCGGCCATCGAACCTTCGCCAAGATCCATCTGGACGATGATTACCCGTTCACCGCCCGGGTGACGCTCAAACATCGGCGCGCTTCAATCCGAACAGAGGGGGCGAGGCGGCGGGAAGCCCTGAAGCGCGAGCCGGATCAATCTTCGTCGCCCGATTCCTGTTGGATGCTGACCGGCCGCGCGGGGACGACCGTGGAAATGGCGTGCTTATACACCATCTGGGTAACCGTGTTCTTCAACAGAACGACGTACTGGTCGAAAGACTCGACCTGGCCCTGCAGCTTGATTCCATTTACGAGATAAATGGAGACAGGGACGTGCTCACGGCGCAGCACATTGAGGAAGGGGTCTTGTAATAGTTGCCCTTTGTTGCTCATGGTTGATACTCCATGTTTCTTGATCGGTTTTGGTACGGCTGCAAGTGTAATCGATTTTCGCCGGTTCGCCACACGGGATCAAAATTCATTCAGCTCGATCCCTCACCTGTCACCTGCCTCGTAGCCCGGCATTCACGGGCCGAAAAGACCCAGATTCCTGTCGGATGAATCAGGAACTGGAATAAGGTGGCATGAAGTCATTCCTCGGTCAGCGCGTGGCGTTCCACCGGAGCGAAAGCGTCGGTGAAAGCGCGGGCGCTGGAGTTGAAAGGCGCGGTCCAGCGATGCGACAGCAGGCGGGCGGCTTCGGAACCGGGGTACGCGGCGCCGGCGTCGGCAAAGGTTTTCTCGGACTTGAAAGCGACGAGCATGAGGTTCTGGCGGGCGCCGGCGTGTTCAAGGCCGGGAAGCGAGGCGGGAAAGACCAGCACTTTCGGGAAGACTTCGGACAAGGCCGCGTAAATGCCGCCCAGTACCCCGCTGCCTGGGCCGGCCAGCGACGATATGACGTTCGAGATGAGGATGCCGTCCTCGTCCAACAGCTCGCTCATCGCGCGCGCCGCCTCGACCGTCGTCAGATGGAAGGGAATCGAGTACCAGGAACCGAACACGTCGGCGAAAATGGCCTGGTAGGCGCCCTGGCGTTGCCTCGATTCGCGGTTGATGAACATCCGCGCGTCCTCGTGCCGGATCGAAAGATCGGGATTGCCCTCGTCGCGCAGAAAGAAATACTGCCGCGCGACGGCCGTGATGCCCGGGTCGATCTCGACGACGTCTACGGAAACACTGCGCGTCGCCAGCAGATGCCGCGGGACGCAGTAGCCGCCCCCGCCCAGCATCAGGATTTTTTTCGCCGCCGGCCGGTAATGGAAGGCGAGATCGTAGAACCTGGTGTAATCGCTGGCCAGCTCGTCCGGCGCGTCCGGATAGACGACGGACTGCGCGCCTTCGTTCGCGGCGCCGGTCATCAGGTAGCGCGCGCGCCGTCCGGACGGTCGCGTCTCGTCGATGACCAGGATGTGGTTGTAGAGCGTGTCGACGTGCGCGCCGGCCGGAGCGAAGGGCAGGCCGAGCGCCTCGGCCATCCAGGAAAGGCCGAAGAAGGCAAGGCACAACAAGGCGGCCGGCGCCGCCCGGTTGCCGGCCTCCCGCGCGGCGCGCCATTGCAGCAGAGCCGCGACGCAGGCCAGGACCGCGGCCACCAGCAGCAGGACCGTTCCCGAGGCGAAGCGCGCGATCAGGACGAAGCCGCCGAGAAAGGTGCCCAGAATGCTGCCCGTCGCGGAAAGCGCCGAAAACCGGCCGACCGTCGCCCCGGACGAATCCACGCCGCGCATGGCCAGGCGCACGATGAAGGGCGACACCATGCCCAGCAGGACGCCCGGCGCGGCGAACAGCGCCACCGCCCCGGCCACCGGCGCAAGATAGAGTCCCGGCAGGCGGGACAGGACGCCGAGGACGGGATTGGCGGCCAGCGCCGCGGTGCCGGTGAGCAGCGCCGCGGCCAAGACGATCCGGGCCAGGACCTTCAACTCCGGCCGCCGGTCGGCGGCGACCCCGCCCAGCCAGTAACCCGCGCTGAGGCTCGCCATGATCACTCCGATCAAGGCCGTCCACACGATCAGCGAGGTTCCCATGTAAGGCGCGACGACGCGGGAACCCGCCATCTCCAGCACCATGACCGCCGTTCCGCAAAGGAACGAGGCCAGTTCCAGAACCCGCCGCCCGCCGACCGGCGCGTGCTCGTCGTCGCGCGCCTTCGCCCTGCTCTTCCTGTTTTTCACTCACCCACCCATTCCGCCTCGCGAAGGATGCAATCAAACCACAACCGGCACGATGAGTACAACGGCTCGCCGGGGAGTGTTGAAACTGGAGGAAGGATGGGATGCGGAGTGGGTGATTCGGATTCCAGACCAAAGAGTCGATCACAAAGACGACTCGATCAGCAACGAACTTCAGCCATTCCGTGCACAAACCATGCTCGTTTATTGTCTTTGTCGAGAATTGGATTACTCCTGGTAAGCCACGAAGGGGCCCTTGCCGACGGGAGTATCCCGTCCCTCGATGGCGGTGAAAACCTTGCGCCCGAAGAAGAAAGGCAATCCCCAGTCGAAATATCCGACCGTGATGGTCCCGGCCAGGTTATCGAAGGCAACGTTTCCCACTCTTTCGAACAGTTCCCGGGCGTTGGCCACCCGGAAGTCCACGGTGCTCGACACGCCGTTCGTTCCCGTATTGGTGGCGCTCAATTGCTGCACGCTCGACGGGCAATAGAAACTGCTGCCGTCGCATCGCGGCAGGATACCGTCATTGACATTGAAGAAGATGCCATTGGAGCCGCTGTCGATGATTCCCTGGTAATCCTTGTCATTGAACCGGGTGGTGAAAGTTCCGTTCGTTTTCAGATCGATGACCATCACGTTTTCCGGACCGTTGTTATCCTGCGTTCCGATGCCCAGGAACAGCCAACCGTGGACCGACGAGGCTCCGGACCAGGAAATGGCCGGGAGATCCACCACCACCCCGTTGTTGTCCGAATCCAACAGGGCGACGGGGTTATGCACCTGCCGGTCGAGCCCGACGGATACCGGCTGGCAGCCGGCTTCGGAACAGGCATAGTAGGCACCCGATATCGCCGCCGAGGCGCAGGCGGAACCGCAATCCTGCGCTGAAGCGTCGACGCCCAGAATGCCGTTTCCACCCAGGGATCGCACCGTGTTGAGCGAAGCGCCGGTGTTCGCGCAACTGGCCGGCACGTTACCGGCGCTCGTGTCGCCAATGACCTGAATGGCCAGGGTATTCAGCGTATGCCCGGCGAGTTGGACATCGGCGGAGCGTATCCGCCCCCACGTATAGCCGCTGACGAACTGCACGCATTCGCCGAGGGTTCTGCCGTCGCCGCTTGATACCGGCGGCAGGGCGGGCAGCGAGGCAAGCGCCGAGGACATTATGCGCAAACCGGAGGAGCCGGTGTCGAGAATGATGTGATCGATCGTCTTGCAACTGCTCGTGCCGGGCACACAGATGGTCACGCTGACGTATGGCACGTTGACCGTGGCGGTACCGGCCGGACCGCCATCGACGACGACCTCCAGCCGGTTCTCCACTGGCGTCGCCGGCGTCGCCGGCGACGGATCGCCCCCATTGCCGTCGCCGCTGCTGCCACCGCCGCCGCTGCTGCCACCACCACCGCCTCCGCACCCGGCGAGCAACAATGCCAGCGCGAGAGAAAATAGAATCGGATATCGCATCTCTGTTCCTACTGGATATGGTCGAGCGAAAAATTCTCCGGGATCTCCTGTGGAAGGTAGGCCCTCCCGGAAAAAGCGCGCATGCGCCCGCCCGACTGCACGACCAGTTCCGGGCTGTCGATGTACAGCGGGCCGCGCCCGCCCGCCTTCTGGGCCGCGTCGGTATAGGCCGTGAAGTGCCTGCCGAGCAACTGCCGCAGATCGGGAAGAAACGGGCCTTGCCAGGTCACCGCGAATACGGTTCCCTTGACGGAAACGTATTCCCTGACCAGCGTCCCGGACTCCAGTTGAATCTCACGCAGTACATATTGCCACTCGTCGGCGACGTGACGGGAAGTCTTGATCGGCTGTCGATCCGCCGTCGGCGCTTCTCCCAGCGCGGCCCGGGTCGGTCCGTGCACCATGAGCAGGCCGACGCACAAGGCGCCTGCCGCAGCCAGTTCTCTCATTTTTCCTCCTGATGTCGATATTCGCGTTGGAAGCGATACTCCGATGGTTCCAGCCGCCTCACTCGATGCCGTCCGAATTGGCGTCACGCCTGCGCCGAAGATGTCCTTCAACCTCGCCTCACCGTTCCTCTCGAATTCCCGCGCCATGACTGGCGGGCGCGATATTGTTCCCTCATCTCATCATGGCCGCGTCCGCCAACAGCGTTTCCAGTTTGCGGGCAAAGGCGGCGCCGTCGAATACTTCGGAAGTATCCCGTAATCCTCCGATCTTCTCGCGCATTCGCGCGCGAAGACCGTCGTCGCG
>JAITIQ010000152.1 GCA_031279425.1 Accumulibacter sp.
GGCAACCGCGACTTCCTGCTCGGCGAGCGCTTCGCCAGGGATTCTGGCGCCAGACTGCTGCCGGACCCTTGCGTCGTACTCTTGCCTCACGGGAAGCTCGTCCTCTCGCACGGCGACGCGCTGTGCGACGATCCCGCCTATCAGTCATTCCGCGACGAGGTGCGCGCGCCGGAATGGCGCAACGAGTTCCTGGACCGGCCGCTTACGGAACGCAAGGCGATCATCGCGGCCATGCGCCAGCAAAGCGAAGCCGCCAAACGCGAAAAAACGCCGCGGGCGATGGATCTCGATGCCGCGGCCACCGCCGATTTCCTGCGCCGGCATGCCTATGCCACGATGATCCATGGTCACACGCACCACCCCGGTCGGCACGAGCACCGCGTCGACGGCATCCGCGTGGAGCGCTGGGTGCTGGCCGACTGGCGCGAAGAGCGGGGCGAATACCTGGCATGGGACGGCCATCGGCTCACCTGCCACGGTCTTGGTCCGCTTGAAGCGGCGCGAGATAAATGCGGCCCAAAAAACGAGATAAATGAACGAGGAAAAACGCGACAACAGGTGAAAAGGAATTGCGCAGAGTAAAAACGTCGTCGACGCGACATTTCACGGCGTCGGAGCCGGGCATTATCTCACCCCGCGAACACATTGCCCGAACCGCTGGCCACAGCGCTCCCGCAGGCCACGGAATCTCCGATACGCCCCAGCGATTTGCCGTTTGTGAAGACGGTGCTCGACCCGGAGGCCAGGGCCGAATCGTGGCACGTCGGCCCGCAGCAATGCGCCGGCCAGTGATCTCCCAAGCGGTGCGCACCCCGGCCATTCACGAACACATCCCCGGAAGCCTCGTCGTTAGCCCGCGAAGGAAAGCAGGCGTGGCCCGTGCAATGGTCACTCCATCTAGCAACGGCGGGCATGGACGGCCTCCCGGAGTGCGTCGCGGTCGGGGTCGAAGTTCGCCCAGACGCGCAGGATGAAATCGGCGGTGAAGTCCTGGGCGATACCGGTCAGGGCGTCCGCGCAATGCGCCGTCACGCGCAGCGTCCAGTCCTTGGTGTTGGCCGGGTTGGGCACAAAGCGGATTACCTCATCGGCTTCGTCCGGCAGATCGGCAAACGTCAGGCAATGCCCGGTGGTGCCCTTGACTTGATACTCGATGTCGATCGCCGGGAACGCCCCGGCCAACGCCGCTGGCGCGGAAACGGTCACGCCGCCGTCGTCGACCCGTATTTCCAGACCTTCCAACGGTTCGGTTTTGACAACCTCGCAGCCATATCCGACGACCGTCAGCAGCGCCTCGTCATCGACGGCCGTGATCGGGCCTTCCGTCCATGTTTCGTCGGCCTGCACGTCGTGCCAGGGGACGATGGCGGGATCGGGCGTCCAGCTCAGCATCGCTTTAGTTCAGATCGATTCGCGCGGCGGTCAGCGCCATGTGGCCATCGGCGCTGATCTTGATATCGCCTATGCAGTGGATCAGCATTTTATGTCCCGCGCGGTCGTACTCCATGCTCGTGCCATCGACAAAGCGCAGGTGGATCTTGTCGGCGGAACTCACCGGCGGCGTATCGACGTCGGAATAGACCGCGCCGAGGATGCAGCCGGACTCCATGTACTCGTCGAGGACGCAGGCTACCTGTTCGCCGACATCGAGCGTCCACACCGCTTTATCGAGGAAGGTCTTGGGCTGGATCACCGGAAGCCAAGCCGTGACCAAGCCGTCGAGGTCGTCGAAGCGCACTCGCGCAAAGCCGGGACGGGATTCGGCCACGATGCCCTGTTTGTAGCTCACGCCGCCGGTGACTCTCATGAGGCAGCTTCCGGTGCTGGATCGCGCGTCCGTTCCGAACATCGCGCCAACGCAACCAGCCAGGCGGCCAGCGCGGGCGGGGTCAGTTCTCGCTCGGCTTTGGTGATTTCGGGTCGCCAACCGGGATCACCCCTGTGTAGGCGGTGTCCGTCATGGCGCCGGCCGCTTGCCCCACAGATATGCGTGGCCTCGCCCAGGACGA
Organism: Accumulibacter sp.; assembly: GCA_031279425.1. Taxonomy (GTDB): domain Bacteria; phylum Pseudomonadota; class Gammaproteobacteria; order Burkholderiales; family Rhodocyclaceae; genus Propionivibrio. Next base: position 2,010 of record JAITIQ010000152.1, read on the forward strand.
TCGGCAGACGCGGAATCCGGTTTGGCTTGATGCCGACGATATAAAGCCATGTAGCTTTTTCGGCGCGGTGGCCGAACCATCGCTGAGAAATGGGCAGCGTCCAGCCGATGTCGCCCCGTGTCATGGGCAGGGGTAGACGCGCCGCGCGCGCGAACAGCACGGCCACGGTCTGGACTGCCGTCGTCATTTCACCGCCCCCAGTGTCGGATCGCGCACCCGTTTTACTTCGATGTCCGTGCCGTAGCCCGAACTCCTCGAGATCCGGTGACTGGCCCGTGTAATGGTGTATTTCCCGTCCATCGCGCCAAAGCCTTCGAGTTTGACGTTCACGCCCGACATCAGCCGCGTCTCGCCAGGCAGCGAGAGACTGCCGCCGGTCTGATCCTCGTTGGCGCGGTCGAGCGCGGCGTCGGCCTGAAGGCGGGCCTGGCTATCGTTTTCGGTCCGCATGTTGATTTTCAGTTCGTCGGCGCTGCGCGCGTTTCCTGCCGCTTCCGGGTCTTTGACCGTGGCACTCATCACCCGCTTGGACTTAGGATCGTGGTAAGCGGTGGCGCAGGCCGTGACCACGCCGCGCACCTTGTCCTGGAAGCGGTAACGGGTCACGTCCTGTCGGCGGATCACCAGGGTCGGCGCGGCGGCTTTGAGTTCCGAGCGCTTGAAGAAACACAGCTTCCTGCCGCGCACGGCGAAGCGGTAGCCGTAGACCTCGGCCACGCGCTTCAGGAAGGTCAAGTCGGTCTCGAAGACTTGCGTGAGGCGTTCGATTTTGATCGGCTCGATCGTGCCTTCGAGGGTGAGCTTGTTCCTTTGGGCGATGGTCTTGGCGATGTCGCCCAAGGTGACATTCTCGTAGGCGCGTCCGTGGCGGGTGCGCACGCTCCGCCGGATGCCCGCCGCCAGCGCCTTGATACGAATGGTGTCGGGCGGGCCATCGAGTTCGACCTCGTCGATCTCGAATTCGCCGCAGGGCAGGAGCGGCGCTCCGGTGAAGCCGATCTCGACGGCCAGCGTGTCACCGAACTTCGGATACCAGGCGTTCTGCCAGCGCCGGTCGGCGTCTTCGAGCGTGAGACAGACGGAATCGCTCTCGCCTTCCATGTAGTCGGTATATTCGAGCTCGATCAGCGATGGCGTCACGTTGGCCGTGATGTCCTGGCGCTCATAGACCACCATGACTTGGGGCGTGGAGACGCTTAGCGTTTCCATGGCGGCAGATCCTCTGTGCTCAGCGTGGCGCCGGCCTCGGCCAGGGGCAGCACGGGAATCAACACGATCACGCCGGCAGGCAGCACCGCGCCGATGTCCAGCGCCGGGTTGGCTTCGATGATGCGCCCGTAGGCCAGGGGGTCGCCGTAGTATTTCCAGGCCAGCGTGTCCCAGCGCTCGAACTCCCCGGTGCGGTGCAGGATGGCTTTCACGGCGCCGTCCTCGTGGGCGACGCGTTGGCTGGACGCGGCGCGGGTTCCGCGTCCACCGTCTGCGCGGGCAGCGTGGCCGCGCCGGTGCTGCCTGGCTTTTCCGCCGCGACCGGCTCTTGCCGGGGGGTTTCCTCGGTGAGCACTGCGGGCTGGACGTATTCGCGCAGCGTCAGTTCGGCCTCTACCCAGATCAGGGTGCCATCGCGCATCAACTGCTTGGTCGTTACGGAGAGATCGGTCGGAACGAAACGTCCCAGGTAATTGCCATTGGCAAAGACCAGCGGGAGGGCCTCGTGCCGGGCGATCGCCGCCTTGATCTTGAGCATTTCCAGAGCCGGCTGGCAGAAGCCGGCGTGCAGCACCATGCTCCAGCGGACTTCGTCGAGATGGTCGCCGACCCACTGCAGGCGCGGCTTGCCTTCGATCAGCGCGTGCTCGGCGAAGTGGGCCGAGAAATTCTCGCCGATTCCCTCGAAGTGCGTAATCAGACTGAAGGCGATGTCCCCCAGCAGCGCGTGCATCGACACGCCGCCTCGTGAGCGCGTCAGCTCGTGGATGATCTGCGCGGCCGTACCCGTGCCGAAATTACCGAGAGGGGTCAGGACGGACATCAATACGATCTCCGTTCCCGCTCGGCCTCGACCCGGCGCAGCATCTGCTCCAGCTCGCGCACCGAGAGACGCAGGGCTTCCCGCGCCTGCTCGCCCGCGTCGCCCGTGCCACGGATCGTGATGTTCGGCGAAAAATGAATGATCGTGTCGCCTGCGCTCGGCGCGGATGGCTCCGCCCCCTGGGTGCGTGGCAGGGCCTGGACGGCCGCCTGGATGTCATGGATCAGTGAGTCCTGCGGGCGCCAAGCGCTTGGATACGGGTCGGATTCCTGGATGCCTGATCCCGGCGCGCTGAGCGCCGGGATGCTCGGCATCGCCGCGATCCGGGGCATCGCGCCGAGCCTCGGCGTGATCTGCGGATCGAGCGTCCGGAGCGTCTCGGGCAAGTCTGGAAGCTGAACTGGTACGTGGAACGCCGGGGCGCTTGGTATTGCCGCGATCCGAGGAATGATCCGCTGTTCGATGGCAACGGGGGCGCTCGCTTGCACGTTCACCGGCAGCGTGCCACCGACCGCGCTGGTCATTGCCAACGCGCCGGTCATCATCGCGCTGGCGAGCTTGCCCGAGGCGCTTTGGACGCCGGGGATCGAAGAGAGGATACCGAGCGCCGCGCCTTCGCCGATATCGCCGCCCAAGCTCATGAATACCGTGCTGGGGCTATGGATGCCGAGCTTTTCCGCGAGCCAGTCACGCGCATTAGCCCCGAGAGAGAGCATCGAATCCTTGACTGACGTGAGCTTCGAGGTGATGCCGGAAGTCAGCCCGTCGATCAGATTCGCGCCCAGGTCGGCAAAGCTCTTGGGCAGACGATGGCACCAATCGAACACGCCCGAGAATGCCTGCTGGAACAGTCCCAGCGGCGAGAAGTTGCCGATCGACGCGGTAAGCTTGCCCAGGCCGTCCGAGAACGTCGTGCCGATCCTGTCCCAGGCGTTGGTGAAGAAAGATCCGATCCCCGAAAACGCCGTACCGATCCCGTTGGCGAGGTCAGTCGCCGCCTGGATCACACGCGTCGGCAGCGACAGGAAGCGGGCGAGCAGTTCCCCCATCCAGGTGAGCGCTCGCGCGATGCCCTGCCCGAAGGATTCGCCCATCTGACGGGCTGCGTTGCCGGTATCCTGCACCGGCGTGAAAAGCTCTTTCAGCCAGCCGCCGAGAACCCGTACCGCGCCAATTGCCAAGCGCGCCACGGCGAGGAACGGGGAGAACACGATCTCCAGCACGGGCCGGAGGCGTCCCAAGGCGTCGAGCAGCTTGCCGAAGGCTGTGCCGAGCGCGGCAATCGCCGGACGCAAGACGGTGGCCACTGGCGCCAAACCGCTTTTCAGGCCATCCCATACTCCCGCGAAAAACCCCTGGATCGGCCTCCAGTAACGATAGATGAGCAGCGCCCCCAGGGCGATGCCGGTGATGACGAGGCCCACGGGATTCAAAAACAGCGCCCGGCCCAGGAACAGCACGGCTTGCCCGGTCATTTTGAGCCCGGAGAGCAAAGCGCCGCCGAGCGCCCGGGAGAGCCCCAGCACGCCGCCGCCCGCCGCCCGTGCGCTGGAAGAGAGCGCGATCACGGACGTTCTGGCCAGCCCCAGCGCGGCGACGAGCGGCCCCTTGAGCAGGCCGGAGAGCCAAGCCACGCCGCTGGAAAGGCCGGTAATCGTCGAGAAGAGCTTCCAGCCGAAAACCAGTACCCGGCCCGCCGACAGGACCACTCCCAGCGTAAAGAAGGTGGAAGCCGCCGCGCCCAGGCCGAGCGCCAGAGCGCCCAGCGCCTTCGTCACCCGCGGATGGGCTTCGGCAAAGGTGGTCAGCCAGCCCGTCGCTACGTTCAGCAGATGGATCAGCGGATGCAGCGCCTGGATGACCGGGCCGGCGAGCGCCGCGCCCAGGTTCTCCAGCGAACCGCCCAATGCTTCGAGTGTGTTGCTGGTGCTCCGGGTGATGAGTTCAATGCGCTGCTGCAGGCCGGCCTGCTGCTCCATGCGTTCCCGCGCGGCCTGGAAACCGGCCAGTCCCTGCTCGGCGAGAATCATCGCCGGACGCCCCGCTTCCGCGCCAAACAAAGCGTCGGCGACGATCAGTGCGGATTCCTGCCCGGCCTTGTTCTTGATGAGTTCGAGTTTCTCCAGCTCCTTTATCATGTGATCGAGACCGGCGAAGTTCCCCTTGTCGTCGAAAAACTCGAAAGTGACGCCCAGTTCCTCAACGATCTCCCGCGCCTTGCCCTTCATGCCCTTCTTGGCCATCTCCATCATTTCCGGCCCCTTGGCCAGGCGCGAGAGCATCTGAGAAAAGTTGGTGCCGAAGGAGGAGCCTTCCAGCCCCACCTGCGCCGCGATGCCCTGAATCGCCATCATCTTGTTGGCGTTCTCCAGACCGGAGATACCGAGCTGGTTGAGCACGGGCGCTTCATAGGAGGCGGCCGCCATGAGATCGGAAGGCTTCATGCCAAAGGCGAATTTCCCGCGCTGCATCAAATCGGCCATCTTGGGCAGCTCATTGTCCGTGAGCTTATAGGCCTCGCGCAGCTTGGCCGTCATCTCGCCGGCCTGCTCGCTGGGCATGGAGAGCACTACCGAGAGATGACTGGCCGCCCTCAGCCCGCCGTGCAATACCGATTCATAGACCACGCCTTGCTCCATCAAGGCGCGGGCCGTGTTGATGAAATCCGCCGTGGTGCCGGGCAGCAGGTTGCCGAGTTCGATGGCCTGTTTCTTGATGCCTTCATAGCTCGCGTGCACCTGGCCGTTCTTGTCCAGCATGGCGACCTGCAGCGCGTT
>JAITIQ010000154.1 GCA_031279425.1 Accumulibacter sp.
GACGCGACGCTTGCGGCCGGAGCGGACGTTCGCCGTGCCGGGCGCGGCTCGGCGGGGGCGTGAGGCGCGGTACCCGCCGCGCAACCCCGAGCCTGCCGGGTTCCCCTCCCCCGCCGGGCGGGGGAGGGGAAAGCAAGGCCGCTTGGCGGATAAAAGACAAGCAGGAGCACCTTCTCCCGCCGGGCGGGGGAGGGGAGAGCAAAGCCGCTTGGCGGATAAAAGACAAGCGGAAGCATCCTCCGCCCAGCGGGAGAGGAGGCGCTTGCGGCGGCTTGTGGCAAATCATCCACGGCTTCCGGGGGAAACACCGATCAAGTCGAAATCTCATTCCCGCGAAGGCGGGAGTCCGGAAAAATCAATGAACCAGGCATCGACTTCCGCCGGGGTGCCGGCTTGTCCGGCGTTTCCCGAAAGACGTTTTTCTTCCGCGCCGGGATTCACCCTGCTCGAACTCACGCTCGTTCTGGCCGTGCTCGGGGTATTGGGGCTTTTCGCCACCTTCGCCTTTTCCGGCGTGGAGGACGTCCGGCAGCGCCAGCAGGCGCAGGCCGAGGCCGAAGCCGCGCGCGAGGCCCTGCGGGCCTTCCTGCTGTCCAACAAGCGGCTTCCCTGCCCGGATACAGACGTGGACGGATACGAGAATTGTCCCGCGACGGGGGAAACCGGCACGCTTCCCTACCTCACGCTGGGGCTGACCGACGCGGCGCGCAATCGAATGTTCTACGGTGTCTATCGCGCAGCGGACAGTAATGACCTTACGCGGCTCGTAGAGCGGACGGGCGACGCGGAAGGCGCTCCCGGCCATCTTGGGCTGGGCGACGCGATCACGGCCCTGCAGGCCATTCCCGAGGTCTTGAGCAACGCCCATATCCACACCGCGGGAATCGACGCGGCCGGCGCGCCGGACTGCGCCGCGGGTCGGAACGCGGCCTTCCTCCTGATCGTTCCGCACGCCGACCGCGACGGAACGGGCGATTTCTTGGATGGCCCCAACGTCGCGGGCGATTCCTGCTACGCCTCGGCCAATCAGCCTCTTGCGCAGGATTACGACGACGTCGTCGTCGCGGAGTCGCCGTCCGCCCTGATCGGGTGGTTGATGCGCCACATGAACTGAACTGGATTGAACTTGAATTTTTCGGGAGGAAGCTCGATGGGAACGAAGGGGTTTTGGACCTTGGTGAAATGCCTGGCGGCGACGTCGCTTTTGAGCGGGTGCAGCGTCTACCGCAGTTTCGACAATCTCCAGCCAGGCGAAACCGTCCCCGTCACGGGAATGAACGAAGCCGTCATCAACGAATCGAGGAAGCTGCAGGCGAGTTATGACGAGCTGCGGGAAAAACTCGAGCGCGTTTCCGAAACCGTGATCGCCGCGCAGGCCGTCGCGCCGGACTACGATCCGCTGGAAAACAAACTGATCTCCGTCAACATGCACGACGCGGATATCGGCCAGTTGCTGCTGACCTTGGCGAATCAGCAAAAACTGAATCTGGTCATCGATCCCCTGGTGCTCGAACAGAAATACCGGGCGAATCTGTATCTGGACAACGTGACCACGCGGGAGGTGTATCAGCACATCCTGGATACCTTCGACCTGTACGGCATCGAGCGCAACGGCGCGCTGGTGGTCAATCTTCTCGCGGAACAGGTGTTGAACGCCGGATTCCTGAACACCAGCCTGGAGATTGATCTCGCGTCCGGCGGCGACGTTTTCGGCAGCAACGCGAGTACCGGCGACTCCGGCTCGGGCGGCGACAATACCCTGCGCGCGGACTTCAGCGTCAAGGGCAGTTCGCCGCAGAAACTCGATCCCTACGAACAACTGGAAAACGCGGTCAAACAGATTCTCGGCCTGGCGAGGGACGGGCCGGTCGCGCCGCAGACTCCGGGAGCGCGCCGCGCCGTGGATTCCCGCCAGGAGGAAGGCCCGCCCGCGATCCCCGTCGCGTACAGCCTGAACCGGACGACGGGCGAGTTGTACGTCAAGGCGCGTCCTTCGCAAATGCGCTCGATCACCAAGCTCGTCGAGCGCAACAAGAATGTCTTGCGCCGCCAGGTCCAGGTGGAGGCGCAACTGATCGACATTCAACTGAAAGACGGTTATCAGTTCGGCGTGGACTGGACCTTGCTGCGCAACAATCTCGCGGGGATCTATGGTTCCGACCCCTTGAGCCTGCAGGCCGCCACTTCCGGCTTTCCGGAAGCGACCCTGGGCAGCCGCAGCATCAGCATTCCCGCGCAGTTGATCGGCGCGCCGTCCGGAAGCCGCGGCCTGGGCCTCTCTTGGGGCGACGATCGTTTTTCGGCGACGATCAAGGCCCTGAGCTCGTTCGGCACCCTGCGCGTGCTGTCGAATCCGAGCGTGCGCGTGCGCAACGGCACGCCGGCCCTCCTGAGCGTCGGAACGAACATCCGCTACATCTCCAAGACCAAGGCGACCCTGAACACCAGCGGGTCGGCCATCACCAGCACCTCGGACGTCGAGACGGGGTCGCTGTTCTCCGGCGTGGTCATCGGCGTCGTGCCGTACATCCACGAAAACGGGCGCATCGAACTGCTGGTGCACCCGATGCAGACGGAAGTGGACCCCGAAAGCCTGGCCTTGATCGAAGTCGGCACCGCGGACAGCAGCAGCCGCGTCACGCTGCCGGTGATCAACTACAAGGGCCTGACCACCACGCTCAATCTCGGCGACGGCGACATGGTGCTGATCGGCGGCCTGATCGACCAGAGCAGGACGGTCACTGCGGACGGCCTGCCGGGGCTGTCGGAAATTCCCACCCTGGGCGGCGTGTTCGGCGAGCGAGTCAAAGCGCACGCCAGCCGCGAGCTGGTCCTGGCGCTGCGGGTGAGGATGCTATGAAACGGACGACCACGACGCGCCCGGCGCTTCTGTTCTGCGCGTTTCTTCTGGCGGGTTTTTCTCTGGCATCTCCGCCTGTCGCGGCCCAGCAGAGCGCCATCGGTGAAGACACGGTAAGGAGGGCGGAAGCCGCCGTGCAGGCACAGATTCGGGCCGAGGAAAAAGCCCTGGCCGAGAAGAGAGCCGCCGAGGAAAAAGCCCTGGCCGCGAAGGAAGCCGCCAGGGAAAAGGCGCGCGCGCAAGCGGAAGCGAAAGCCGCCACGCAGAAGCGGGCCGCGGAAAAAGCCCAGGCCGCGAAGAAAGCCGCCGAGGAAAAGAGGCGCGAGGCGCGCGCGCGTGTGCAGGAAAAGGCGCAAGCGCGCGTGGAAGCGAAAGCCGCCGCGCAAAGGCGGGCCGCGGAAGCCGCCGAGGAAAAAGCCCTGGCCGAGACGAAGCGGATCGAGGAAAGAGCGCGGGCCGCGGTCCAGGAGAAATTGATCCGGACGGAAGCGATCGTCGCGGAAAAGGTGCCGGCGGTCTGGCTGCCGCCGAAAGCCGGGAAGCCGGCGGATTTCGTCCGCCCCGAAAGGGAAGAGGAAGCCGAAGTCAGGCATCTGGCGTGGTTGTGCAACGAAGCGTTGCGCAACCGGGATTTGTACGGCGCCCGGGAAACGCTCGAATCGCTGGAACGGCTCCTGCCGGAAAAAAGCCTGACGCTGCTGCGTCTGCGCGCCTGGTACGCGATGTCCATCGGCGAGGATGGAAAGGCCAGGGAACTCTATCGGGAGATTCTGAGAAGGCTTGACGACGACGCGAATTCCGCCATCAACCTGGCCGTTCTCGAAGCCAGGGCGGGCCGCGCGGAAGAGGCGCGAAAAATCATTCTGGATATTTCCGGGCGCCTGCCGGATTCCGAGCGGCTCAAATCGGCGCGCCAGGCGTTCGGCCTGTCGCCATGAGCGCCGGCGGCGGATATCCGGCCAGGGCCGGCCATGGAGCGGATCAACGAATTGAAGCCAAAAGGGAAGCTTTGGTTGACCGTCATGGCAAAACCCGAAAGGCCGCGACAATCCCTGCGGCGATTCAAATCAGCGGCGCGGCGCGCCGGAGGGAAGGACGCCCTCTCCCGCCCCTGCGAGGCACCCTCCCCCGCCGAGCGGGGGAGGGAAATTCATCGGAAGGTCCTTGCCATGACGAAACTTCCTGTTCCCCTCGCCCCCCGCAGGGGGGAGAGGGTGGCCGAAGGCCGGGAGAGGGGGAAGCCAGGACTCCGGCGCGCAGCGCCGCTGATTCTTCCGCGGGAGAAAATGAACGGGCATCCCGTTCCTTCGTCCTTTGGTCAGCGGCGCTTGCGCGCCGGATGGAAGGACACCCTCTCCCGCCCTTCGGGCACCCTTGCCGCCCAAGCGGGGGAGGGGAATCCATCGGGACTCGTCATTACGAAAGCCCCCGTCATTACTCGGGCTGCGCGACGCGGCCATCCCTGCGGCGGTACCGCTTTCTGGAATGCCGTGGCAATCCAGAGGGCCGTATGAATTGCCGCGGCCCTCTCGCCCCCGCCATGACGAAACTTCCTGTTCCCCTCGCCCCCCGCAGGG
>JAITIQ010000174.1 GCA_031279425.1 Accumulibacter sp.
AGTCGCGCCACTGACCGCGTGAAATCACGTCGTCGATGGCAGCGAGGGTGAAGCGCTGATGATTGAGATGGCGATGAAGCATGGCGAACAACACACTTTTATGATTGTATATAACCGCATCTTACGCGCGCGGCGCGAGGAAAGCAACACGATTTTGCGATTGTTCATGGATATGCGGCGCTGACTGGCAGAACGCTTTCCAACCAACTTTTACGAATACCCGGAAAATAAAGCAGTGCGGACTGCTCCGCCAAAGCGGTGGAGCAGTCCGTTTTTCCGATAACCGGCCCGAAGGGGGGCAAAGAAATAAGGGCTTTTGCTTCATCTACCCTATTGAGCGCGCGCCTGTTCGCCACACTTGGTACCGTGGCCTTGGCCGCTTGCGGGGGAGGAGGCCATGGCGACGATCCGATCCAGCCGCCAGTTGCGCCAAGCGCCAAGGATTGCGACATTTCCAGTTTCGCCGATCTGGATTTCTGCGGCGTGTCAAGCCTCGCAATGACGCTGGTTCGGCGTTTCCCTGAACGTGCGCTCGCACACCCCAGCAGACGTCGCCGGAGACTTCCGGGAGTTGCGTATGGGCGGAATGGACGGCGGCCTTGCCCAGGCGGGACCAATGAACTGCGCACGATTGCTGGATCGAGACGTCCGAGGGTGGCCGGCACAATCCAGCCGATCTGCCGTGCCCGCCGCACTTATCCGCTTTGTTCACTCACCCCGCAGCAAGCGTTCAGCCTCGCGCCGTTCGGCCTCGCTCAATGGCCGCTCGCCGTCCCGCCCGCGCCGCCGCAGGCAAACGAGCCATCCGCCGGCGCCGCCGGCGAACAGCAGCGCCGGACCGAACCACAGCAGCAGAGTACTGCCCTTGAGCGGCGGACGGTAGCGCACGAAGTCGCCGTAGCGGTCGACCATGAAATCCATGATCTCGGCATCGCTCTTGCCGGCCCGGATCATGTCCCGGATCTCGCGGCGCAGATCGCGCGCCAGATCGGCGCTGGAAGCGGCCAGCGATTCGTTCTGGCAGACCAGGCAGCGCAGTTCGGCGGCGATGGCGTTGAAACGCTTCTCGTCCGCCGCCCCGTCCACCTCGATCGGCGCGGCAAAAACCGGATCGACCACACAGAGTGCCCAGAGAAAAGCGAGACGAACCAAGAGCTGTTTTCCGCCGCGCGCGTCGTGTTCGTGGTCCATCGTTTTTCGGTTTTCTCCGTGTTTTCGTGTCTTCGTGGTTCGCGCGAGAGAACACTGGAGCACGGGCGCGACGCCCACGCTCCATGGTCGGTCTTTCCTCCCCGCGGCGGCAAACGCCATGACCGTCCATGACGTTCCGGTCATTTCGACAACTCCGTGACGAGCGGCAGGATTTTGCCGGAGAACGCCTCGGGCGTGACCGGGCCGATGTGCTTCCCGCGGATCGTGCCCTGCCTGTCGATGACGAAGGTTTCCGGCACGCCATACACGCCGTAGTCGATGCCGACGCGTCCGTCGAGGTCGAGCGCCGACAGCGCATAGGGATTGCCGTAGCGCGCCAGCCAGGCCCGCGCGCGTTCGACGGCCAGGCTTTTTTCCGCATCGGGGGAAATCCTGTCCCGGTCGAACTCGACATCGCCGCGCATCTCCTTGTAGTTCAGCCCCACCAGGGTGATGGCCTCGTTCCGGGCCATCTCGACCAGCATTGGATGCTCCTGGCGGCAGGCAACGCACCAGCTCGCCCAGACGTTGAGCAGCCACACCTTGCCGCGCATCTCGGCCGGCGAAAAATTCCGCTCCGGCGCATCGAGCCTCGGCAGGGCAAAGGCCGGCGCCGGCCGGCCGACGAGTGGCGACGGCAGCTCACGCGGGTTGAGCGTCAGCCCGACGGCCAGGAGGCCGGCGAGAACGAGAAAGCCGATCAGGGGCCAGAAGACAGAGGACGGGGGTCGGAGGACGGAACGCTCGCCGCGCTCGCTGGGCGATCTGTGATCAGCGGTCAGTGGTCGCATGGCTCGCTCCTTCGGATGGTTGATTACAAAGCCGCGCCAGCGGCCGCTCTGTCCTCTGTAACGCGGCCAGCAGGCCGCCGAGGGCCATCAGCGCGCAGCCGCCCCAAATCCAGTCGATGAGCGGCTTGAAGTGGACGCGCACGATCCAGGCGCCTTCGGGTCGGGCCCTGTCGACCGGCTCGCCGAGCGAAACGTAGATGTCGCGCAGGAAACCCGCGTCGATCGCCGCTTCGGTCATCGGCATCGCCGAAGTGGGATAGAAGCGCTTTTCCGGCCGCAGCCGGGCCAGGTTGCGCCCATCGCGAACGAGCTCGACGTCGCCCGCCAGCGCCGTGTAGTTCGGCCCGCTTTCCTCATGCACGCCGTTGAAGCGGAAAGTATGGCCGGCCATTTCCAGCGTCTCGCCGACCGCCATTTTCACGTCCCTTTCCTGCTGATAGCCGCCCACCACGGTGACGCCCGCCAGGAAGACGGCCACGCCGAAATGGGCGAGATGCCTGCCCAGGAAACCGGCGCTCAGCCGGCCATGCGCCAAGCGCGCGCGCCGGACGAGGTCGAGCAGCCCGGCGAGGACGATCCACGCGGCGAGCGAGAGGAAGAGCGCGACCTGCGGCTTCCACTCCTTCCCTTCGCCGAGCGCCAAGGACGCGGCGATGCCGATGAGCGCGGCGCCGGGCAGGAGCCAGCGCAGCGTGCGCGCCAGCGCCGACGGGCGGTCCTGTTTCCAGCGCACGAACGGCCCGACGCCGAGCAGAAACAGCACGGGCGCCATCAGCGGCGCGAAGACCGCGTTGAAATAGGGCGGGCCGACCGACAGCTTGCCCGCGCCGAGCGCGTCGATCAAGAGTGGATACAAGGTGCCGAGCAGCACCGTGGCGCAGGCGACGGCGAGCAGCACGTTGTTGGCGAGCAGCAGCGATTCGCGCGAGACGAAGCTGAAGTGGCCGAAACGTCCGCCCGGGCCGAGCATGGGCGCGCGCCAGGCGAACAGCGCGAGCGCGCCGCCGACGGCGGCGACGAGCAGGATCAGGATGAAGACGCCGCGCGCCGGATCGGTGGCAAAGGCATGCACCGAAGTCAGCACGCCGGAACGCACGAGGAAGGTGCCGAGCAAGGACAGCGAGAAGGTCGAGATGGCCAGCAGCACGGTCCAGATGCGAAAGCTGCCGCGCTTTTCGGTGACCGCCAGCGAATGCAGCAGCGCGGTGCCGATCAGCCAGGGCATGAACGAGGCGTTCTCCACCGGATCCCAGAACCACCAGCCGCCCCAGCCGAGTTCATAATAGGCCCAGCCGGAACCCAGGGCGATGCCCAGCGTGAGAAAGCTCCACGCGGCGATGGTCCACGGCCGCGACCAGCGCGCCCAGGCGGCGTCGATGCGTCCTTCGATCAGCGCGGCGACGGCGAAGGCGAAAGCCACCGAGAAGCCGACGTAGCCCATGTACAGCATCGGCGGATGGGCGATGAGACCCGGGTCCTGGAGCAGCGGGTTGAGGTCGCGCCCTTCTCCGGCGCCGGGCAGCAGGCGCTCGAACGGATTCGAGGTGGCGAGGACGAACAGCAGCAGGCCCGCCAGGATCAGCCCGAGCACGGCGAGTATGCGCGCGCTCATGGCTTCCGGCAGCGCCTTCGAGAACGCGGCGACGGCCAGCGTCCACAGCCCGAGCAGGACCACCCAGAGCAGCAGCGAACCCTCGTGACCGCCCCAGACGGCGGCGACGCGGTAGGGCAGCGGCAGTTGCGTGTTCGAATGCCGGGCGACGTAGAGCACCGAAAAGTCGTTCTGCACGAACGCCGCCGTCAGGCAGACGAAGGCGGTCAGCAGCGCAAGATTGAGCGCCCAGGCCGCCGGTTTCGCCAGCGCGATCCAGCCGGCATTGCCCCGCGCCGCGCCGAGCAAGGGCAGGACGCCCTGCGCGAGCGCGACGATGAGCGCGGTGACGAGAGCGAAATGGCCGAGTTCGGGGATCATGGGGTGGGCGAAGAACGTTTGTCACAGGAACAGCAGGATACGCCTTGACGCGGCAGACGGGCCGAATCGATCACGACTTGCGGCAGCCAGGGGAGGGAAAAAATACAACGCGGGCCGCCGAAGGGCGGGTTTCCGGGCCGCAACGGTTCGGCAAGCCGCCGCGGACGACCACGCAGGAAAGCGCGCCGATCTTGGCCCTTCGTTTCTCCGGGACAGATGAAAGGGGTGGCGCGCAAGATTGGAGGGTTCCTGGGTAGGCGGCAGGGAAGACAAAAGCGGATCGGCTGGCGCTACGTCGATCCATCGACGATCATCGAAGGCTGGCTTCAATCCACGCGCCCGTGAAAGGCGCGACCAAGACAATTACTCAGCGGCCAGTAATTTAGACGACAGACCGGGCTCGGCCATGTCCCGCCGCTCAATCGAACAGGCCGGGTTGCAGCGGCGCCAGGTTTTCGCGCTTGATGGTGAAGCGCGCCACGCAGCCGTTTCGGCCGATTCCCTCCACCACCATGCG
>JAITIQ010000231.1 GCA_031279425.1 Accumulibacter sp.
GGTGGTTCATGCGAATCTCCTTGGTCGGGAAGGTCCGAACGGCCATCACCCCTTGCGCGGATGGCAACCCAGGCCTCCTGCACTGCAAATGGCATCCTCTCGCGATCCCCCGGCTGTTGCGCCGAGGTTTTTCTTCGGATCTTCCATCGAATCTCCCGTAGACGCAAGGAAAATGTTAGATCTTGTAAAAAAAGCGCTTTTTGGATTTTTAGCACGAAACTTGCTTTGACGGGAAAGGCCCTGAATGGCCTTCTGTTTCCGCATAGAAAGCGGATCCATCCTGCTTGATCACGAGGCATCCTCCTCCGGCGCGATCCATGCCGGCCTTGGTCTCTGCCCAGATGACGGACTCGAAGCGCCCGGAGAAAGAGACGTGGATCCTGAGCCCGAAAGAACGCTATCCCGCACGATTCGAGGCCGGCGCAGTGGTATCTGTCATCAAAAACCCTGTCGCTTCCATGACATGCGCGCGAGAACGCAATCTCGTCGGTTTCCTGGCGGCCTCATGCTTTGCGGACGAAATGATGCGCAAAGAGCGTCCGGGCGATGATTTCGCTTCTTGATCAGCAAGGAATCCCAGTGATCCTGAATGGGAGGAAAGCGCGATCCTCGACGAGTCCTCCTTCCGGCGCTTTGCGCGAACGCCGCGGCTTGTGACACGGCCCGCATCCGCTATCGGGAAGCACAGAGGTAGGGTGTTCTGGAATCCTGATGCGGACGCAGGAGGCGCGGGAGGCGATAGAGGCAGGGTGGAAGGCGCATGAATGAGGTCCCGGAGTAAAGTTTGCGGCTTCGCCGCGAGGAACGACGCCCTCTCCCGCCCCTGCCGGGGCACCCTCCCCCGCCAAGCGGGGGAGGGGAAGGCAGGACAGCATCGTCCAGTACCTCTCCCAGGGGGCGCCCTCCCCCGCCTGGCGGGGAGAGGAAGGCAAATGTCCGTGTGAAAGCCAGCCTTCCTATCTTGGAAGCGGTTCGGATTTTTTTGCCCGACCAACGGTTTGCTGCCTTTTCTTCGAGAGACAGGCTTCTTTTCGCGCCGCCATCTGCTTTCCCCTCCCCCGCTAGGCGGGGGAGGGTGCCCCGGCAGGGGCGGGAGAGGGCGCCGTTCCCTCCGGCGAAGCCGCAAAATTATGAGTAAGGGTCAACTCGAAGAGGGAGGCTTGCCAAGCCCCCCCTTTTTGCCGAGACTGCCGGCCGGGAAAGAAGGCGGCCGGCCCGCGCGCGCCACCACGAATCCTCTCGTTTTTCCAGGATCAGTCATGGATACGTCCTCCTGGCAGAATTTCGTTGCGAATCAAGTTTCGCTGTCACCCAATTTTTCAACTGTACGAATACCGGGATGGCGGGTTCCTTGCTTCCGCTTCGCCGCCGAAACCCTCGCGCCCGCCGGACTGCGCCGCTACTTCCCCTCTCCGCCGGCCAGCAGCGGGATGCTGCCGTCGGTCTGCGAACCGAGCAGGCCGCTGCTCGTGTAGATGCCGAGCTTGTGGCGCGTGTCGGAAATGTCGAGGTTGCGCAGGGTGAGCTGGCCGATGCGGTCGGCCTGCGTGAAGGCGGCGTCTTCCACTTTCTCCATCGACAGGCGTTCGGGCGCGTAGGTGAGATTCGGGCTCTCGGTATCGAGGATGGAGTAGTCGTTGCCGCGGCGCAGTTCCAGCGTCACCTCGCCGGTGATGGCGCGGGCCACCCAGCGCTGGGCGGTTTCGCGCAGCATCAGGGTCTGCGGGTCGAACCAGCGGCCCTGGTAGAGCAGGCGGCCCAGGCGCAGACCATTGATGCGGTACTGCTCGATGGTGTCCTCATTGTGGATGCCGGTGAGCAGGCGCTCATAGACGAGGTGCAGCAGGGCCATTCCCGGAGCCTCGTAGATGCCACGGCTCTTGGCCTCGATGATGCGGTTCTCGATCTGGTCGCTCATGCCCAGGCCATGCCGCCCGCCGATCGCGTTGGCCTCGGCGAACAGGTCGACGGCGCTGGCGAAGGTCTGGCCGTCGATGGCGACCGGCACGCCTTCCGCAAAGCGCACGGCGACGGTTTCGGGCCTGATCGCCACGTCCTCGCGCCAGAAGGCGGCGCCCATGATCGGCTCGACGATGCCGATGCCGTTGCCGAGGAATTCCAGATCCTTGGCTTCGTGCGTCGCGCCGAGCATGTTGGAGTCGGTCGAGTAGGCCTTTTCCACGCTCATCTTGTACTCGAAACCATGAGCGACGAGGTATTCGCTCATCTCCTTGCGGCCGCCCAGTTCGTCGATGAAGGACTGGTCCAGCCAGGGCTTGTAGATCCTGAGCGCCGGGTTGGCGAGCAGGCCGTAACGATAGAAGCGCTCGATGTCGTTGCCCTTGTAGGTGGAGCCGTCGCCCCAGATGTTGACGCCGTCTTCCTTCATCGCCACCACCAGCGCGGTGCCGGTCACGGCGCGGCCGAGCGGCGTGGTGTTGAAATAGGTGGCGCCGCCGGTCTTGATATGGAAGGCGCCGCACTGGATGGCGGCGATGCCCTCGGCGACGAGCTGCGGGCGGCAGTCGATCAGGCGGGCGATCTCGGCGCCGTAGGCCCTCGCCTTGCGCGGAATGTCGTCGTAGTCGCTCTCGTCGGGCTGGCCGAGATGGGCGGTATAGGCGCAGGGAATGGCGCCCTTGCCGCGCATCCAATGAACGGCGGCGGAAGTGTCCAGTCCGCCGGAAAAGGCGATGCCGACGCGCTCGCCGGCGGGAATATTTTGCAGGATGGTGGCAGCCACGGAGAATTCTCGCCAAAGGTCGGGAATGGCGTATTGTAGCGCCCCCTTGATGACGAAAATCAATGAATTCCTTCGCCCTTCGCCGGAAGGACGACTGGTTCAGCCATGTTCCGGCGGATAATTCCAGGCTTCCGTCGAATGAAATCCGCTTCCTGCCATTCGCGCCTGAAAAGGCGGACAATCGCCAATCGACGTTTCCCGCCGGAGATCTCCATGAAACCGCAACGACCGTCGTTGCCGCGCCAGCAATGCTTCATCGACGGAAAATGGGTCGATGCCGCCGATGACCGGAACCTCACCGTCACCAATCCCGCCATCGGCGCCGTGCCGAAGGTGTCGACCGGCAGCCAGAGGTCGGCATGAACTTCGCGGCGATCATCATCGGCGACGAAATCCTGTCCGGCAAGCGGCAGGACGAACATTTCGCGGCCCTCGCCCGCATGCTTGCGGCGCGCGGGCTGCGCCTGGCGTGGGCCGAGTACCTGGGCGACGAGCGCGCGCGCATCGCGGCGACGCTCCAACGCACCTTCGCCGCCGGCGACGCGGTGTTCTGTTTCGGCGGCATCGGCAACACGCCGGACGACCACACGCGGCAGGCGGCGGCCGAGGCGCTGGGGGTCGATCTGGTCCTGCATCCGGACGCCGAGCGCGAGATCCGCGCCCGTTTCGCGGACGACGAGGTGACGCCGCGGCGCCTGCTGCTCGGCGCCTTTCCGCGCGGCGCCGCCATCGTGCCCAATCCGGTGAACCGCATTCCGGGCTTCTCCGTGCGCGAGCACTATTTTTTGCCGGGATTCCCGCAGATGGCGCATCCGATGGCCGAATGGGCGCTGGATACCTTTTACGCGCATCTCGTCCACCGAAAGCCGTCCGTCGACAAGGCCTTTCTGCTCTCCGGAGCGAACGCCTACGAGAGCGGCCTGCTCGATCTGATGGAGCGCATCGTCGCCGGGTATCCCGATCTGCGCCTGTTCAGCCTTCCGGCGATGAGCCGGGAAGGGGAGCGCAGACATGTGGAACTGGGCGTCGAGGGCGATCCCGCGCGCGTCGACGCAGCCATGGAGGAAATCCGCGAGGAAGTCGAGCGGCGGGGAATCGCCTGGGCCTGGCGGGAGTGATCGGAAAACCCATGACCTACCCTGCCCCCGCGCGCATCGTCATCGCCACGCGCGAATCCCGCCTGGCCCTGTGGCAGGCGCGCCACGTCCGGGACCGCCTGCGGGCGATCCATCCTCGAGCGTCCGTCGAACTGCTGGGCATCACCCCCCGCGGAGACCGGGTGCCGGACCAGCCGCTGTCGGAAATCGGCGGCAAGGGGCTGTTCGTCAAGGAACTGGAAACCGCCCTGCTCGACGGGCGGGCCGATCTCGCCGTGCATTCGTTGAAGGACGTGCCGATGGATCTGCCGGAGGGCCTTGCGCTCACGGCCATCCTGACGCGCGAAAATCCGTTCGACGCTTTCGTCTCGAATCGCTTCGCCGGGCCGGACGCCCTGCCGCCCGGCGCCGTCGTCGGGACCTCGAGCCTGCGGCGCGAGGCGATGCTGCGCGCCGCCTGGCCGCATCTCGCAGTCCGGCCGCTGCGCGGTAACCTCGATACCCGCCTGCGCCGGCTCGACGAGGGCGGCTTCGACGCCGTCATCCTCGCCGCGGTCGGGCTGATCCGGCTGGGGTTCCAGGATCGCATCCGCGCCGTGCTGCCGCCCGAACGGCTGCTGCCGGCGCCGGGGCAGGGAGCGTTGGGAATCGAGATGCTGGCCTCGCGCGGCGACGCCGCCGCGTGGCTCGCGCCGCTGCACGACGAGGCGACGGCGCTTTGCGTCCGGGCCGAACGGGCGTTCTCGCGCGCGCTCGGCGGAAGCTGCCGGATACCGCTGGGCGGCCATGCGCGGATCGTCGGCGGGGAGTTGCGGCTGCGCGGCTGCGTGGCATCGGTCGACGGGCGCCGGGTCCTCGCCGGGGACGCGCGCGGAACACCCGGCGACGGCGAGGCGCTCGGCGCAAGACTGGCCGACGATCTGCGCTCCCGCGGCGCCGGGGCGCTGCTCGACGAGGCCGTCCGGCCATGAACCGGCCGCTCTCCGGGAAACGCATCCTGGTGACCCGGCCGGCCGACCAGTCCTCGGGCCTCGCCTCGCGCATCGCGGCCTGCGGCGGCCAGGCCGAATGTTTTCCGCTGATCGACATCGCTCCCCCGCAGGACTGGCGGGCCATGGATGAAGCCATCGCGCGGCTGGAAACCTTCGCCATCGTCATCTTCATCAGCCCCAACGCGGCCTCGTTCGGCCTCGGGCGATTGCTGTCCCGGCGCTCGTGGCCCGAGCGCGTCGCCGCCGCCGCGCTGGGTCCGGGCACCGCCGGGGTGCTCGCCGAAGCCGGCGTCGCGGGGGTGATCGCCCCGCGCGGACGCTACGATTCCGAGGCCCTGCTCTCGCTCGATCTCCTGGGCGCCGGGCGGATCGCCGGGCAGGGCGTGCTGATCGTGCGCGGCGACGGCGGACGCGATCTGCTGGCCGAGACCCTGCGCGCGCGCGGCGCCCGCGTCGAATGCGTGCCATGCTATCGGCGCTCGCCGCCGCGGGACGGCGCTCCCCTGGTGTCGATGCTGCGCGGCAGGGCGCTGGATGCCGTGACCTTGTCGTCTACCGAAGGTTTGCGTAATCTTCTACAGTTGCTCGATACCGGCAGCCGGGAAAGACTGCTCGATCTGCCGGTATTCGTTTCGCACCGGCGCATCGCCAACGAGGCGGCGCGCCGGGGTTTGCGCCGCGTGGTGCTGACCGGGCCGGAGGATGGCGGTCTCGTCACCGGCATGTGTACTTATCGATGGGCCGATCATGAACGATGAAATGAAATCCCGAGAGCTTCCCCAATCTCCCGCGGCGGAGTCCCCGACGCCGGTTTCCGCGCCCGCGCAAGGAAGGAGCTGGTTCAGTCCGTGGCTCGTCGTCGTCGCGCTGGCGCTGGGTCTGGCTGGCTGGCAATGGATGGAGACGCGCCTGAAACTCACCGAGACGCGGCAGGAAATGGCCAGGCGCCTTTCCGAGAGCGATGCCGCGGCCAGCGAAAGCGGGGCGCTGGCGAAACAGGCGCAGGCGCAGATTTCGGCGCTGCAAGCCAAACTGGGCGTACTGGAGGCGCAGCTGGCCGAATCGGAAAGCCAGCAGGAAGCCCTGGGAAACCTCTATCGGAACCTCGTGCGCGGTTATGACGAAGCGGTGCTGACCGAAATCGAGCAGAGCGTGACGCTGGCCTCGCAACAGTTGCAACTGGCGGCCAACGTCCAGGGAGCGATACACGCGCTGGAATTCGCCGATACGCGTCTGGCCGACCACGGTCAGACGCAGTTCATCGCTCTGCGCAAGGCCTTGTCGCGTGATCTGGAGCGCCTGCGCGCGCTGCCGCAGGCGGATCTTCCCGGCATGTATCTGCGCCTGGAGAATGTGATCGAAGTCATCGATGCCCTGCCGCTCGCCGCCGCCGGCCGGGTCCGCGACGAAAATCCGCCCGCGCCCCCCGTCGAGGCGCAGCCTTCTCCGTTTTCGGCGGAATACTGGCAAAGCCTGCTCACGGCGGAGTACTGGCGGAAGCTGGGCGCCGGTTTCTGGGGCGAGATGCGCTCCCTGGTGCGCGTGCAACGCATCGACCGCGCGGAGCCGGCGCTGCTCTCCCCCGGACAGGATTTTTTCCTGCGCGAGAACCTCAAGCTGCGCCTGCTCGATGCGCGCCTGGCCCTGTTCGCGCGCGAGCAACGGATCTTCCACGGCGAACTGCGCCAGGCCGCCGCCTGGCTCGAACGTTATTTCGACGGCCACGACCAGGCCGTTCGCAACAGCCTGCAAACCTTGCAGCAGCTCGCCGCCACGGAAATCGTCATCGACTTGCCCAACCTGAACGAAAGCCTGTCGGCCATCAAACGCTTCCGTGCCGAGAGGGAAAGACCGTGAAACGTGAGGAAAAGGTCGGAGCCGATCGCGCCAGCCGTTTTTCACGTTTCCTATTTTCACATTTCACAGCGGAGATGCCTCAACGATGAAGAGCCTGTTCTGGATACTGGTGTTGTTCGCGCTGGCCGTGGGTATCTCCCTGGTCATGCGCGGCAACGAGGCTTATGTCCAGGTCGTCCTGCCGCCCTACCGCGCCGAGGCGTCGCTCAATTTCGCCGCGCTGCTGGCGATGATCGGGTTCGCGGCGCTCTACGTTCTCCTGCGCATCCTGGCGCTGATTTCCTCGCTGCCCCGCCGCTTGCGGGAATCCCGCCTCCGGCGGAGCCGTGAAAAAGCGACGGCGAGGTTCAGCGAGGGAGTACGTCTCTACCTCGCGGGAGAGACGCGCAAGGCGATCGATGCCGTGTCCGGCCTGCGGGACGACGATGCCTGGTCGAAACTGGCCGCCCAACTGACGGCCAGGGCCGAGAGCGATCTGGGCATCATCGACGGCCAGAGGACATTGCCGGCGGAGGAACCCAGGGCCGGGTTGCCCGTCGTGGCCGGAGCGGCGCCGGACGGGGTGAATGAAACGAGCGAGGCGGACGCCGCGAACGGCGAGCCGGACAAATCGGTCGGGACCGCCCGGGCGATCGAGCCGGTGTAATTTCCATAGCGCATGAAAGTCGCCACCTGGAACGTCAACTCGCTCAAGATCCGCCTGCCCCAGCTGATCGACTGGCTGGACTCTCGGAAACCCGAGCTCGTCTGCCTGCAGGAAACCAAGTCGGAGGATCGGAATTTCCCGCGCGCGGAGATCGAGGCCGCAGGCTACGCCGTCTGCTTTTCCGGGCAGAAGACCTACAACGGTGTGGCGCTGCTTTCCCGGCAGCCCTTGAGCGAGGTCGTTTTCGGCAACCCGCTTTTTGCCGACGAACAAAAACGTCTGATCTCGGCGACCGCGGGCGCGCTGCGGGTGGTCTGCGCGTACGTGCCCAATGGCCAGGCGATCGGCAGCGACAAGTACGCATACAAGCTCGACTGGCTGCGCGCCCTGACGGACTGGCTCGGAGGCGAACTCGCCGCGTACCCGAAGCTGATCCTGGCCGGGGATTTCAACATCGCCCCGGAAGACCGCGACGTATACGATCCCGCCGCCTGGGCCGGTCAGGTGCTGTGCTCGGAGGCGGAGCGCGCCGCCTTCGGCAGACTGCTGGGTCTGGGGCTGGCGGACGGCTTCCGTCTCTTCGACCAACCGGCCGGGACTTATTCGTGGTGGGATTACCGGATGCTCGGCTTCCAGAGAAACCACGGCCTGCGCATCGACCACATCCTGCTTTCGGCGCCGCTTGCCGAACGTTGCCGCGCGGTTTTCGTCGACCGCGAGATGCGCAAGCGGGAACGTCCTTCCGATCACGCGCCGGTGCTGGCCGAGATCGTCGACTGAAGGAGCCTTCGCCACAGCGCAGCCGAGCCATGACGAAAAGGAGCGCGGGCGGTCCCCGGCCGCAATGCGGGCCGGAGGCTCGCGTGCCGGCCGCAATGGTGTCCGGAACCCCCCCATATCGTATCTTGCCGAATCATCGACGAAGGAGTGACAGCCATGAATGAAACGATCGAAAGACAGTTGTCCCACCGTTCCATCCGCGAGTTTTCGAACCAGGCGGTGCCGGGGGACGTGATCGATACCCTGCTGGCGGTAACGAACCGGACGGCGACCAGCTCGGGCCTGCAGCAGTTTTCCATCATCCGCGTGAGCGATGCCGAGGCGAGAAGACGCATCGCGCTGATCTGCCAGCAGGATTACGTGAACCGGCTGCCCGAATTTTTCATTTTCGTCGCCGACTGCCACCGAAATGCCGGCATCGCCCGCGAGCAGGGTTTTGACGGCCCCGGCCTCCGCGGCATGGATCGTTTCTTCCAGGCCTTCACCGACGCCTGTCTCGCGGCGCAAAACCTCACCAACGCGATCGAATCCCTCGGCATGGGAGCGGTGTATTTCGGCAGCATCCTGAACGATCCGGAAGAACTCATCGGCATCCTTGCCCTCCCCGAGCTCACTTTCCCGGCCCTGGGCGTCGGTTTCGGGTACCCCGCCCAGGACCCGCAACTGAAGCCGCGTCTGGATATTTCGTTCAAGGTATTCGAGAACCGGTACAGGAGCTTTGACAACTACCGCGAAGTTGTCGCCGATTATGACAAGGAATTACGCGCCTATTATGACCTGCGGGACAACGGCCGCCGCTCCGATTCCTTCAGCGAGCAGGTTGTCAAGAGGACCAGGGTCGTCCGCGAAAAACGCGGTCTGATGCTGGAA
>JAITIQ010000251.1 GCA_031279425.1 Accumulibacter sp.
CGGGCGGGGCGGAAAGCCTGGAACGGGATGGGTGTTTCATGGTGACGATCTCCAGAAGTTGAACGAGGACGGAAGGCGGAATGCGCCCTCTGTAAACAAAGTACCGGGAAAAAAGAAAAACCCTCACCTCTGTTTTTGATTTTTTCCCCGCGCGGGAAGGGGTCGGACTCCCTGGGAGGGCGGGGCGGCCCCGCCCGCGGTCGCCGCTTATCCGAAGCGCCCTGGGGCGAGGCGAGCGCCTCGTCCTCCCGGGAAGCAGCGGTTCACTTCTCGAAAAACCCCCGCGTGGCGAATACCCGCGCCGGAAACGTTTTTCCCTTCCACGACAGATTGCGCTTCAAGGCCAGCCAGCGCGGCCCGGATCAGCATGCAGGGCGGATCGGGCGAAGCCGGAATACGCCGTTCAATTTTTCTCCAGCCCTTTCTTCGGCGCAGCCGCACACTGACTGTCTTCTGTCCTCGGTCTTCTGAAATGCCAATCGCCGGCTCGACAAGCGGCCGGAATCAGGACGGCGGAACGTCGCGCCGCGGCACGCCGATGTACAGCTGGCGCGGACGCCCGATCTTGTGTTCGGAATCCAGGATCATTTCCTCCCACTGGGCCATCCAGCCGACGGTCCTCGCCAGGGCGAAGATGCAGGTGAACATCGAGGTCGGGATGCCCATGGCCTTCTGCACGATGCCGGAATAGTAGTCCACGTTCGGGTAGAGCTTTCTCTTCACGAAGTAGTCATCTTCCAGCGCGATGCGTTCGAGTTCCAGCGCCAGCTTGAACAGGGGGTCGTCCTCCAGCTCGAGCTCGCGTAGCACGTCCGCGCAGATTTTCTGCATCAGCCTGGCGCGCGGGTCGAAGTTCTTGTACACCCGGTGGCCGAAACCCATCAGCCGGAACGGATCGTTCTTGTCCTTGGCGCGCCGGATGTATTCGGGCACGCGCGACACGTCGCCGATTTCCTCCAGCATTTTCAGGCAGGCCTCGTTGGCGCCGCCGTGCGCCGGCCCCCACAGACAGCCGATGCCGGCGGAAATGCAGGCATAGGGATTGGCGCGCGACGAGCCGGCCAGGCGCACCGTCGAGGTCGACGCGTTCTGCTCGTGGTCGGCGTGCAGGGTAAAGATGGTGTCGAGCGCATGCACCAGCACCGGATTCGGCTCGTAGCGCTCGCACGGGGTGCCGAACATCATGTGCATGAAATTCGCCGCATACGAAAGGTCGTTGCGCGGGTACATGAACGGCTCGCCGATCGAATACTTGTAGGCCATGGCGACGATCGTCGGCAGCTTGGCCACGATGCGGTTGAAGCTGATGTTGCGGTGGGTCTCGTCGGAAAAATCCCAGGCCTCATGATAGAACGCCGACAATGCGCCGACCATGCCCACCATCACCGCCATCGGATGCGAGTCGCGCCGGAATCCCTGATAGAGACGAACGATCTGCTCGTGAAGCATGGTGTGCGTCTTGATGATGTCCACGAAAGTCTTCTTCTGCCCGGCGTCGGGCAGCTCGCCATGCTTCAACAGATAGGCGACGTCGAGAAATTCGCATTTCGCGGCCAGCTGCTCGATGGGATAGCCGCGGTAGAGCAGTTCGCCCCTCTCGCCGTCGATATAGGTGATCTTCGAACTGCACGAGGCCGTGGACACAAAGCCGGAATCGTAGGTGAACAAGCCCGTCTTGCCGGCCAGCGCGCGGATGTCGATGCAGTCATGGCCGTGAACGGGTTCCAGGATCGGAAGCTCGATCGGCTCCTGTCCATCGATGGTAAGAATTGCCTTGCGAGTGGAGGTCATCATGTTTTCTGTCTACCTGGTCCAAGATTGATTGCGGTCTCACGCCGCGGGTTCCATGTCGAACGACGTGGACGGAACAGTTTCGAAAAACGCTGTTCCGGAAAGTTCCCCGACCAGGCATCCATTTTACGCCGCGCGAGGCGCGGAGCCGTGGCGATGCCCGGGATGATCGGGTCGTGCCCTCGATAGGGAAGGGCGCGGAAGTGGAAATCGCGTCTGGCCGGGTGAGATCACGTGTCCGGCACGGCGGTCCGGTTCATGCCACGCGCGACGGAACCGCCGATGCGCTCATTTCACGAGAAAGGCCGCCACTCCGGCCAGAACCGCGCTTGCCACGCCTGCCGAAACCGCGTGCCGCAGCAGGGTGGGGCGATAGCTCATCAGCAGCACCACCGCAAGTGCCGCGAACGTCAAGACGCCGAACCAGCGAAGGATGGCCAGGGAGAAAGCCGCGATGACCAGGCACGGCGCGAACGAAAGCGTCAGCAGCAGCCAGCCGGCGACCTTGACCCAGGGAGCGGACGGCGGGCTCCCGGCTCCGAAAACCCGGGCGTGATGACGCGGCATGGACAGCGCCAGCAAAACCAAACCGGCAAAGGCAAGAAGACTGGCGACGATCGTCATTCGATTTCCTCCGCGGCTCGACTCGAGGCTTGGACGGGGTGGCGGGGGACGCGGCCCCGATGGTGGCTGACCTTCCAGGCGGTATGCAGCAGCGCGGCGCCGATCGCGCAGGTCGTGAGGTCAAAACCCGCCACGATCCAGTTGCCCGTCGGGATGGTCGCGGCCAGGCTCGCGGCGCGGGTCGTTGCGAAGTTGAGCGCCGGAATCGACGCCAGGAGCAGGCCGGCGGCGATCAGTTGCTCGATCCACGCTCGTCTGGGCGGCCGCAGCAGCGGATGGACGAAAGCCGCCAGCCAGACGACGAAGAAGCAGCGAACCTCCCAGCCGGCGCGATCGGCCAGATCGACCGGAAGCAGGCGGTTGGCCCAGAAATAGCCGGCCACGGCAAGGACCAGTCCGGCGACCGTCCCGACGTTGAGGACATCGACCAGACGGTGGCCGAAATGGCCTGGCGCGCCCTTGCGCTTCTCGGCGCGCTTGACCGACCAGAGCACCAGCCCCGTGGCGATCATCACGGTGCCGCCCATCCCGCTGAGGAAGAACAGCCAGCGCAACAGCGGCTCCGCGAAGAGCGCGCGGTGAAGGCCGCCGAGCAGGCTGTGCGCGCCGCTGATCGTGGTTGACGAGCGGCCCTCGGCCTCGCCGAGGGTCTCGCCGCTGGCGCCGGAAAAGGACAGGCTGCGGGAGCTGCCATGATGTCCGGACTGCAACAGGCTGCTGTTGTAGGCCGCCTGAAGCTCGACGCGGGCGTCGGGGCGCCCCGGATTGCTGACCGTCAGCCGGCTGACCGGCGCGCCCCATCTTTGTTCGGCGAACGCGATCATGGGACCGACCGGAGCGAGCATCACCGTCTCGTACCGGCCGCCTCGCTGCTCTTCCTGCGGCATCTGCGGCCGGCTGCCACCCCCGAAGCGCGAGCCGCTCCCCATCGGCAACAGCGTGGCCGCCACCAGGATCACCCCGGTATAGGTGATCATGAGATGGAAGGGCAGCGCCAGCACCGAGCTCACGTTGTGCAGGTCGAGCCAACTGCGCTGCCCCTTGCCGGGCCGGAAGGTGAAAAAGTCCGTGAAGATTTTCTTGTGCGTGATGACCCCGCTGAGGAGCGCGATGAACATGGCCATCGCCGCGATGCCCACGATCCGGCGCCCCCACTCGCGTGGCATGGCGTGCAATTCGTAGTGGAAGTCGTTGAGGAAGTCGCCGCCCGCGGTTTCGCGCGGTTTGACGACTTCACCCGTGGCCGGATCGAGCGTCACCTGCTGCCCGCCGCGCCGGCTACCGCCGCCTTG
>JAITIQ010000263.1 GCA_031279425.1 Accumulibacter sp.
AGCCAGCCGGCTCGTCCCCATCCAGCCGGGGATCATGCCCAGGGTGACTTCCGGATTGCCGAATTTCGCCTTTTTCACCGCGATGCGCAGATCCGCCGCCATGGCGAGTTCAAGGCCGCCGCCGATCGCATGGCCGGCGATGGCCGCGACGACCGGCTGGGGCAGCGTCGCGATTTTCTCGAAGACCTCGATGCCGCGCGCAATCCAGTCGCGGGCCATGTCCTGCGGCGTCATGCTTCCCCACGCCTCGATGTCCCCGCCGGTGCAGAAGAAACGCCCCCGGGCGCGCAGGACGACGACCCTGACGTCCCGGTCCCGTCTCAATTCATCGGCGATGCCGGCGAGCTCGTCGAGCAGCGGCAGGTTCAGCGCATTGCCCTTTTCCGGTCGATTCAATAGGACGTCGGCCCATGACAGCCCGTCCCTTGCGTGACGTTCGCACAATATTTCGCTGCTCATGGTCTCGCCCCGCTCTGCCCCGCACAGGATTCGAGATCGAAGCCGAAGAATTTCGCCACGGCGATGGCCTGGCCGCGATGCATATGCCTGCCCAACTGTGTCGGATGGCCCGTTTTCTGCGCGAGCGTCAGCAGGGGCGTGACTTCCGGCTTGATGATGACATCCACGACCAGCGTCGAGGCGGGCAACGGCGAAGGGTCGAAAGGCAGCGGATCGCCCTCGCGCATACCCTGCGGTGTCGCATTGACAACCACATCGAAAGGCCCGTCGCCGATCGTTCCGGGGCCGACGGAAAGCTCAGGATAGGCGCTCCGTATCCTCTCCACCACCCGTTCGAGCCGGGGCGCGTCGATGTCCTGCACGACCAGGCGCTTGACGCCGGCCTGCGCCAGCGCGCCCGCGATGGCCGATCCGGCGCCGCCGATGCCCATCAGGAACACGCTCCGCCCGGCGAGCTCGTGCCCCTGGCGCTTCAGCCCGTCGACGCAGCCGACGCCGTCGAACATGTCGCCTTCCCACGTCCCGTCGCTGTTCCGCCGCGCCGCGTTGATGGCGCCGGCCACCCGCCCGTTGATACCCAGCGAGTCCACCAGGCCGGACATCGGCGTCTTGTGGGGCATGGTGATCACGATGCCGTCCAGATTCCTGATCGTCTTCAGCCCGGCCCAGCCCGTCTCGATGTCCGCCGCCGCGAGGTGATGGGCGACCATGACGGCGTTGATGCCTTTTCTGCCGAACATCTCATTGAAAACCGTCGGCGTGCGTACCCCGTGGATCGGATCCCCGATGATCACGAACAGGCGGGTCAATCCGTCGATCTGGTCTGTTTGCATCTTTTCCTCCCGGATCCCATGGCATTTCATGGCCAAGCATTACGGCGCATCCAGCCGGAGACGACGCTGCAAGTTCCGGCTGAATCGTGTGTTGAGCCGTATGCTGAACCGGTTCAATAAAGCTGTCAACAGGAAGGGAAGGGGAGGGAATGTCGCGAGCCTTTGATGAGGTCATGGCGATGCAGGAGCAAACCCGCCGGCGGCGCGAGGCTTGGAACCTGCGGCACTTTCATGAGTGGTATCGGCGCGGCGGGGGGGGGGGGGGCAGAGAAGCTGTAGCTGGGTGAAGAAGCACCTCCGGACGGGCAAAAGGCGATCGAGGCGACGGCGAAGACCTTGCAGGCGGAATGGTTTGGGGCTTTTACGAAGGCTGGAAACCTATTTCTCCGCCTGCGGTCGGAATACGTTTTCGGGGATGCTGGCCGGACTGGCCACGCCGACGCCCTGGTCGATCGCCGGCAGTCTGTGGGCGATGCCCTGGTGGCAGTCGATGCAGGTCTGTCCGGTAAGCAAGCCTTCCTCGTGCTGCTGGACCGAACGGTAGCCTTGCAGGCCATAGTCGAAGGAATCGGCGTCGTGGCAGTTGCGGCATTCCCGCGAGTCGTTGTCTTTCATGCGCCGCCATTCGCGCCGGGCCAATTCCGAACGCCTGGCCGCGAATTTCTCGGGCGTGTCGATGGTACCCACTACGGAATGGTAGAGGTCCATGGACGCCTTGACCTTGGCGATCATCTTGGGCACGAATTCCTTCGACACGTGGCAGTCCGAGCATGTCGCCCGCATACCGGAGCGATTGGCATAGTGGAGGGTGTCCTGGTATTCCCGGTAGTTGTTGTCCTTCATTTCGTGGCAGGAAATGCAGAACTCCTCGGTATTCGTCTCGTCCATCACCGCGTTGAAACCGACCACGAAGACGATGCCCAGGACGAAGGCGGAGAACGCGCCGGCCAAGATGAAGCGGAACCGGTATCCGAATTGGATTATCTGTTGGATCATGTTCGTCCCTTCCGGTGATCAGCGGACGCTCGGGCGTTGATAGGTGTTGGCGATCAGTGGCTTGGCGTCGACCTGCGGCACGTGGCATTGCACGCAGAAATAGCGCCGGGCCGAGACGTTGGCGAGTTCCTTGCCGTCGGCGTCCTGGAAGTGGGTCAGCGAGATCTTGGTGGCCTTTTCCTTGCGGTAGTTTTCCCAGGAATGGCAATCGAGGCATTTGTTGAATTCCTTGGTGACGGGATAGTTGTCGATCGCGTGCGATACCAGCGGCGGCTGCAAGGTGAAATCGCGCTCCATCGGATCGCTTTCGATGGCCTTCTTGAGCGCGTCGCTGGTGTCGGGAGCGCTTTCCTGGATGGGCGCGCCACGCAGGGTGGCGAGTCCGCCGTCGTCGGCAGCGAAGGAAATGCAGGGCGACGACAGCAAGCCGGCCAGCACTGCCGCCGAGAAAGTGGTTGGGAGACGGCTTTTCATGATGAACTCCTCTGATCGAAACGATGGGTGAGTCTGAAAACCTTCTGGCCGCAGATATCGACGCAGCGGCCGCAAGTCGTGCACAGGGAGGCGAGAATGATCGGGCTCTCCTGCCCCTCTCGCTTGAGGGCGGGACGGATGACGCGGGGTTCGGGACAGACGGCGAAGCAATCCAGGCAGTCGTCGCACTCTTCCCGCCGGGACGCCGAAACGCGCAACAGGGCGGTCTTGCCCAGCAGGCTGTAGAACGCCCCCATCGGGCAGAGATGACCACACCAGCCGCGCTGGGCAACGAACAGGTCGTAGAGAAATACGGCGGCGAGAAACCACAGTCCCGCGCCCATGCCGAACAGCAGGCCGCGGTGCGCGATCGATACCGGATTGACCCATTCCCAGGCGAGCGACCCGGTGATGAAGGCGATGACCAAGGTGCCGGCCAGCAGCCAGAAGCGCGAACGGGCGTCGGGGGCGTGGTTGGACTGGATGGAAAAACGCCGGCGTCCCCAGGCGGCGGCGTCGGTGATCATGTTGACCGGGCAGACCCAGGCGCAGAACACGCGGCCGCCGGCCAGGAAATAGAAAACCGCGACGGTGAGCGCGCCGATGACGGCGGTCGCCGCCGGTACGAAACCTGCCGCCAGCACTTGCAGCAGCAGGTAGGGATCGGTGAGCGGCAGGACGTCGAGCACCAGACTGGAGGACAAATTACCCTTGACGATCCAGACGCCGAACCACGGCCCGACCAGGAACAGGGCGAGGATGCCCAGTTGACAGACGCGCCGCAGCAACAGCCATTTGTGGGCCACAAACCAACCCTTGCGGGCGATGGCGTCTCGTCCGGGCAGGTCCCGGCGACGTTCGGCGGCGTTCATGGCTTCCACCTGGAATCGATGCCGCCCGGCTGCGCGGGTTGGGTGGGCGCGTCGTCCACGCGCGTGTCCCCGTAGGGCTTGTCTTCCAGCCCGCGCACGGGAAGTTCCAGTTGATCGCCGATCAGCGAGCCGCCGTGTTTTTCCCGCTCTTCCCAACCCTTGCGATAGTGCTCGCCGAGCCTGCCCCGCGCCAGCGCCACAGGCAGCACCTTGATCGCGGCTTCCTCCAGCACGCAGGCGGCCTCGCATTTTCCGCAGCCGGTGCAATGTTCGGCATGCACGGTGGGCAGCAGCAGGGCGTGGCGATCGGAACGGGCGTTGTGCTGCCTGTCCAGGGTGATGGCCTGGTCGATCACCGGGCAGACGCGATAGCACACGTCACAGCGCAGGCCGAGGAAATTGAGGCAGTTCTCGTGGTCGATCAGCACCGCCAGCCCCATGCGCGCGGCGGCGATGTCACTGAGCTTTGGGTCCAGCGC
>JAITIQ010000021.1 GCA_031279425.1 Accumulibacter sp.
GAAAGAGCCGGCATCGCCTACCGCATGAAGGACGGCTCGATGATCTACGTGCCCGAATAGCCGCAAGACGGCCAGTCCGGCGGCTTCGGCGGCGGTCCGATGCCGGGCGCCATGAAAAAGCCGTTCGGGTCATCGTCTCGAACGGCTTTCCTGTCCGGAACGAGCGGAATATCAGGCCGCGCCCGCCAGCGGCAGCAGCTGCGTCTTCATCTTCCGCATGGCCTTCGCCTCGATCTGCCGGATGCGCTCGGCGGAAACACCGAATTCGCCCGCCAGATCGTGCAGGGTCGCCGGGTCCTCGCTCAGCCAGCGCGCTTCGACGATACGGCGACTGCGCTCGTCCAGGACCGCCAGGGCGGTGCGCAGTCCCTCACTCTGCAGACGATCGCGATCACGCCCTTCGAGCACGCGCGTCGGCTCGTTGCGATTGTCTTCGAGGTAGGCGATCGGCGCGAAACCTTCCTCGTCTCCGCGGTCCGCTTCGAGCGCGATGTCGTGGCCGGACAGGCGGGTTTCCATTTCGACGACTTCTTCCGGTTTCACGCTCAGCCGGCGCGCCACGTCGTCCGCCTGCGCCGGAGTCAGCGTCTCGCTGCCCACCTTCAGGCTGCGCAGGTTGAAGAACAGCTTGCGCTGGGCCTTGGTCGTCGCCACCTTGACCAGACGCCAGTTGCGCAGCACGTATTCATGGATTTCCGCCTTGATCCAATGGATGGCGAACGAGACGAGCCGCACGCCCTGCCGGGGGTCGAAACGCTTGACCGCCTTCATCAGGCCGATATTGCCTTCCTGGATCAGGTCGGCATGCGGCAGACCGTAGCCCAGATAGCCGCGGGCGATGGATACGACCAGACGCAGGTGCGAAAGAACCAGTCGGCGCGCCGCTTCCAGATCATCCTCGTCCCGGAAGCGCGTCGCCAGGCGAAATTCCTCTTCCTCGGAAAGGATCGGGAAACGTTTCGCCGCGGCAATATACGCATTGATGTCGCCTACCGCCGAGATTACCGGAAAAGCCAGAGCTTGCGTCGTCATATGGGTCCCTGCCTCCTTTGAAAATAGAAGAATTTTAGCACTCGCGCCATGAGAGTGCTAAGCGGAGGAGAAAGTTTCTTCATGATTTTCGACACGCCGCGCCCGTCTTTTTCACACCTGATTCCCCATCGAGCGTCCCGTCTACCCGCCGCTGGATCTCCTGGGTGCCGCCCGGGCCTGACCTGCTCGCCGCCCTGGCAATCAGCGGACGCGGAAATGCCGGAGCGCGTCGCGGTCGATCTCGATGCCGAGTCCCGGCCCTTGGGGAACGGCCACCTTGCCGCGCGCGTGCTCGATCGGTTGCGTCAGAATCTTCATGCGGAAGGGATGTTCGGTGCGGTCGAATTCCAGCAGAGGCTCGATCGGGTGGAACGACGGCGGCGTCAAGGAAGGCAGCACGGCGAGGAGTTGCAGGCTGGCGGCAACGGCGATTCCGGTACCCCAGACGTGAGGCGAGTAGCGAAGCCCGTAGGCGGCCGTCATGTCGGCGATCTTCTTGCATTCCGAAAGGCCGCCAGCGGCACAGGTATCGGGCTGGACGATATCGACGGCCCGTTGGGCGATGAGATCGCGAAAACCGAAACGGGTGAATTCGCACTCGCCGCTGGCGACGGGGATCGTCAGGGCCGTCTTGACCGCCAGGTGGCCGGCGGCGTCTTCCGGAATGACCGGCTCTTCGAACCAGCCGATGTCGAAAGGCTCGATTTTCCGCCCCAGCCGGATGGCGGCCACCGTGTCATACGCATGGTTGGCGTCGACCATCAGCCCCCTGTCGGGACCGATCGCCCGACGGACGGCCTGGGTGACGCGCGCATCCTCGTCGATGCCGAAACCGACCTTGAGCTTGACTGCGGAAAACCCTTCCTCGCAGTACCCGGCTGCCTCCTCGGCAAGATAGACCTCGGGTTTCCCCGCATCGCGGCGATACAGGCCCGTCGCGTACGCGGCTACCTCCGTGCGGAGCGGTCCGCCCATCAGGCGATGGATGGGTTGCCCCAGGATCTTGCCCTTCAGATCCCACAAGGCGATGTCGACGCCGCTGAGCCCCTGGATGACGACCCCCTTCTGACCGTGGTCACGGTATCGGGCGTAAATCTCGTGCCAGAGCCATTCTGTCCGGAACGGGTCCTGCCCGATCAGGAAAGGCCGGAAGTGTTCCACCACCGCGGCATTGATGCGCGCGGGTCCGTAGCACTCGCCCCAGCCAATCAGTCCGGCGTCGGTCTCGATCTCGACGACCATCGCCATACGTGTGGCATACTGCCCCCGCGAATACGCAAACGAGCGCGAAAGACCCGCTTCGAGCGGATGGGTACGAACTTCGGTGATCTTCATTCTCTACTCCCTTGTTGGCTGGAGTTGGTTTTACGATCAACTTTTTTTATCCGGAATTGGAATTCCATTCCGCGAGCGCCGCCTTCTGGAAGGCGATGAGCCGCCGGATCCCCGTCTCGGCGAGATCGACGAGCCGGCTCATCTGCGCGCGCGAAAACGGCTCGCCTTCGGCGGTGCCCTGAATTTCGACGAGACCGCCGGAGCCGGTCATCACCACGTTCATGTCGGTGTCGCAGGCCGAGTCCTCGGGGTAGTCGAGGTCGAGCACGGCTTCTCCATCGAAGAGGCCGACCGAGACGGCGGCGACGTGATCCTTCACCGGATTGACGGAAAGCCTGCCCTGGACGGCGAGTCCGGCGCAGGCATCATGGAGCGCGACCCAGGCGCCGGTGATCGAGGCGCAGCGCGTACCGCCGTCGGCCTGCAGGACGTCGCAGTCGAGCGTGATCTGGCGCTCGCCCAGCGCGGCGAGATCGGTTATCGCGCGCAGCGAACGGCCGATCAGTCGCTGGATTTCCTGCGTGCGCCCGGATTGCCTGCCCCTGGCCGCTTCCCGCGCCGTGCGCGTGTGCGTCGAACGCGGCAGCATACCGTATTCGGCGGTGACCCAGCCACCACCCCGTCCACGCAGGAAGGACGGAACCGATTCCTCGACGCTGGCGGTGCACAACACCCGGGTGCCGCCCATTTCGACGAGCACGGAACCTTCGGCGTGACGGGTATACCCGCGAATGAAGCGCACCTCGCGCAGTTGATCCGGCTGACGTTGACTGGGTCGCATGGAGTCTATTTCGAATATTTCTGGATGGTGGCGCGGATCTCGCTGATCGCGCGTTCGATTTCCTCGTCGGAGAGTTCCGTCTTGTACTTCGGATTGCGGCCGAACTGATCGAGGTAGGTGGTGACCGAGCCAAGCTGCATGGTCTGGGTATGGATGACGGAAAGATTGTCCGATCCCGACTCGGAATAATCGTCTTCCCAGCGCACGGCGACGATGGAGAAATTGTCGGCGGACGGTCCGCCATGCGCGTCGGCCCATTCCATGAGCTGCGGGGCAGCCTGCATCAGGTTTTCGTTCTTCAGCGTCGAGGCCAGTTGTTCGTCGGAGTAAAGGCCCCATAGACCGTCGGTGCATAGCGCCACCACGTCGCCCGCCTCCAGCGGCGTCTTGCGGGAAAGCTCGATTTTCGGATCCTGCGGCCCGCCGAGGCAACTGTAAATCTTGTTGCGATCCGGATGCGTGGGGGCCTGGGCCGGGCTGATCATGCCCTGGTCGATCAGAAGCTGCGTCCGGGAATGGTCGCGCGTGCGCGCATGCACCCTGCCCTTGCGGATCACGTACAGCCGCGAATCGCCCACGTGCGCCCAATGCGCGATGTTGTCCTGGATCAGGCAGGCGACGCAGGTGGTACGCGGCGAATCCAGCAATTTGTGGGTATGGGTGAAATCGAGGATGGCGTTGTGCGCGTTGATCATGGTCCGGTTGATGAACGAGAACGGATCGCTGATCTTGGGATCGGCCTCGCGCTGGAAGGATTCCGTCATGCACTGCACGGCGACCTGCGCGGCGATCTCCCCATAGTAGTGACCGCCCATGCCGTCGGCGATCACCAACAGCAGCGCCTCGCGCGAATAACAATGAGCCAGCCGGTCCTCGTTGTTCTTCCGCTTTCCGAGCCGGCTTTCCTGGTAGATGGTGAATTTCACTCGGGTTCAGCCCTTCTCTTGAATTTACTTGCCACTTGGCCAAGCCAAGTCTTGGATTTCTCCACCATCTGGCCAGGCCAGGCCTTCCTGCCGCCGGCAGCCGGCCCCGTTCCGTTCGGTCCCACCGGTTCGGTCAGGACTTTCTGCAGGGCGTAGGCGCTTTGCGGGCGGTAGAGATGATTGAGGCACAGGCACCAGTCGATGGCTTCGAGCAACTGGTCCGAATACTGCCTTTCCCAGCGGATCATGGCCGGAACCAGGCGATCCTTCTCGCGCCGGCCGTCGGCTGCCTGCGGCGCCGCTCCCGCGAGACAGGCGTACATCGACGCGCCAACGCTGTAGATGTCGCTCCACGGACCCAGCAGTTCGCGCTGATGATAATGCTCCGGCGAGGCGAAACCCGGCGTGTACATCGGTTTCAACATCGGCGTATCGTCGGTCAGCGTCTGCCGCGCCGCGCCGAAATCGATGAGCACCGGCGTGTAGTCGTTGCGCATGTAGATGTTCGCCGGTTTCAAATCGAGATGCAGCAGCTTGTGCGAGTGCACTTCGCGCAGGCCATTGAGCAGCTTGGTGAAGACGTTGCGCATGAAGTTCTCGGTGATCGCCGGACGGTTCTTCTGGATGAACTCCTGCAGCGATCTGCCGTTTTCGTACTCCATCACCATATAGACGGTATTGTTGGCGCGGAAAAAATTCAGCACCCGGATCACGTTCGGATGCGACAGCCTGGCCAGCGCCCGGCCTTCCTCGAAAAAACACTTCATGCCGTAGCGGAAGGCCGGCACGTGCTCTTCCGCGATGGACGGCTCGATTTTCCCTTCGGCGCGCAAGGCCAGGCTGTTCGGCAGATATTCCTTGATGGCCACGGATTGCCCCTCGCGGTTGCTCGCCAGATAGACGATCGAAAATCCGCCCAGGGACAGCTGGCGCTCGATGCGGTACTCGTCGAGCTGGAACCCGACCGGAAGAGCGTGGTTGACTTGTTGCGCCATTCGTAAGGAAGCTATGATGTGAATGGCTCCATTTTCGGGCTTTGCCGGTGGGCTGTAAAGCCGGCCGGAATTTCCAACGACTTTCGGAATCCCCATGATCTCCAGCATGACCGGTTATGCCGCCAGAACGCTCGACCACGAATACGGCACGTTGAGCATCGAACTGAAGAGTGTCAATTCCCGCTATCTGGATTTCCAGTTTCGTGTCTGCGAGGATCTGCGGGCCATCGAACCCGCGCTGCGCGAACTGTTCGGCGCGCGGCTGGCGCGCGGCAAGCTGGAATGCCGACTGGGTTTTTCCGCGGCGTCCTCGCGCGTCTTGCCGACCATGCTCAACACCGAGCTGCTGCGCAGGCTGCGCGCATTCCAGGACGAGGCGCGCAGCGAACTGCCCGAAGCCGCGCCGCTTTCCATCAACGACGTTCTGCGCTGGCCCGGCGTGTTCGCGGACAACCCGCTCGACGAGGAAGCGCTTGCCGCCGCCGCGCTGACGCTGGCCAGGGGAGCTCTCGACGATTTCACGGCGAGCCGCGCCCGGGAAGGCGAGAAACTGGCCGCGGTTATCCTGGAGCGTGTCCGGCGCATGCGCGAGCTCATCCGCGAGGTCGAGCCGCGCGTACCTGCCGCGCAGGCCGCGTTCTCCGAGAAGCTGAAGCAACGCCTGGCCGAAGCGCTGGGGTTGGCCGACGATGAACGCATCCGTCAGGAAGTCGCCGTGTTCGCGGTACGGATCGACGTGGCCGAGGAACTGGCGCGCCTGTCCACCCACCTGGACGAGGTCGAGCGAGTGCTCAAGGCGGGAGGAGCCTGCGGGAAACGCCTCGACTTCCTGATGCAGGAACTCAACCGCGAAGCCAACACCCTGGGTTCGAAGTCCGTCGTCGCCGAAATTTCACAGACCGCGATGGATCTCAAGCTGCTGATCGAGCAGATGCGGGAGCAGGTACAGAATTTGGAGTAGCGTATCAGGCCGTCGCGTTCCGGCGGGCGGGCAAAAAGACCGCGCGGAAATTCGTGAGAGTCTTTTGTCATTCGTGAGGGCGTCAAATGACGGGGAGGTAAAAAACATCGGAGCACAGCTTCATCCCGGCGCTCGCGGGCGTCCTTGAGACTGACCTCTGAATACACACCCCTGGCGCCGTCTCGGTTTGTCTGCCGCCGGACGGCAGCGTACAAGAAAAAGCCCGAAAACCACTCTGTTACTGGGTTTTCCGGGCTGTATCGGACTGCTTCGGACCGGGTTCTGGCGGAGAGGGAGGGATTCGAACCCTCGGATGCCGGACGGCATCGCCTGATTTCGAGTCAGGTACAATCGACCACTCTGCCACCTCTCCGACAAGGTGCGGACTCTAGCACAGATACCCCGGCGGACGATAGTTTTCGCAACCGTGGGATGCAATCAAAAAAAGTGGAGGACAAGATAACATGCACGTTTGCTTTCTTTCCCTCGCTGGACGAGAGTCCACCCCCTCGATATTTCGTCATTGCGAGGAACTTGAGCGTGGAAGAGGGGCTTGGGAGCGCAAGTCGGACGCCCGCGCTTCCTCAGCCTCGAAAACGAACAAGGAATAAAATCCCATGGCGATATTTACAGGTCACGAAAGAGCATTTGCCGCGATCGCGAAAGATCGTGCCGCTTCATTCCCACCGCCAGCCAGGCTCCCAGCACGCTCTGCGCCAGATAGATCGCGCTCGCCGCTCCGTGCAGCATGGCGAAGCGTTCGCGCGAGGCGCTCTCCATCACGTCCATCGACCCGACGTCTGCCTTGAGCGCGGCCATCTCCGCCTGGAGGCCGAAGTAACCCGTTGTCACGCAGGCCAGCAGGACCGCCGTCACCCAGAACAATCCGCAGCGCAATGCCGCCCTGCCCCGCCGAACCACCAGGAAAACCAACAGGTAGCCCGCCGTGCCCATGCCGATCCAGGCGACGAAGGCGAACAAGCGCCCGGCGACCTCGCCCGCCAGCATACGGTCGTCGAGCGTGCCGAACAGCACGGGCGCGGCGACGTAGCCGACCGTCCACATGCCGCCGACCCACAGCGTGACGAGCAACTGCGCGAGCGCGCCGGCGGCGCGGGCCGGCAGGGAAACGGCGGTGTCAGGCATGGCTTTGCTCCTTTCCGGTCAGTCTTCCGTTTTCCGGACGCCGCACACCGCGCAGCGCGGATCCCTGCCGAAGCGCACGCCGCGCCATTCCATGGTCAGCGCGTCGAGCAGCAGCAGGCGCCCGAGCAGCGGTTCGCCGGCGCCGCTGATCAGCTTGAGCGCCTCCGCCGCCTGCATGGCGCCGATGATGCCAGTCAGCGGCGCGAAGACGCCGGTCACCGCGCAGCGCATTTCCTCGACGTCCTCGCCTTCCGGGAACAGACAGTGGTAACAGGGAGAATCCTCCCGCCGGAGGTCGAAGACCGAGATCTGTCCGGCAAAACGCACCGCCGCGCCCGAGACGAGCGGCACGCGATGCCGGACGCAGGCGCGGTTGACGGCGTGGCGCGTGGCGAAATTGTCGCAGCAGTCGAGCACCGCGTCGGCCTCGGCGACCAGGGCGTCGAGGCGTTCTCCGGCCAGCCGCTCGGCGACCGGAACGACGGCGACTTCCGGGTTGATCTCCGACAGCGCCACCCGCCCCGACAGCGCCTTGGCCTGGCCGATGCGGCCCTGCGTGTGCAGGATCTGGCGCTGCAGATTGGTCAGATCCACCGTGTCGCCGTCGGCCAGGGTGATCCTGCCGACGCCCGCCGAGGCGAGGTAGAGGGCCGCGGGAGAGCCGAGGCCACCGGCGCCGACGACCAGCGCGCGCGCGCCGAGGATGCGCGCCTGTCCCTCGATGCCGATCGCTTCGAGCAGGACGTGCCGGCTGTAGCGGAGCAGTTGCTCGTCGTTCATGACGGCGATCCGACCGGAAAACCCTCGCCGGCGCACGGGCCTTCCGCGCGCGCACCGGAAGCTCGCACAGCACGCATCGGCATCACCTGCCCTGTATGATCTGTAGTCCCTTCAGCAGGTTGAGCGCCTGATTCAGTTGATAGTCCTTCTTCGAGGCCAGCTCGCGGCCCGGCGGTTCGAAACCGCCGCCCTCCCCGTCCTGATTCCGCGGCTCGTCCTTTTCCCGGGCCGGAGCCTGTTTTGCCGGAGCTCCGGTCTGCGGCCTGGCGGGAGCCTCCTGGTTCTCGCTGTTTTCGAGATGGTTGATGAGATCGGCTTCGCGCAGACGGGCAGGCGAGCCGCCGTTGGGCATTTCCTCGACGGCAATGTCGGGGTCGATGCCCTTGGCCTGGATCGAGCGTCCGGACGGCGTGAAATAGCGCGCCGTGGTGAGCTTGATCGCCGTGCCGCCGGGCAGCGGGATGATCGTCTGCACGGAACCCTTGCCGAAGCTGGGGGTGCCCATGATCACCGCGCGCCGGTGATCCTGCAGGGCGCCGGCGACGATCTCGGAGGCCGACGCGGAACCACCGTTGATCAGCACCACCATCGGCACTTTCAGCGCCTCGACCGGGATGCTGCGGATGAAGTCTTCCCGGCCGCCGCCCCGCAGGTAGTCCTCGGGGTTCACGTAATACTGGTGCTTGGCGTCGGGCACGCGGCCGTCGGTCGAGGTGACCAGCGTGCCATAGGGCAGGAAGGCGGCGGAGACGCCGATCGCCGAGTGAAGCAGCCCGCCCGGATCGTTGCGCAGATCGAGGACGAGTCCCTTGAGCGAGCCGTCCTTGTAGAGATCGCCGAGATGCTTGACCACGGAGGGCGCCGTGTTTTCCTGGAAGGAAGTGATGCGCAGGTAGCCGTAATACTCGTCGACGCGCTTCGATTTGACGCTCTGCACCTTGATGATTTCGCGCGTCAGCGTGATCTCGATGGGCTGCGGCTCTCCCTTGCGCAGGATGGACAGCCTGATCTGCGTCCTGGGCTTGCCGCGCATGACCTTGACCGCCTCGGTCAGGGTCATGCCCTTGACCAGCCTGTCGTCGAGCTTGAAGATGAGGTCCCCCGCCTTGACGCCCGCGCGATAGGCCGGGGTGTCCTCGATCGGGGATATGACCTTGACCAGACCATCCTCCATGCCGACTTCCAGCCCCAGCCCGCCAAATTCGCCCTGGGTGCTGGTCTGCAAATCCTTGAAGGCGTCGGCGTCGAGGTAGGACGAATGCGGATCGAGGTTGGACAGCATGCCGCTGACGGCGTGGGTGATCAGCTTCTTGTCCTCGACCGGCTCGACGTAGCCCTGCTTGATGGCGTTGAATACCTCGGCGAAGGTGCGCAGCTCCTCGACGGGAAGTTTGGACTGGACGTCCCTTTCGGCCTGCGCCGAGAATTGCAGGCTGATCAGGATGCCGCCCAGCAGCCCCGCACAGATCAGACCCGCTTGTTTCAACTTGCTCATCGACACGCTCCAAACCAAAATCGCCTTTCGGCTTCGTCCCGACATAACGGATAATCTCCGCGGTTCCCTAGAGGCCGAGCCATTTCGACGGATCGATCGGCTGCCCCTGATGACGCAATTCAAAGTATAAACCGGATTCCGGACCGCCACCGCTGTTGCCGGCGATGGCGATCGAATCGCCGCCCCGCACCTCGTCGCCGGTTTCCTTGAGCAGGGCGTCGTTGTAGCCGTAGACCGACAGATAGCCGTCGCCATGATCGACGATCAGCAGGTTGCCGAAACCGCGCAGCCAGTCGGCGAACACCACGCGGCCCGCGGCGATGGTCCTGACCTCGGCCCCCTGCGGCGCGCGGATGAACAGCCCCTTCCAGGTGCTGCCTTCCTGGCGCGCGCCGCCGAAGCGATTGGTGAGCGCGCCTCGCACCGGCAGGCGCAGGCGGCCCATCAGGGCGGCGAAATGGCCGCCCGGCAAGGCTTCCGGAGCAGACCGGCCAGCCGGCTCGGCGGCATTCTCGCGCCTGGCCGCCTGCTCGGCGATGGTTTCTTCCAGGCGGGCGATCAGCCGCGCAAGCTCCCTCTCGTCGCGCTGCAACTGGCCGATTTCCCTGCGCTGCCGGGAGATTTCCGAGGAAATCCTGGCCAGCGCCTCCTGGCGCCGTTCGCGCTGGACCACCAGCCGGGCCTGCTGCTCCTTCTGCCGCGCTTCGACCGCGGAGAGCTCCTGGGCGCGTTCGCGGATGCCGTCGGACAAGGCCCGCTTCTCTTCCAGAAGCGTCTGCGTCTCGCTCGCCAACTGCCGGCGCGCCTGCCCGATGGCGCCGAGATAATACAGATCGCGCGCCATCTGGTTGGGATGGTCTCCCGCAAGCAGCAGGCGCAGAGGGTCGGGCTGTCCTCGCAGATAGCGGTGATAGGCCAGGCTTTCCAGCCGGGCGGCGAAATCCTCCAGGCGCCGCGCGAGATCCCGCGCCTGTGGGTCGAGTTCCTTCAGCGCCGCCCGCAGGCGGGTCTTCTGCTCGGACAGCGCGCGCAGTTCCCGCTGCGTCGCCGAAATATCGCGTTCGACTTCCTTGATGCGCACGGTCTCTTCGGCGCGCTGACCCTCGGTTTCCGTCATCTTTTCCCGCAGGGACCGAATCCGGCCGCGCAAGGTTTCGAGATCGCCCTTCTTTTCCGAAGCTTCGGCGCGAACCGGCGCGGCGGCGTCCTCCTCCCCGGCAGGCGCGGGCCAGGCCGCGGACGCCGCGGCGCAGCACAGCGCGCAGCCCAGGGCGATCCGGGTGAAAGCGGGCGACGCGTACCTTCTGGCGAGTTGGAAATGGCTCATGCTGGGATGATCCGTCGTCCGATGTCCTCAAGGGTTTGCCTGCAAGGGCCGGAAGGCCCGTCGCGCCGGGATTCGCAAGAAAGGCACGGAGCTTGGAGCCTCTTTTTCACGGCCAGGTTCCGACCGCAGTCATCGGGAAGGGGAAGGGAGGCCCCCTTTCCCGATGGCGTCAGAACGACCGCCCTGAAGTCTGTCGCCGATTTCCCGCTTTCTTTTCAGCCATCGCCCAGTCCTCCGGCGGCCCTTTGCCAATCCTGCGCAATTTCTCTCTGCAACTTCCTTTCCGCGGGCACGACGTGGCTTTCGTATTGCTCGATCTTCTGATCCAGCCGATCCAGTATTTTGCGCATATCGGCCACCCGCGCCGCGATCTGGGCGCGCTGCTCGACGAGAATCCGCTTCCTCGCGCCGGCCGTTCCCTCGCCTTGCTGGAACAGCGCGACGTATTCGACGAGCGCTTCCACCTGGACGCCGGCATTGCGCATGCATTTGATGAACTCGATCCAGTCGCAATCAAACCGCGTGTAATTGCGGATACCCCCGGCATCACGGCCCACCGCCGGAATCAGGCCGATGCGCTCGTAATAGCGCAGGGTATCCGCCGTGAGGCCGTATTTCTTGCAGACTTCCGTGATCCTCATGGTCATTTGCCATCCTTGTGAAAATTTTTTGAAAACCTGTCTTGAATCAGCAACGAAATTCCGCCAAAAGAGCGTATTCATGACTTGAGACTGACCGTCGATAAGCAGCTTGGCTTTCGCACGAACGTTTGCCTTCCCCTCCCCCGCCAGGCGGGGGAGGGGAAAGCGGGGGCGGCGCGAAAGGAAGCCTGGTCTCTCGAAGAAAAGGCGGCAAACCGTTGGTCAGGCAAAAAAATCATCCCATTCAAGATCACTAAAGATTCCTCACTGATTAATCAAGAAACCTGTTGACATGGAGTCAACTCCAGGGATTCTACTTCACCCTTTCCGTTCCAACACGAGGCCAACCATGCGCAAAATCATTCCCTTCATTGCCTCTGGCGCGCTTGCCCTGACGCTGGCCGCTGCCGCCAGGGTCAAACCCCGAAGGGCGGATTATCGCCAGGCGGCCCGCGCCTTTGCAAGGGAGACCCTGATGGGAAAAAAAGCGAAGGAAAGAGAATGCGTCCCAGAATAATCTGCCACATGACCAGTTCCCTCGACGGCCGTCTGCGGGTCGACCGTTGCTTGAGGCGCGATACGGAAACCGAACGCGCCCTGGTGGGTTCGACCTATGAGCAGCTTGCCGCG
Organism: Accumulibacter sp.; assembly: GCA_031279425.1. Classification (GTDB taxonomy): domain Bacteria; phylum Pseudomonadota; class Gammaproteobacteria; order Burkholderiales; family Rhodocyclaceae; genus Propionivibrio. Next base: position 12,050 of record JAITIQ010000021.1, read on the forward strand.
AGATTGGGAACCGAAGGCTGGATGGTGGGGCGCAAAACGATGGAAGAGTTCGCCTTCGGCGCGCCGCGCGCCTTTGCCGCATCGTCTCCCGACCCGCGCAAACCCTTCGTCGGCCAGCGCAAGGGCCGCAAGGTGGCCGTGGCCGTCGACCTCCACGGAAAACTGCACTATGGGCGGGACGACGCGCTGGGCGATCACCTCATCGCCATTCTGGGGCCGGACGTTCCGGATGAATATCTGGCAGAGCTGCGCCATGACGGGGTCTCGTATCTCTTCACCCCCGCCAGAGGCGAGCCGGGCCACGGCTCGCCCGCGGAAGAATTGCGCCATGCCATGAATGTCCTGGGAGATGGCTTCGGCATTCGCTCCCTGATGCTGCAAGGCGGCGGCATCACCAACGGGACCTTCCTGAAAGCGGGCCTCATCGATGAAATCAGCCTGATCGTTTATCCCGGCATCGACGGGCTGACGGGGATGCCCGCCATTTTTGAATGCGCGGGAGAAGCAAACGAGCGTCCGGCGGCGGGAAGCGTCCTGGAACATGTGGCCACGGAGACGCTCGATAGTGGTCTGGTCTGGCTGCGCTACCGGATCGGGAAAGCGGATACGCCCGCCGCATGGCTTCCCTCCGATGGGAGCGCGCCGCGATGATGCTCACGATGATCGCGTGGATAGGGATGGCCGTTTCGGTCTGCTATGTCCCGTTCAGACTGAAGAACCTGTTGGGTCTCCGGAGACGATGGCCGCTTGCCGTCCTTACCGCTGCCGTGCTCGGCGGCTACCTGCTGCTGCTTCATACCGGCATCTACGTCCTGGACAACATTGCCATTGCGTGGATATACAACGCGCTGGGGCTGCTGTTCGTATTCGTCATCTACCTGTTCTTTCTTCTGCTCATCACGCATCCATTGACGGCCTTGCTCAAACGCATTCCCAAACGTCCGCTCGGCCTGGGTGGAATCCTGGTTTCCGCGTTCCTCGTGGCGCTGGGCTTCGTCAATGCCCAGTCCTTTTCGGTGACGCGTCACGACGTCGCCGTGAAAGGCCTGACGCAAGCCGTCCGAATCGTCCACCTCCCCGACCTCCACCTGGGGGCGCAGCGAGGGGAGGCCTATCTCCACAGGATCCTGGACGCCATCGACGAACAGAAGCCCGACATGGTGCTGTACAACGGGGATCTGGTCGACAGCAACATTGCCCTGAAGCCGGAATTGTTCTCGCTGTTCAAGCGGGTTCGCGCCGAGCAGTATTTCACCACCGGCAATCACGAGTACTACCTGGATACCGACAGGGCCTTGCGGCTCATCGCCGGCGCGGGCATCCGCATCCTGCGCAGCGAAATGGTCGAAACGCGCGGCATCCAGCTCATCGGCATGGAATACATGAACGCCGACCGGGAGACCTATGACGCCCACATGGTCAACACGCTCACCCTTAAGGAAGAACTGCCCCGCATCGCGCGGGACGGCGGCAAGCCCTCGGTACTCGTGCATCACAGCCCGGTGGGGACGCGCTACGTGGCGGACGGCCATATCGACCTCATGCTGGCCGGACACACGCACGGCGGGCAGCTCTTTCCCGGCACCGCGCTGGTGAAGTACCGCTTCCCGATGTACCGCGGGCGTCATCAGCTCGATGGACTCACGCTCCTGGTCTCGCAGGGCGCCGGGACATTCGGCCCTTGGATGCGGCTTGGCACCCGGAACGAGCTCCAGGTCGTCCAACTGATTCCCGCGATTTCAAACCAATGATGGAGAAAACCATGAACGAATCCGCCCGGAAGATCGTGAATATCGAACCGCCCACCTCCCGCAGAG
>JAITIQ010000258.1 GCA_031279425.1 Accumulibacter sp.
GATAGACGCGCACGTAGATCGCCGTGCCCACCGCCTGAATCGAATCCCTGATCGCCTGCATGGCGTTCCGCCACTCGCTGTCGTCGATCTCAAGACGCAGCAGTTCCAACACCGCCGCCGTCTTGATCTGCCCCTTGCTGTCGGTGCGGAAGGCGCGATCCACCAGAGCGCGGATATTCGGGTTCGCACCGCTGCTCCAGCGCGTGATGCAGCCATCGATGAGAGACTTCGCGGCTTCGAGTTCTTCCGTGAACACGATGCGCTCGGCCACGGTGCGCGTGATCTTGTAGCGGCCATCGAACGACATCAGGGAGACGTTCCCCTTCTTCCCGCCCAGGCTCGCGCCGTACTTCTCGGCCGCGATCCTCACCAGATCGGCCACGTCGGCCAGCGCCCGGCGCTTGAACTCCGCCAGATCGGCGGCGAGCTTTTCCGCGCCGAGCGCAAGGTGGCACACCACCTCGTCGCGCAGCAGATCCTGCTCGCGGATCTGCTCGACGGGTACGAGGTGCCCGGCGGCGTTCCGACGGTATCCTTCAATAATGTTCATTTCATTCTCCCATCCGGTGCCGGATGATGCGGCCGCCCGGCACCTCTTCAATCGTCTGCCTGCCCGCGCCGGGGCGCTCCGCATCCGGGGCGGCATCAGGCTCGGGCAGCGCCATGAATGCGGACTCGGTGCCGACCGGGCGGAGCCGCAGGGCCGCGTTGAAGTCGGCGCTCCTGCCGACCCCGAGGCGATGGGCCTTGTTCCAGACTGCCCACGCCGAGCGGCCCAGGCGCGCGCCGACCTCGTCCACCGTCATGTCGGGATATAAATCGCGCAGCAGCGCGATCTCTTCTTCCGACCACCTGCGGCGCGAGCCGGGCGGGATGATCTCTCTGTTTTCCGTCATATCGGCTCGTCCCACTCGATCAGGACATGGTCGATGACAGTAAGACCGCGCGGCGGACGCGGCCCCGTGGAAGGAATCCACGTCACCGCCTCGGGCGCGGCGTCGAGCAGCGGCGCGATCGAGACCGCCGGATCGCGCCGGATCAGTACATGCGGCAGGCTCTTCGCGGCATCGCGGCGCAGATCGACGCCCGCGATACCGATGCCCCAGTCGCGCAGCCGACGGCAGACGCCGTTGACATGGCGCAGCCGCCGCGCCAGTTCGCCCGCCAGCACGCGCGGAGCCGTCGCGGCGGGCGCGGGGGCTTCGGCAGCGGGAAGCGGCGCGGACGCGGGCGCGGCGGGCTTGACGAGGAGAAGTCTCGGGTATTCCATTTCATTTCCCCCTCTTGATGTCGGCGGCGATCTCATCCACCAGTTCCGGCGAGATGCTTTTCGCAAGCCCAGCGGCGCGGTTGAGAATGGCCGCGATCCAGTTGTCGACGGCCAGCGGATACGCATAACTCGTGCCGTGGCGGTCGGTGAGCGCCGCGCCGAGCCGCTCCAGCGCGCCGGGGGCGAATATCCGCGCGGCGGCATCGGCCCCGAGCCGGTGCCGCACGTAGCCCTCGATCTCCGCGCCCAGGGGCGGCAGCTGGGCCACCTCGCATCTCTGCCAGATCTCGCGCACGCCCGGATCGTGCGGCGACAGCCGCACCGCAAGCTCGGTCTGGCCGACCAGAATGATCGACAGCAGCGGGCGGGCGAGGCCCTTCTTCTTCGGGTCTTTCAATTCCATGAAGCGCTTCAGGTGCCGCAGGGTGACGCGCGGCAGGCTGTGCGCCTCCTCGAAGACAAGCACCACGCGGCGCTCGTGGCTTTCCTTGAGCCGCTCGGCAAGCGCTTCTCCGAGCTGCCGGAGCTGCGCCTCGGACGTCGCGCGCATCTTCTGTCCGGGAGCGATCTCGGTGAGAATCGCCTCGACGATGTCGGCGGATTTCAATACCTTTCCAACCTTGTCGTTCTCCTCGGCCTTCTGCGTGCGCGGCTCGATGATGTCGACGACCCCCTCGGCGGCGAGGTCGCCGACGAGCAAATCCTTTATCGTCGTCTTGCCCGCGCCCGACTCGCCGATGACGGCGAGCAGGCCGCCGTAACGCGCTTTCGCCAGCATCTGCTCGTATACAATTCGAGCATCCTGGCTCAAATAGACTTGCTCGCGCTCCCAGGGCGCGGCCAGCGCCGCCCCGAAAAGCCCCCAGTACTTGCGCGCCGCTGGCGCGAGCGGGCACTTGCGGATTAACATGAACTGCTCCTCACGAGTGTCCCCTGCTGTATCGGCGTCGGGGGACGTTTCACCCGGGGCGGGATCGTTGCTGCGATCCGGCCCCACACAAACACCCTTGAACGGCGCGGCGAGGGCGGCCCGTGGCGGCCCAAATCCGCGATCCGACGCGGGGGGCACTTCCGATACCTCCCCGTCTTTTTTTTCGTCCAGCGCCGCCAAAACCCGCGCGGCGGCATCCGGATCGCGCGCGGGCGGCGCGCCCGTGCGCAGCAGCCGGTGCAGGCTGGCGCGGGCGATCCGGGCGTTCCTCGCCAGCGCCCGCTGCGAGATGCCGCTCGCGGCCAGCGCGGCGCGGATCTTCTCGTGGTCGACCGCGCTCATGCCGCCGCCTCCTCTTTCCGGGGCAACGCGGAGATGGGCTTGTAACTTCCCATCATTTTCCCGCTGCGGCTGATGCCGTGCCAGATGGCATCGATGTCGTATTCGAAAACCCAGTCCCGCGAAGAGGCCAACCCCTCCAGATCAAGCGGGCAGCCGTTGCAATGGCAGGCGATGATGTCCGCGCGCATATCATGTTCGTCGTAGTTGGTGAACAACTTCTTGGCGCGGCGGACGATGATGTCGACCAGCACGCCTTCTTCTGGCGTGATGTCGAATGAAACACCCTTGAGAAACGTCGTCATGTCAATCTCCTTGCGTGATGGCGTCATCGCCGACGCCGAGCTTTTGCCAGCGCGCGATCTGGCGCGCCAGTTCGTCCTCGTCCACCCCCGCCGACCAGCGGCGGGCGATGAACTCGAACATCCCTTCGTTCCACTTCGCCCCCAGCGCCTCGCGCGCCTGCATCGCCGCACGCGCGGCGCTCAAGGTGCGCGGCATCGCCACGGGCAGCGCTACCGCCGCATCCTCTCCGGCGCGCGGCAGGTAATGCCGGTCATGGGCCTTATCCATCTCGGCGAACGGATTGAATTCCCCGCCGAACGGGACGAAATCCTTCTTGCGCCGCGCCGCCTCGTCGTCTTTCAGCGTCGCCGTTTTCGACGCCAGCATCGACAGTTCTCCCGCGTTCGCGGACGCGGCGGTATCCGGCAGCCGCTTGAATTCCTCCCCGACGACCGCCGCGCCGATGCGGAAGCCGCTCTCATCCTTCTCCACCTCCGGGAGCGGCACATGGATGACACGGCCTTCGCCGTCGTGGCAGATCGCTATCACGTCGCACTCGGTGAAGGGAGAGATCGCCACGTTCACCGTGCCGCCGATGGCGACCTCCGGAACCTCGCGCACATCCCACGCGCGCCCGTCGAAAAGCACCGTCAGGTTTCCGCGTACCTTCGGGGTCGCCGCCTGCATCGTCGCCAGGCGCAGCAGGCGCTCGGCGGGCGGGGTGATGCGCAATTGCTCGCGCGAGATCGTCAACCACTGCTCGAAGCGGGTGAGGCCGTGGCGGCGATGGATCGCCGTCGCGTTGAAATGCAACTGGAATTGACCGGCCAAGGCGTTGAGATCGGCGAAATCCCGCACGCGCTCGCCGACGAAGCGCAGGCGGGATTCAAAACTTTTCTCCCACATGGCGTTGCCCTGCTCGACCTGCCCCTTCGCGCGCGGGTTGTGCGCCTTGTTGACAATCAGGTGGATGCCCAGAGCCTCGCAGAAGCGCCGCACCATCCCCGCGCCGGTCGCGCCCGGATCGACCATGACCATGCGCGGCACGCCGTGAAACGGATCGGCGGGGTTGTTCTTCGGCGCGATCAGCCACGCGAGGAACTCCACGGTATGCGATGCACTCTCCGAGTGCGGGTAGTAGCGCACTCGGATGACGCCGGAGTTGTGATCCGTCGCCACGTAGCGGATGACCCTGAACTTCTCGACCGCCGCGAGGTTTTCGGGGCGGTTCTTGTAGTGAACCGCCTGGTCGATGGGAGAAAGCCGGTATCCGCCCGGCTTGTCCGCGCGTTCGGGCAGATAGAACACCACGCAGACCGAAGCGTCTACCTGCCAGCACCAGTTCGGGTGCGGGCTGGACAAGTCCTGATACGGGCGCGGTTCCCGCACCTGATCCGGGTGCAGGTCGTAATCGCGCATGGCGCGCGCGATCGCGGAATACGACAGGGGAATTAGCTCGCCGGTTTCCGGGTCGAGCCGCTCGGCGCGGATCCTGCCGTCCGCGCGCGCCGTGTCGACGGCGGCGCGCAACGTGTAGATCATGCGCCCGTTGTCGCGCGTGCCCTCGCGCATGGTCGCGGCGATGGCCGCGGCCTCTTCGCGCGTCAGCCCGTGCGCCCCCGCGTCCGCGCGGCGCTTGCGGGTCGGGAGCCGATGCGCGCGCAGCCAGCGGTTGACCGTCTGCGCCGAGACGCTCAGCCTGGCCGCGCAGGCATGAACCAGCGCACCGCGCTGGCCGTGGCGCATCCCCGCGAGCGCGTCCGCCAGTTCGGCGACGGCGGCGATCTGCGACTCGGACGGCATTTCACGCCTCGCCGCCGTCGACACTGCCCGCCCCCTCGACGTATGTGACACCCTGTTTTATCCAGAACTCGTTAATGGCTTCGTCTGGATCGACCGGCATGTGCGTCCCGGACATGTCCTCCGTCGTATCATCGACGTCCGGGTTGATGATGAGCGGCACGCCAACGTCCGCCGCCAGCCGCCGCGCGGCGGCGATGACATCCCGGCAGGCGTGGTAGACGACTTCGTCGCAGCTGACCACCACGCCGTCGCCGCCCGCCGCGTCCGCGGCCCGGCGCAGGGCGGCGATGCTGGAATGCACGAACTCCAGGGTTTTCTTCACCTCCATGACGCTGTCGCGGACTTCCCGCTCGGCGTCGAGCATCAGGCTGTCGCCGTCGTCGCCATCGCCATCGTCGTCGTCGTCGTTGCCCCCGCCGCTGCGCCGCGCGCCCTCTTCTTCCAGCGCGCTGATGCGCTGCTCTTTCATCTTCAGCGCGCCGTCTTTGGCGGCGACATCCGTGCGCAGCTTGCGCACAGCTTGGCGCAACTCACGGACACCCATGCAGGCCACGTCGTCCAGCTTCAGTTCGCCGGTCTGGCCGGTCTCGGCCAGCTCGTCGACTTGATCGTCATCAAGTACGAGAAGTTCGAGGAGCTTCGATTGAGAACCGACGACGGGGAGTAAATGCCGCGACGTCGCGGCATTTGAAAACTTGCGGGCAGCGTGCATAAACCGCTGCGCCACCCCTCTATCTATCCCGATATCCTCGACTCGATGCGTAAAGTCGCCGTGCTCGCACAGCGACCTCAATACGATCAACCCTTTCCCCATTTCGAGGCACGCCTCGACGGTTCTGCGGGAATTCGCCGCGATGTCGCGGCAGATCAAATCAGGATTTGTACTATCGCCGGGCAACCTGTACCCGATCTGAACCGCCAGTGCCCGCGCCGCCGTATCCGCTGCCGCAATCGGGGCTTCCGGCGGCAGGACTTCGCTGCCAAGGGGCACAGCGGTGGGGGCGGTGGGGACTTTTTCGGGGAAGAGGTCAGGGTTCATGCCGCCCTCCCATCCAGCAGCCCGACCGCGCGCATG
>JAITIQ010000061.1 GCA_031279425.1 Accumulibacter sp.
CCGCAACGGCTGGATCGACGAGAACGACGAGGTCTTTGCTCATTTGTCGATCTGGATCAAGGACCACTCGTCCGACATCCTGCGCTCGTTGAAGGACATGGGCATCGGCGCGATCAGCCTGGCCAACGCGACTTCGCCCTTTTCCATTAAGGATGGGAACAACGATCTGCAGGGGCAGGTCCGGTCGACCGGCATCTATCTTTGGGAAGACGGCCGCGCCGGCAGCATCCAGCAGGTCGATCTGACGGTTTGAAAACCGCGCAAGGCAAGGCGGGATCGCTTCCCGCTTTTTACTTTTCTTCTTTCACCGCGCTTCGCCCAGCACCCGCAGGAGGTCCCGCCCGTACGCCTCCAGCTTCTTCGCCCCGACGCCGTTGATCCGCGCCAGGGCCGCCGGCGTTTTGGGCGCTTCCCGGGCCATCTCGGCCAGCGTGGCGTCATGGAAGACGACGTAGGCCGGTAGCTTGCGCTCGCGGGCGACGGCGGCGCGCCAGGACCGGAGCGCCGCGAAGCGCGCCGCCTCCGCCGCGCCCATCGATGAGGGCGCGCGTCCGGGCCTGTCGCGCGCCTCGGTCGCGCCGGGCCTGCCTTTCGATCTTTCGGACGGCTGGCGCAGGAGCAGACGCACTTCGCCGCGCAGCACGGCGCGCGCGCTTTCCGTGAGTTCCAGCGTGGAGAATTCGCCTTCGACCCTGAGATGGCCGAGCGCGATCAACTGGCGCAGGACCGCCCGCCACTGCGCTTCCGAGAGATCGGCGCCGATGCCGAAGGTGGACAGGCGCCGATGCCCGAATTGCGCCACCTTGTCCGTCTGCCTGCCGCGCAGCACGTCGATCAGATGTACCGCGCCGAAGCGCTGCCGGCCGTCCTGACGGAAGCGGTACACGCAGGACAGCGCCTTGCGCGCGGCCTCGGTCGCATCCCAGGTGCGCGGCGGATGCAGGCAGTTGTCGCAGGCGTTCTGCGCGGGCGCGCAGGGCGGGCTCGCCTCGCCGAAGTAGGCCAGCAGCCGCGCCCGCCGGCAATCGTGCGCCTCGGCCAGCGACAGCAGAGCATCGAGCTTGCCGCGCTGGATGCGCTTGAAGGCTTCGTCGGCGGGACTCTCGTCGATCATTCGGCGCTGATGGACCACGTCGGCAAGCCCGTAAGCCATCCAAGCGTCCGCCGGCAAACCGTCGCGGCCGGCGCGGCCGGTTTCCTGATAATAGCTCTCGATGTTCTTGGGCAGATCGAGATGCGCGACGAAACGCACGTCGGGCTTGTCGATGCCCATGCCGAAGGCGATCGTGGCGACCATCACCACGCCGTCCTCGCGCAGAAAGCGATCCTGGCGCTCGCGCCGCTGCCCGGCTTCCATTCCGGCGTGATAGGGCAGCGCCGGGATGCCCTGCGCCGTCAGCCAGGCCGCCGTCTCCTCGACCTTCCGGCGCGACAGGCAATACACGATGCCCGCGTCGCCCTCGTGTTCCTCGCGCAGGAAAGTGAGCAGTTGCCGCCGCGCGTCGCTTTTCTCGACGATCCGGTAGCGGATGTTCGGCCGGTCGAAACTGCTGATGAACACGCGGGCATCGGCGAGGATGAGCCGCGCGATGACGTCGGCGCGGGTCAGCGCGTCGGCGGTGGCGGTCAGCGCGATGCGCGGCACGCCGGGATAGCGCGCGTGCAGCGCGTCGAGCGAGAGGTAATCCTCGCGGAAATCGTGGCCCCACTGACTGACGCAGTGCGCCTCGTCGATGGCGAACAGGGAAAGCCGCCCGCGCGCATGCAGCGCGTCGAGCTGGCCCAGCATGCGCGGCGTCATGAGGCGCTCCGGCGCGACGTAGACCAGGACCAGCCGGCCGCTCATCATCTCGCGCTCGACGCGCTGGACTTCCGGGAAGGTCAGGGTGGAATTCAGGAAAGCGGCATGCACGCCGGCTTCTTCCAGGGCGCCGACCTGGTCGTGCATCAGCGCGATCAGCGGGCTCACTACCACTGCCACCCCCCTGCCCGCGCGATGCCGCGCAATGGCCGGAATCTGGTAGCACAGGCTCTTGCCGCCGCCGGTCGGCATCAACACCAGCGCATCGCCGCCGGCGCTCAGATGCTCGACGATCTCTTCCTGCGCGCCGCGAAACGCGGCGTAGCCGAAAACGTCGCGCAGGATGGCGGAAGGGGCGTTCGGAGCGGAAGACACGGGCGGAACGGCGCGGCCGGAACGAAATGACGCATGGTATCCGAAATCGCCGGAACGAGGCCGATCCACTTGTTTTTGAATCGAAAATGCCCCGGAGCGGGGAACGCAGCCCCGTGGCGGGCCAGCGAGGCGCGTCGGGCGGCCTTACTTCACGCGCATTCCAGGGCTTGCTCCGGCATCCGGGGCGAGCAGGAAGATGCCGGGCGTCTTGCCCTTCGAATCGGAGGCGGCGAGGATCATGCCTTCCGAGACGCCGAAACGCATCTTGCGCGGCGCGAGGTTGGCGACCACTACCGTCATGCGACCAATGAGCTGCGCCGGGTCGTAGGCCGACTTGATGCCGGCGAAGACCTGGCGCGGCTTTTCCTCGCCGACATCGAGCGACAGGCGGACCAGTTTCTCGGCGCCTTCGACCTGGCCGGCGTCAACGATGCGCGCGACCTTCAATTCCACTTTCATGAAGTCGTCGATGCCGATCGGGGCGGTCGTTTCGGCGACGGCTTTCTCTTCCGTCCGTTCGTCCTTTGCCGGCGCTTCCGCGGCCGGCGCGAGCGATTCCTTGTTGGCCTCGACGAGCGCGGCGACCTGTCTGGGATCGATGCGCGTCATCAGATGACGGTAGGCCTCGATCGCGTGGCCTTCGGGTAGCGGCGCGGCGACGTCGTCCCAGGCGAGCGGAGCGATGCCGAGGAAGGCCTCGACGGCCTGGGCGAGTCTGGGCAGCACTGGCTTCAGGTACAGCGTGAGCAGGCGGAAGGCTTCGATGGCCTGCGAGCAGACGGCGTGCAGTTCGGCTTCCTGCCCGGCTCGCTGAGCGAGTTCCCACGGCTTCCTGTCGTTGACGAAGACATTGGCCATATCGGCGAATGCCATGATCTCGCGCAGCGCGCGGCCGAATTCGCGCTGCTCGTAGGCTTCGGCGATGCGCGCGGATGCGGAGCGCACAGGCTTCTGCCACTCGGCCCCGGTCGCCGCCAGCTTGCCGCCGAACTTCTTGCCGATGAAGCCGGCGCAGCGGCTGGCGATATTGACGTACTTGCCGACGAGGTCGGAATTGACGCGCGCGACGAAATCCTCCAGGTTGAGGTCGATGTCCTCCATCGTGGCGTTCAGCTTGGCGGCGTAGTAGTAGCGCAGCCACTCGGGGTCGAGACCGGTTTTGAGGTAGCTCTCCGCGGTAATGAAAGTGCCGCGCGACTTGCTCATCTTGACGCCATCGACAGTCAGGAAGCCGTGCGCGAAAATGCCGCTCGGCGTGCGAAAGCCGGCATGTTCCAGCTTGGCCGGCCAGAACAGGGCATGGAAGTAGAGGATGTCCTTGCCGATGAAGTGGTACATCTCGGTCTGGGTATCGGCCCGGAAATACTCGTCGAAGTCGATGCCGCGTCGATGGCACAGGTTCTTGAACGAACCCATGTAACCGATTGGCGCGTCGAGCCAGACGTAAAAGTACTTGCCCGGCGCGCCGGGAATCTCGAAACCGAAATACGGCGCGTCGCGCGAGATGTCCCAGTCGGTCAGCCGGTTTTCGCCCTCCGCGCCGAGCCATTCCTGCATCTTGTTGGCCGCTTCCGGCTGCAACCGCCCCGCCTCGCGCGTCCAGCGGCGCAGGAAGCCCTGGCAGCGCTCGTCCGAGAGCCTGAAGAAATAGTGCTCGGAATCTTTGAGTTCCGGTTTGGCGCCCGAGACCGCCGAATACGGATTCTTCAGTTCGTTCGGCGTGTAGGCCGCGCCACAGACTTCGCAGTTGTCGCCGTACTGGTCCGGCGCGCCGCATTTCGGGCACTCGCCCTTGATGAAACGGTCGGGCAGGAACAATTGCTTGACCGGGTCGTAGTACTGCTCGATCGCGCGCTTCTCGATCAACCCGGCCCGTCGCAAGCGCTCGTAGATGATCTCGCAGTATTCTCGCGTTTCCGGGGAATGCGTGCTGTGGAAATTGTCGAAGGCGATGTGGAAGCCGGCGAAGTCCCGGACATGCTCGCCGTGCGCGCGCTCGATCAGCGCCTCCGGCGTGACACCGTCCTTTTCCGCGCGCAGCATGATCGGCGTGCCGTGCGTGTCGTCGGCGCAGACGTACCAGCATTCGGCGACCTTGTCCTTCGGCTGCATCTTCTGAAAGCGCACCCAGATGTCGGTCTGGATGTATTCGACGAGATGGCCGAGATGGATGGCGCCGTTGGCGTAGGGCAGGGCGGAAGTGACGAGGATTTTGCGGGGCATGGCAAGCGATCCGGAATACACGGAAAAGCAAGTATTCTAACCAACAAGCGCGCGGGCGGCACCTGAAGACATCCGGCGGGCGCGATCTTCCGGCTCGCTCTTGCGGGCTGGAAGCCCGCGTACCGATGATCATGCTTTCTCCCGGATATCATGATTGAACCGAAAACCATTAACTCGGGTTGCCAATCCGATACATTACAAAATCAAGTAGGTTCCCCGCGCTTCCAACGGCCTTAGCGCCGCCAGCACCTTCGGGGCATCCATGTCCGCCACGGGAAGCAGCCCCAGGACGGGCGTGATATGCTTCGTCAGTCTGTTCCTTTGCGATTCCGCCGTGCTGTCCGCGACT
>JAITIQ010000076.1 GCA_031279425.1 Accumulibacter sp.
GGATACTCTCCGTAGTGATAATGAGGCGGGGACCGATCTATGCGCGAGGTCATGCTAACGATGCCTCCAGGTTGGGACGGTCTCCCGGTAAGCTTTCTATTATCGCCGCCGGCGATAGCGATAACATACAAGGTGGGAGGGGAGCGAAGCGAAACCCAGCATCTTCACTTTTCCTCTGCCACCATGCGCGTATCTACCTCTGCCCGTCGATATTCCAGTGATTATAGCAATTTACCCTGACCCAAGCAGTCGGCGCGGGTTGGGCGGTTCTGGTATGTCAATTACAAACGCCTTTTGCATCATTCCACGCACAAGGCCTTCGACGCCGTGATTTCGTCTCTCGTCCTCGCGACGCCTTCGGCACCTGATTTCTGATAGAATCATCGATTTGCCAAAAAACAACCTTCACCAACCATCGCTGGCGAGATCGGGCGCGGCAGTCGCCGATGATCCGATCAAGCCGTTTGTCCTTTGATCGAGGTAGCCATGTCGAGTAGCAAGTCTGTTTATGTGTTCGGCCCGTCGAAGACCGACGGCGCCGCCGATATGAGAAACATCCTGGGAGGCAAGGGGGCCAACCTCGCCGAAATGTGCCGGCTGGGCATCGCCGTTCCTCCGGGGCTGACCATCAGCGCGGAGGTCTGTACCGTCTATACCGAACAGGGCGCCGACGCCGTGAGGAAATTGATCGAGCCCGAGGTTCTCGCGGGCGTCGCCTTCATCGAAAAGGAATTGGGCAAGAAATTCGGCAATGCCGCCGATCCGCTGCTGGTTTCCGTGCGCTCCGGATCGCGCGCGTCGATGCCGGGCATGATGGATACCATCCTCAATCTCGGACTCAACGAGGAGGCGATCCAGGGCCTTGTTGCCAAGTCGGGCAACGAGCGCTTCGCCTGGGACTCCTACCGCCGCTTCATCCAGATGTACGGCGACGTGGTGATGGGCTTGAAGCCGGTGTCGAAGGAGGACCACGACCCGTTCGAGGAGATCATCGACGGGATCAAGGCGAGAAAGGGCGTCGAGCTCGACACGCAGCTTGGCGTCGAGGATCTCAAGCAACTGGTCGCCGAATTCAAGGCGCTGATCAAGAGGCGCCTGTCCCGTGAATTTCCGACCGATCCGTGGGAGCAACTGTGGGGCGCGATCATGGCCGTGTTCGAAAGCTGGAACAACGACCGCGCCAAGCTCTACCGCAAGATGAACGACATTCCCGATTCCTGGGGTACGGCGGTCAACGTGCAGTCGATGGTCTTCGGCAACCTCGGCGAGAAGAGCGGCACCGGCGTCGCCTTCACGCGCGACGCCGCCTCCGGCGAGGACATCTTCAATGGCGAATTCCTGGTCAATGCCCAGGGAGAGGACGTGGTGGCCGGCATCCGCACGCCGCAGCAGATCACCCTGGAAGGCTCGCGCCGCTGGGCCCGGCTGGCCCAGGTCAGCGAGGAGGATCGCCGCATCAAGTATCCGTCGCTGGAAGAACTGATGCCGGAAATCCACCAGCAGCTCCTGAAAACGGAAACGGCGCTGGAAAACCATTACAAGGACATGCAGGACATCGAGTTCACCATCCAGGAAGGCAAGCTGTGGATGCTGCAGACGCGCGCCGCCAAGCGCACCGGCGCGGCGATGGTGCGCGTGGCGATGGAGATGCTCGAACAGGGCATGATCGACGAGCAGACCGCCGTGCTGCGCGTCGCGCCGGAACGCCTGGACGAACTGCTGCACCCGGTGTTCGACGGCGACGCGGCCAGGAACGCGCGCGTCATCGCCCACGGCCTGCCGGCCTCGCCGGGCGCCTCGACCGGCCAGATCGTGTTCTTCGCCGACGAGGCCGAGCAATGGGTGCAAAACGGGCTCGACGTCATCCTGGTGCGCCAGGAAACCTCGCCGGAAGACCTGCGCGGCATGGCCGCGGCCAAGGGCATCCTGACCGCGCGCGGCGGCATGACCTCGCACGCCGCAGTGGTGGCGCGCGGCATGGGCAAGTGCTGCGTCTCGGGCGCCGGCGCCATCCGCGTCGATCCGAAGGCGCGCACGATGACCGTCGGCGACAGGGTGTACAAGGAAGGCGACTGGATTTCGCTCGACGGATCGACCGGCCTCGTCCATGAAGGCAAGATCCCGACGAAGGACGCGGACCTCTCCGGCGATTTCGGCAAGCTGATGAGCATCGCCGAGCGTTACAAGAAGCTCGCCGTGCGCGCCAATGCCGATACGCCGGAAGACGCCCGCGTGGCGCGCAATTTCGGCGCCGTCGGCATCGGCCTGTGCCGCACCGAGCACATGTTCTTCGAAGGCGACCGCATCAAGGCCGTGCGCGAGATGATTCTGGCCAGGGACGAAGCCGGGCGCCGCCGCGCGCTGGGGAAGCTCTTGCCGATGCAGCGCGGCGACTTCGAGGGCATCTTCCAGGCCATGGACGGCCTGCCGGTGACCATCCGCCTGCTCGACCCGCCGCTGCATGAGTTCCTGCCGCACGACGACGCGAACCAGCGCGAAATGGCCATCGAAATGGGCCTCACCTACGAAGGCATCAAGCACCGCGTCGATGACCTGCACGAAGCCAACCCGATGATGGGCCTGCGCGGCTGCCGTCTGGGCATTACCTATCCGGAAATCACCGAGATGCAGGCGCGCGCCATCTTCGAGGCGGCGCTGAACGTCAAAACGCGGGGCGTCGTCCCGAAGGTCGAGATCATGATTCCGCTGGTCGGCACGGCGCGCGAGTTCAACTCGCAGGCCAGGGTGATCCGCAACGTGGCGGAAGTGGTGTTCACCGAGCGCGGTTCGGCGGTCGAATTCATGATCGGCACCATGATCGAGACGCCGCGCGGCGCGCTGGTGGCCGACAGCATCGGCCGGCAGGCCGAGTTCTTTTCCTTCGGCACCAACGACCTGACGCAGATGACGCTCGGTTTCTCGCGCGACGACGTGGGCAAATTCCTGCCGAATTACCTGAAAGCGGGGATGTACGAGACCGACCCCTTCCAGTCGATCGACCAGAAGGGCGTCGGCCAGCTGGTCCGGATGGCGGCGGAAAAAGGCCGTTCGGTGCGTCCGGACATCAAGCTGGGCGTCTGCGGAGAGCACGGCGGCGATCCGGATTCCGTCGAGTTTTTCCACCGCGCCGGTCTCGACTACGTGAGCTGCTCGCCGTTCCGTGTGCCGATCGCGCGCCTCGCCGCCGCGCAGGCCGCGATCAGCGGCGGCAAGTGATCACGAATCGCCGCGGGTTTTCAGGAGGAACCTCTTTCAACACGCAGAGCATGGAGAAGCCTGATCTTGATCGGTAACGAATCTCAGTGATCCCGGGATTGGATGGTGGCAAGCACCGGCCGCGCGGCGAGAAAGATGGACGGCACGCGAGCCCCCGGCTTGCATTGCGGGCGGAACGATCACGAGCATGCGCCCGGAATGACTGAAGTTCGTTATCGAGGAAACCCGCGCTCCATTCAGAACCTGTTCATAGTCTCCGCGCGGAGTCGGTTTCACGAGGGAGCAAGGCGGATTTTTCCGATGAATTCCCCTCCACCGCTTGGCGGGCATAGATATCTACACGCTCCGAAGCAGCGGCGCACCGGATTCCCCTCCCCCGCTGGGCGGGGGAGGGTGCCCCGCAGGGGCGGGAGAGGGCGTCGTTCCCTCCGGCGCGAGAGCGCCGCTGATCAAAAAGGGGAGGAATGAACGAACGCTCATCCACTCTTCACCGCCGAAAAACCCGCGTCGCTGCGCTGCGCATGTTCGACCCCCTCTCCCTGGCCCTCGCCCCCCTGCGGGGGCGAGGGGAACCGGAGGGTTCGCCCCAGGATTTTCCAATGCGACTACCCTGGAGGATCCACCCGCTCGGAACAAATGCGTCCCCGATTCCGTATAATTTCCGCCACCGGCAAAGGCCGGTTTTTGTTCAACGAAACCTGGTTTCGTTCCGCCATGCGTATTCTTCTTTGCAACGACGACGGTTATTTTTCTCCGGGCATCGAAATTCTCTCGCGCGCGCTGTCGGCCGTCGCCGAAATCACCGTGGTCGCGCCAGAGCGGGACCGCAGCGGCGCTTCCAATTCGCTGACGCTGGACAGGCCGCTGTCGCTGAAACGATCGGCGAACGGCTTCTATTATGTCAATGGCACGCCGGCCGACTGCGTGCATCTGGCCGTCACGGGAATGCTCGAGGCCATGCCGGACATGGTGGTCTCCGGGATCAACAGCGGCGCCAACATGGGCGACGACACGATCTACTCGGGAACCGTCGCCGCGGCGACCGAAGGCTATCTCTGGGGGGTGTCGTCGATCGCCGTGTCGCTGTGCAGCCATGCCGGCACGCATTACGAGACGGCGGCGCGGGTGGCGCTGGAAGTGGTGCGGATGATTTGGCGGAAGCAGACCGGCGAGCCGGTGCTGCTCAACGTCAACGTGCCGGACATCCCCTTCGATGCCCTGCGTGGCCGGGCCGTCACCCGTCTCGGCAGGAGGCGCACGGCCGAATCGGTGGTGCGCGCGACCACGCCGCGCAAGGAAACGGTTTATTGGGTCGGCGCCGCCGGTGACGTGCAGGATGCCGGCGAGGGGACGGATTTCTTCGCCGTCGCCAACGACCAGGTATCGATCACCCCCTTGCGCATCGACCTGACCCACGACGCGCAACTCGATCTGCTCCGTTCATGGCTGCGGAACTGACTCGCGCCGCCGGTCTCGGCATGACTTCGCAGCGCTCTCGCGCGCGCATGATCGAACGCCTGCGCGAGCAGGGTATCCATGATGAAAAAGTGCTCGCGGCGCTCGCCGCCGTGCCGCGCCACCTGTTCATCGAGGAAGCGCTGGCTTCGCGCGCCTACGAAGATACGGCGCTGCCGCTCGGCTTCTCCCAGACCATATCGCAGCCGTTCGTCGTGGCGCGCATGCTCGAGATTCTGCTGGACAAGCGTGGCGGCCTGGGCAAGACCCTCGAAGTCGGCGCCGGCTCCGGCTACCAGGCGGCCGTGCTGGCGCAGTTGACGCCGGAGGTCTATGCGCTCGAACGGATCGGAGCGCTGCTTGCGCGCGCCAAACTCAATCTGCGCGCCATCAGTCAGTTCCGCGTGCGCCTGAAACACGCCGACGGCTGGCTTGGCCTGCCCGAAGCCGCCCCATTCGACACCATCATTCTTGCCGCAGCGGCGCCAAGCGTTCCCTCCGCGCTTTTGCAGCAGCTCTCACTTGGTGGCAGAATGCTTCTGCCTCTGGGTTCCGGGGATCAGCAACTGGTGTTGATTGAACGGTATGCCGAAGCTTGCGTCGAAACCCGTCTGGACGGTGTCCGCTTCGTTCCGCTACTTTCAGGTCTCGAATGAAAAAGAATGACTTTTTTTCCGGTATCGCGCCCCTCGTCCCGGTGATCGTCGTTCTGGGCGTTCTGCAACTGTCCGGCTGCTCCAGCAAATCTCCCGCGCCGGTCGTCCGGCATGGAGAGGGGGTTCCCACCCAGGCGGCGCGCAGCGACACCTACACGGTCAGAAAAGGAGACACGCTCTACAGTATTGCGCGCGAACGCGGCCTCGATCCGCGCAAACTGGGCGACGTAAACGGCCTTGCGAATCCCGACCGGATCGAGGAAGGGCAAGTGCTCAGGCTCAGCGGCGCCGAACCGGACGTGGCAACGACCGTGCCGCTGGGTCCCAGCGGTAGCGTCGTCGTCCGGCCGATCGGTGAAGCGCGGGTCGCGGTGCTCAAGAAAGAGCCGAAAGGCGGCAGGGAGCCGTTTTCCGAAGAGGCGCTGGCGGCCGCGCAGACCGGCGGGCAGCCCGTGTCGTCCGTTCAGCTGGCGCCGCCCGTTGCAGCGCCGCAGCCGCCGGAAAAACCCGCGGACAAGCCGCCCAGGGCGGCGGTCAGGGAAGGCCTGTCCTGGATCTGGCCGGCCGGTGGTCAGGTCCTCGCCACATTCAGCGGCATCAACAAGGGAATCGACATCGCCGGCAAGTCCGGCGATCCGGTGATCGCGACGGCCGGCGGCAAGGTCGTCTATACCGGCACAGGCATTCCGGCCCTCGGCAAGCTGGTGATCATCCAACACAAAGACAATTTCCTGTCGGCATACGCGCACAACCGGAACATCCTGGTCAAGGAAAAAGAGTTGGTCAACCAAGGGCAGAGAATCGCGGAAATGGGAAACACGGGCGCGGATCGGGTCAAGCTGCATTTCGAAATCCGCCGCCGGGGCGAGCCGGTCGATCCGCTGAAATACCTGCCGCCGCGCTGACGAGTTGCTTCCGTCCGATTCCAGTTCTCGAAAGACGGCAGGAATCCGGAATTACTTCGAGACAGGCTGCTCTCCTTCGAACACCCGCGCCCACAGTTCCCTTACCTTCTCGATGTCCCGGTGGTGCAGCGCGCGCGGCGCGCGCGTCGAGCGCGAGCCGTCGAGGCGGAAGGCGTGCTGCATGCGCCGGTAGGCGCGATAGATGTCTTGCACCTCTCCGGCCAGTTCGCGCGGGATGAGGCCCAGGTCGGCGGCGATGCCCAGGAGCGCGATGTTGCCGAGGTTGCCGCACAGCGCTTCGTACGTATGCGCATGGCCCAGGACGAGGAACTGCACGATGAATTCGACGTCGGTGAGGCCGCCCGGATCCTGCTTGACGTCGAAGACTTCCCCGCTGTTCGAGGCATGCGCGTCGAGCATGCGCCGGCGCATGTCCAGCACCTCGCTCCTGAGTTTTTCGAGATCGCGCTTCTGGCGCAGTATTTCCGCGCGAATGGCCTCGAAACTCTGGCCGACCGCCGGGTCGCCGGCGCAGAAGCGGGCTCGCGTCAGCGCCTGGTGTTCCCAGACCCAGGCATTGGTCAACTGGTATTCGCGGAACGCTTCCACCGAATGGACCAGCAGGCCGGCGTCGCCGTTCGGCCGCAGGCGGAAATCCGTCTCGAACAGCAGGCCGGCGGAAGTCCGGCTGTTGAGCCAGGTGTTCAGGCGCTGCGCCAGGCGGGCGTAGAGTTCGCCGGCGCCGGCTGCGGCATCTTCGTGCAGGAACACGAGATCGAGATCCGAGCCATAGGCCAGTTCCTTGCCGCCCAGCTTGCCGTAGGCGATGACCGCGAATTTCGGCGTTTCCAAGGGATGCGGATGGCGGTCGCGCAGGCGCTTCCAGCACAGATCGAGCGTGGTCTGCAGGATGATGTCGGCGAGCCGGGTGAGATGATCGGCCAGCCGCTCGACCGTCTGCAGGCCGGCGATGTCCTGCGCCAGCAGCCGGAACACCTGGGCGTGGTGTTCCTCGCGCAGGATGTCCATTTCGCGCTCGGTATCGCCGGATTCGCTCGCCAGGCGCGCGTCGAGCTCGCGCTTGAACCCTTCCCAGTCGGTCGCCTGGTCGTACAGGCGCGGATCGATCACCTCGTCGAGCAGGATCGGATGGCGGATGAGATAGGCGGCGGCCCAGGCCGAACTGCCGATGATTTCGGCGACCTTGGTGAGCGCCTGCGGATGCTGTTGCAAGAGCGCCAGGTAGGCGCCGCGCCGGCTGATCGTCTCGACCAGATCGAGGCAGCGCTGCCAGGTGGCGTCCGGCGTTCCGGTCGCCGCCGCGGCTTCGATCAGGCGCGGGCCGATGCTGTCCAGGCGCTCGCGGATCTGCACGGCCAGTTGATGGTATTTGGCGCTTTGCCGGAAGGCGTGCAGGCGTTCCAGCATCGCCGCGGGCTGAAGAAAACCGAGACGGCCCACGGTCCTGAGCGCGTCTTCGCCGTCGATCTGTTCGAACCAGAGAGCGGCCAGCGCGTGCGCGCCTTCCCCAGGGTCGGAGAAAACCTCGTCGAAGTGCCGGGCGACGCGCCGCCGGTGGTTTTCCAGCTCGGCGGAGAACGCGGGCCAGTCGGCGAAACCCATGGAACGGGCGATTTCCTCCCGTTCGGCTTCGTCCGCGGGCAGCATGTGCGTCTGCGCGTCCTCGACGTACTGCAGGCGATGTTCCAGCCGGCGCAGGAATTCGTAGGCCTGGGCGAGCTCGCCCTCGCTTGCGGCCGAAAGCAGGCCGCGCGCCACCAGGAGCGAGAGCACTTCGAGCGTTGGACGAATGCGCAGCGCGGCGTCGCGGCCGCCGCGGATGAGCTGGAAGACCTGCGCGATGAATTCGATCTCGCGGATGCCGCCTGGCCCGAGCTTGATGTGTTCGGCCCGATCCCGGCGCGCCACCTCGCGGCGAATCTGCGCGTGCAGCTCGCGCATGGCGTTGATCGCGCCGAAATCGAGGTATTTGCGGAAGACGAAGGGGCGGGCGACGCGCTCGAGCGCGGCCACCCATTCCATCTGCCGGTTGTCGCCTTCGTTCAGGACCCGCGCCTTGATCCAGGCGTAGCGTTCCCATTCGCGGCCCTGGCCGACGAAGTAATATTCCAGCGAAGCGATCGAGGCGACCAGCGCGCCGGAGTCGCCGTTCGGACGCAGGCGCATATCGACGCGGAACACCTGCCCGTCGCCGGTGATCTCGCCGATCGCCGCGATCAGCCGTTTGCCCAGGCGAGTGAAGAAGTCGAAGACGTCGATCCGCTTCCCGCCGTCGGGCGTGCCGGCCGTTTCTCCGTCTTCCGGATAAATGAAGATGTAATCGACGTCGGACGATACGTTGAGCTCGCACCCGCCGAGCTTGCCCATGCCGATCACCAGCAGGCGCTGCGGCCGGCCCCGCTGGTCGAGCGGCTCGCCGAACTGGGCGGCCAGCCGGCGGTGCAGGAAGTCGAGCGCGTGGTTGGTGGCCACCTCGGCCAGCGCGCTCATGGTCTCGACCACTTCGGCAAGCAGCGCCCGGCCGTCCAGGTCACGCAGCATCAGGGCGGCGAAGACGCGCTGGCGCAGACGGCGCAGCGCGCGCTTTTCCTCCTCCTCGCCGGTAATCGTCTCGGCGGCGAGAAAATCGCGCATCCGGCCGGCGGAAATCGGCGCGTCGGCATGTTCGCGCAGCCAGAGGGCGAGATCCGGACGCGCCGCCAGGAGTTGGCGCAGGCAAGGGCTGTGCCTCAGCGCGGGCTGCCAGGATTGCGGGAAGTCGGATTCACACATGGGAAGACATGGACACGGGACGTGATCCCGCGACCTATGGCGCTCTTCCGGCACAGGCGGACGCCATTCGCCGCAAGGCGGATTCCAGCGTCTTGCGCGGACATGCGAAGTTGAGCCGCAGCCATCCCGGCGTGCCGAAATCGGCGCCGTCCGACAAACCCACGCCGGCTTCCTCGAAAAGGCGCGCCGGATGGTCGACGCCGAGTCCGCGCGCGTCGATCCAGGCGAGATAGGTGGCTTCGACGTGCGTCATGGAAAGGCCGTCGAGCCTGGCGACACTCGCCTCGACGAGGTCGCGGTTCTCGCGCAGCACACCGAGCAGCTCCTCCCGCCAGGCGTCGCAATCCGTGGAAAACGCCGCTCCGGCCGCGGCGAGTCCCAGCGCGTTGACGTCCGGCACGATCCCGCGCATGACCATCGAGAAGCGGCTGCGCAGCGCCTCGTTCGGGATGATCGCCAGCGAGCACGCCAGACCCGGAACGTTGTAAGTCTTCGACGGCGCCATCAGCGTGATCGCGCGCCGCGCCACGTTCGTGTCGAGCATGGAGAGCGGAACGTGCGGCCGGCCCGCGTCGAGCACCAGGTCGCAATGGATTTCATCGGAACAGACGATGAGGTCGTGGCGCTTGCAGAAGTCGGCGAGCCGGGCGAGTTCGTCGACACGCCAGGCGCGCCCGACCGGGTTGTGCGGATGGCAGAGCAGCAGTAGGCGGGTCTCTTCGGTCACCGACGCTTCCATGCGCGCGAAATCCCATTCCCAGCCGGTCTCGCGCTGGACCAGCGGCACCGTCGCCAGCTTCCGTCCGGACAGGAGCGGCGCGAAAAGAAAAGGCGGATAGACGGGAGTGGCCGTCAGCACGTCGCCGTCGACCGCGCGGCAGGCCGCGTTCAAGCCGACGACCAGGCCGGGCAGCCAGACCAGCCACTCGGGCAACACCCGCCAGTCGTAGCGGCGCCGAAGATAGTCGATGAACGCCTCTTCGAGGCCCGCCCACGGTTTGGCGTAGCCGAAAACCCGGTGCGCGACCCGCCGCTGGAGCGCCTCGACGATGGCGGGCGGCGCGGCGAAATCCATATCGGCCACCCACAGGGGCAGCACGTCGCGCCCGGCGTATTTGTTCCACTTCTGCGAGTCGCCGCCGCGGCGGTCGATCACGGTTTCGAAATCAAAGTTCACGTCAAATCTCGAATGAAAACCAGACTTGATTAGCAACGAAATTCTGCCAAGAGGGCGTGTTCATGACTTGAGGCTTCCCGTCGACAAGCGGTTTGCTTCCGCGCAGACGTTTGCCTTCCTCTCCCCGCTGGGCTTGCCTTCCCCTCCCCCGCTTGGCGGGGGAGGGTGCCCCGGCAGGGGCGGGAGAGGGCGTCGTTCCTCTCGGCGAAGCCGCAAACTTCATTCCGGACCTCATTCATGCGCCTTCCACCCCGCCTCCCGCTCCTCCCGCGTCCGCGCCAGACCCTCATGATTCCAGAAACGCAACCCCATCCCCTGCGCTTCCCGATAGCGGGTACGCGCCGTGTCGCAAGCCACGGCGTTCGCGCCAAGCGCCGGAGATTTTGTCTTGCGGCAACGCCTACGGGAAC
>JAITIQ010000086.1 GCA_031279425.1 Accumulibacter sp.
GCTGGCGGTCAAGGAATTCCGCGTCCCGCCGGACACCCACATCGGCCCGGGCGCGATCGCGCGCATCGGCGAGGCACTGCATCGCCGGGGGATCACTCGCGTGTTCGTGGTCATCGACGAGATCGTCGAACATCTCGGCTTGGCCGCGGGCATGTACCGCGCTTTCGACTCGCACGGCATTGAGGCGGTCATGCACCGGCAGCCGACGGGTGAGCCATGCTCCGACGTCGTGGAAGAAACCGCGAAGGCGCTCTCGGCCACCCGCGCCGAAGGCGTCGTCGCCCTGGGCGGCGGCTCGGCGATCGACGCCGCCAAAGCCACCGCCGTCCTGGCGGCCAATCCGGAGTACTGCGTGGCGGATCTCGTCGAACCGGACAGGCCGTGGCGCCGCCGCCTGCCCTTGATCGCCGTGCCGACGACGGCGGGAACTGGTTCCGAGGCAACGAATGTCTCGGTCATCACCGACGCGGGCAACCGGCGCAAACGGGTGATCACGCACACCGACCTGGTGCCCGATCTGGCGCTGATCGACGCCTGCCTGACCCTAGAAGTGCCGCCCCGGTTCACGGCGATCACCGGCATCGATGCCTTGACGCATGCCATCGAAGCCTACGTCGCGACGAACGCCACGCCGCTGACCAAGGCGCTCTCGTACCGGGCCGCGCACATGATCGGCAACGCCTTGCCGATCGCCGTCGGCAAGGGCAGCGACGTCGCGGCGCGCGAGGAAATGGCCCTGGCGTCCTACATGGCCGGCATTGCGTTTTCCAACGCCGGCCTGGGACTCTGCCACGCGATGGCGCACCGGATCGGCCCGGCCTATGGTTTGCCGCACGGCCTGGCGAACGCCGTCATGCTGCCTTCGGTCATGCGCTTCAACGCGCTGGTGTGCAAGAAGTCCTACGCCGACATCGGTCTCGCGCTGTCGGGGGCGATCATGAGCGCAGAGGAAGCGATCGCTCACATCCAGCGGCTGGTCGTCGAGGTCGGGCTGCCGGAAAACCTGGCCGCCGTCGGCGGCAAGGCGGAGGACTTCGGCGCCTTTGCCGACGAAGCGTTGCGCGACGTCTGCATCGAATCGAATCCGCGCACAGTTTCGCGCGAACAGATCATCGGGGTGTATCAGCATGCCTGTTCACGCGGACGCCTTTTGCAAGGAGAAGCAAGTCGTTGAAGTGAAGGTGTTGAATCGGAAAGTCATTGCGCCAGGTCTCGGCGGGATTTGAGCGGGCGCGTCACATCAAGGAGGAAATATGGACAGCATCAACGTCATCATCATGTGGATCATGATGATTTTCATGGCTCTCGCGGCGCTGGATCGCGTTTTCGACCAGTTCGGCGGAACCGAGGAGGTTCTCGGCAAGATCGGCCTGGGGTCCGTCGGCAAGGCCATCGGCGGTTCGGGCAAGCAGTTCGAGGAAGGCTTCATGGCGATGGGCGCGCTGGGCCTGGCGATGGTCGGCGTGATCGCGCTCGCGCCCGTGCTGGCCAACATCCTGCGCCCGATCGTGGTGCCGATCTATACCGCGCTGGGCGCCAGCCCGGCGATGTTCGCCACCACGCTTCTGGCCAATGACATGGGCGGCTTCTTCCTCGCCAAGGAACTGGCGGGGGGAGACACCGCGGCATGGCTGTACGCCGGCCTCGTCCTGGGCGCGATGATGGGTCCGACCATCGTGTTCTCGATTCCCGTGGGGCTTGGCATCATCGACAAGGAAGACCGGCGTTTCCTGGCCATGGGCATCCTCGCCGGCATCGTCACCATTCCGCTGGGCTGCATCGCGGGCGGAATGGTGGCCATGGCCTCGAACATCGTGGTCGACGGGCAGCCGGTGGTTTTCTCGATGAACATGATCCTGATGAACCTGATTCCGGTCATCATCATCTCGGCGCTGATCGCGCTGGGCCTGAAGCTCATCCCTGAAAAAATGATCTCCGGCTTCCAGATATTCGCCAAGTTCCTGGTCGCGATGATCACCGTGGGCCTGGCCTGCGCGGTCTTCCAGACGACGCTGGGCGTGTCGATCATTCCCGGCATGGACCCGATCTTCATGACCGGGGACGACAAGGCGGGAGACATCATGCGCGCCATCGAGACGATCGGCTACATCGCCTGCGTGCTGCTCGGCGCCTACCCGATGGTCTTCCTGCTGACGCGCTGGTTCGGCGACCAGCTGATGAAGATCGGTTCCTTGCTGAAGATGAACGACGCGGCGGCGGCGGGCATGGTGGCCACGCTGGCCAACAACATCCCGATGTTCGGCATGATGAACAAGATGGATGATCGCGGCAAGGTCATCAACGTGGCGTTCTGCGTCTCGGCGGCCTTCACCTTCGGCGACCACCTCGGTTTTACCGCGGCGAACATGCCGCCGATGATCTTCCCGGTGATCGTCGGCAAGCTGGTCGGCGGCTTCACCGCGATTTTCGTCGCGATGATGATCGCGCCGAAGCCGACGGCCAAGGCGTAGAGCGAAGGACCCGGTTCCCGCCATGAGCGCCCGGCAGATCGACAGCGTCGGCATCGACATCGGCACGACGACGACGCAGGTGATTTTCTCGCGCCTGGAACTCATCAATCGCGCCTCGGTTTCGCAGGTGCCGCATTACGAGTTCTCCCGGCGCGAGATCACCTACCTGTCGCCGGTGGTCTTCACGCCCTTCGACGGCGAGGGGCGCGTCGACGTCGAGGCGCTCAAGGCGTTCATCCTCGAACAGTATCAGGCGGCGGGACTTTTGCCTTCCCAGGTCGAAACCGGCGCGATCATCATCACCGGGGAAACGTCCAAGGCCAGGAACGCGCGCGAGACGATCATGACGCTGGCCGAAGCGCTGGGCGATTTCGTCGTGGCGACCGCCGGGCCGCATCTGGAATCGGTGATCGCGGGGCAGGGCGCCGGAGCCGGCGATTACTCGCGCGAACATGCCGCGCGCGTCCTCAACATCGATATCGGCGGAGGCACGTCGAACTATGTCGTCTTCCAGGCCGGACGCGTGGTCGACACGGCTTGCCTCAACGTCGGCGGCCATCTGATCGAGACCGACCGGAACGGCCGCGTGACCAGAATACACGAGCCTGCCCGGCGGATTCTGCGCGAACTGTCCGGCGCTGTTTCCAACGCTTCTTCCGGCATGTCGAGCCGTGCCGCGGAGGATGCGGCCTCGCTCGGACTGCCGCGGCTCGAAGCCGTCGCCCGGCGCATGGCCGCGCTGATCCATGAAGTGGCGGCGGGGCGGGCGTCCGCCCTGGCCGGCGAACTGTTGATGACCGATTGCCTGCGCGCCGGGCATCGCTACGACGCGGTGTTCGTTTCCGGCGGCGTCGGTGAATGCTTCTACCGTCCGCGCGACGAATCTCCCTTCGAGTTCGGCGACATCGGCCCCCTGCTCGCGCGCGCGCTGCGCGCGGACGGGAATTTCACCGCGCTGCCGGTCGTTCCGGCCAAGCAGACCGTGCGCGCCACCGTGATCGGCGCCGGCGCCTATACGCTGTCGCTCTCTGGCAGCACGATCTGGCTCAATTACCAGCGCCTGCCGATCCGCAACGTTCCCGTGGTGCAAGCGCACATCCTGTGGAGCGACGTGACGCGCGCGCGCCTCGCGGACGATTGGAGCATCAACGCCGCGCGCATGGACCTCGACCCGGCCAGGGACCTCCTGGCGCTCGCCCTGCCGGGCGACCTGCCGGTGAAATACCGCGACGTGCTCGTCGTGGCCGACGAATTGCGCCGCTTCAACGAGCGGCACGACAACCGCCAACACCCGCTGATCGTCATCGCCCGGCAGGACCTGGGCAAGATTCTCGGCATGGAACTCCAGCCCGCGCTTGCCGGACGCGAACTGGCGGTCATCGACGAGGTGGATACCCGCGAGGGCGACTACGTCGACATCGGCAAGCCCTTCTTCGGCGGCGAGATCGTCCCTCTGACCGTCAAATCCTTAGCCTTTCCATCTTGATTTTCGAGTGATAGGGGTGACCATGAAGCTCAAAACTACGTTGTTCGGTAAAACTTACCAATTCAAGGACGTCAAGGACGTGCTGGCCAAGGCCGGGGATGCCCGTTCCGGCGACGTGCTGGCGGGCGTCGCCGCGCAAAGCGCGCAGGAGCGGGTGGCCGCCAAGCAGGTGCTCTCCGAAATGACCCTCGGGGATCTGCGCGAGAATCCCGTCATTCCCTATGAGGAGGACTGCGTCACGCGCGTCATCCAGGACGCCGTGCACACGAGCGCCTACGAGCAGTTGCGCAACTGGACGGTCAGCGAATTCCGCGAATACATTCTGTGTGACGAGGTGTCGCTCGCCGACATCGAATTCCTGCGCAAGGGCTTGACTTCCGAAATGGTTTCCGCCGTCACCAAGATCTGTTCCAACGGCGACCTGATCTACGGCGGCAAAAAGCTGTGGGTGACGAAAAAGGCCAACACCACGCTCGGCTTGCCCGGCACCTTCTCCTGCCGCCTGCAGCCGAACGACACGCGGGACGACATCAACAGCATCCTGTCGCAGATCTACGAGGGCCTGTCCTACGGCGCGGGCGACGCGGTGATCGGCGTCAACCCGGTCACTGACAACGTCGAGAACGTCAAGCGCATTCTTGGCGCGCTGCAGGAAGTCATCGACAAATACAAGATTCCCACCCAGCCCTGCGTCCTGGCGCACGTCTCGACGCAGATCGAGGCGATCCGCCAGGGCGCGCCGGGCGGCCTGATTTTCCAGAGCATCTGCGGCAGCGAAAAGGGCCTGAAAGAGTTCGGCGTGACCATCGAGCTGCTCGACGAGGCGGTTGCCGTCGGCAAGAGTTACAACCGCATCGCCGGCTCGAACTTCATGTATTTCGAGACCGGCCAAGGCTCGGCGCTCTCCGCCAACGCCCACAACGACGCCGACCAGATGACCATGGAAGCGCGCAACTACGGCCTCGCGCGCCGTTACGACCCCTTCCTGGTCAACACCGTGGTCGGCTTCATCGGACCGGAATATCTGTACGACGACCGGCAGATCATCCGCGCCGGCCTGGAAGATCACTTCATGGGCAAGCTGTCCGGCATTCCGATGGGCGTCGACTGCTGTTACACCAACCACGCCGACACCAACCAGAACTCGAACGAAACGCTGATCGTCCTCTTGGCGGCCGCCGGCTGCAACTACGTCATGGGCATGCCGATGGGTGACGACATCATGCTCAATTACCAGACTTCGGCCTTCCACGACACGGCGACGGTGCGGCAGTTGCTGAACCTTAGACCCGCGCCGGAATTCGAGGCATGGCTGGAGAAGATGGGCTTGATGGAAAATGGCAGGCTCACCGCGGCGGCGGGCGACGCTTCTTTCTTTTTCGAAAAATAAGAGGAGCACATCATGGATCAGAAGCAAATCGAAGACCTCGTTCGCCGTGTGATGGTAGAGATCCAGAGCGGCGACCTGAAAACCGGAGCGCAGGCCCAGGCCGCTTCCGGCGGCGTGGCCGTCTCCGAAGACGGTCTGCCGGATCTGGGCAGCGACGAAATCAAGTACCACATCGGCGTGCCTCATCCCAAATGTCCTGACGTGCTGGCCGAGTTGCGCAGGAACACGGGCGCTCGCGTCGCCGGCGGACGGACGGGCCCGCGTCCGAGGACGCTCTCGCTCTTGCGCTTCCTTGCCGACCACTCGCGCTCAAAGGATACCGTGCTGAAGGAAGTGCCCACGGCGTGGATCGAGAAGACCGGTCTGCTCGAAGTGAGGACCGAGATCACTGACAAGGACGTTTATCTCACCCGTCCGGACATGGGACGCCGCCTGTCCGACGAGGCCATCGCGACGCTCAAGGAGAAGTGCAAGAAAAATCCGCAAGTGCAGGTGGTCATTTCCGACGGTCTGTCGACCGACGCGGTCACGGCCAACTACGACGAATTGCTGCCGCCGCTGATGAAGGGCCTGCAGAACGCCGGCATCGAGGTCGGCACGCCGTTCTTCGTCCGCTATGGCCGGGTCAAGGTCGAGGACCAGATCGGCGAACTGCTCGGCGCGCACGTGGTGATCCTGCTGATCGGCGAGCGTCCGGGCCTGGGGCAGTCGGAAAGCCTGTCGTGCTACATGGTCTACAAGCCGACGGCGGAAACCGTGGAAGCGGACCGCACCTGCATCTCCAACATCCACCACGCCGGAACCCCGCCGGTCGAGGCCGCCGCCGTCATCGTCGATCTCGCCCGAAAGATGCTGGAGAAGAAGGCTTCCGGCATCGCGCTGAACCGCTAGAAAACCCCGAGCATAGAAAAGGAGAAGTTCATGGCTACTTTGGATTACATCAAACCCAGCGTCCGCGCGGTTCGCCTGATTGCCGCCGCACATCCGGATTTCAAGAAAAAACTGGAACTGCCTCCGGACGTCAACAGCCTGGGCCTGTTGACCGCCGATTCGGACGACGTCACCTACATCGCCGCCGATGAGGCGACCAAGCAGGCGCAGGTCGAAGTGGTCTACGGCCGTTCGCTGTATGCGGGCGCCGCGCATTCGTCGTCGCTGACGGCGGGGGAAGTGATCATCGTGCTGGGCGGACCGA
>JAITIQ010000162.1 GCA_031279425.1 Accumulibacter sp.
GGAGAAAAACTCGAACCCAAAATTCATGACCAACTGGCACAGATTCAACGTAATCCCAAACTCGTCCGTTCATTCTTCCAGCATCCAGATGTCCGCTATATTTCTGACTTATGAGTAAAGGGTTTTGGAGTGACGACCAAGGCATGGTGCGAATTTTTCATCTCGCGCCCGGAAGCCGGATCGAACTCCAGGCACACGATGTCTCCGCATTCCGGGACATAAGGCATCAGCACACCTCAAGGCCCGTGTCTAGCTGTTCATCCCACCCTTCCACGCGAGGAAACCCCGCAGGCATCTCGGCCAAAAGATCGGGGAGCCGATACTTTGGCCTGGACTTCCTGATCGTCAGGCAATCCCCCGTCAATTCGACGCGCAAGACATCCCCGATATGAAGCCCATTTGAGACAGGATCGGCGCGGGAAGCCGTATCGCCGCGCTATTGCCCCACTTCTGCAGGTTGATTTGCGTGTCCTCTCCGTATTTCACGATGTTTCTACATTGTAGAAACTTGAAACTTGGCTGCGGGGTGTCAAGTCAGGGCGGCTCGTAGAGGTAAAATGGTCATTGAGCGCGAATTTGCTCCGCCGCTGAGCACCTTGCGAATAATTCGTTCAAGCGGAAGGAATCCATAAATCCTCGGGCGTAATGCCCGTATCCACCATTTTTGCCGGGGCGCCAAAGGGTGACAGCAGCGCGGATACCAGATGAGCATCGTCTACCGCCGCACGCAGAGCGAAATGCTGGCGCGCGTCGAGGAACTGCGCCGCACGCTCGACTGGCGTGAACGGCTTCCCTGCCAGCGATCCATGCGCTTGACCCGATCCAATGCGATCACCCCGGTGTTTTGGCTTCCTCGATCTTCTTGTTAGAATTCCATGATTTGGACGGTG
The DNA here is from genome assembly GCA_031279425.1 of Accumulibacter sp. Taxonomy (GTDB): domain Bacteria; phylum Pseudomonadota; class Gammaproteobacteria; order Burkholderiales; family Rhodocyclaceae; genus Propionivibrio. The sequence goes on from JAITIQ010000162.1 coordinate 891, forward strand.
CGTAGACCGGTACAACGATGTTTCCAGCCTTGCCAGAATTTTCGCGGGTGAATTTCCAATGCCTGATCACGGGGGCCATTCTGGCGTTCCTGTCCGTTTTGGCGCACGCTCAGACGCTTGCGGACATCCAGGCGCTGATCAAGGAAGAGAAGATGGCGCAGGCGCTGGAGCGGGTCGACCGCTACATCGCCGCGCAGCCGAAGGACCCCCGGGGGCCGTTTACCAAGGGGCTGATCCTGAACGGGATGGGCCGCTTGCAGGAAGCGATCGAGGTATTCACGGACCTCACCGAGAATTTCCCCGGGCAGCCGGAACCGTACAACAATCTGGCGGTGCTGTACGCGCAGCAGAAACAGTACGACAAGGCGCAGGCGGCGCTGGAAATGGCTATCCACACGCATCCGAGCTATGCCGTTGCATACGAGAACCTGGGCGGTCTCTATGCCAAGCTGGCCAGCCAGGCGTACGACAAGGCTTTGCAACTCGATTCCTCGAACAGGACGGCGCCGGCCAGGCTGTCGATGATCCGGGAACTGGCCGGCGTTGCGGCGCAACCGGGCGTCGAAACGGTGATGGCGCCGAAACTCCCGAACGAGCCGGTGAAAACGGCGGCGGCCGAGCCGGTTCGGCCGTCCGGTTCCGTGTCGGCGCCAGCCGTCGTCGCCAAGCCGGCGACGCCACCGGCGGCGAGCGGGCAGGCCGACGAGACGCGGGCGGCGGCGAAAGCTGACAGAGGTAAAAAGGCTGAAACCGGCGCCGGCGGAGTACAGGATGAAATCGCCGGAATCGTCCGCGACTGGGCCGATGCGTGGTCGCGCAAGAACGTGAAGACCTATCTCTCGTTTTACGCCGGCAACTTCCAGACGCCGAACGGCATGGCGCTCAAGAAATGGCAGGAGGAGCGCCGGCGGCGGATCGACAGGCCGGGGAGATTGCAGGTCGGCATCCGGGACATCAAGGTTTCCGTATCCGGAGATACCGCGACGGCGCGCTTCCGCCAGCAATACGTTTCGGCGACCTTCAGGTCCTTGACCAGCAAGACGCTGGTGTTCGTGAAATCGGGGAACCGGTGGCTCATCCTGCAGGAGCGCGTGAATTGAAACGCCGGATCGTCCTGTCGGCGGCGCTGCTCTCCGTCTGCCTCGCGACGCCGGTCGTCCTGGCGGTTTCGGGCGGCCGCGCCGCGCCTCCCGCGGCGCTTTCCGAGGCGATTCCAGATTCCGGTCCCGAAGCTCGATTGCTCGACATTCTCGATGAAGTCGAGAATGACCGGCTGGACCGCGCGCTCGAAAAGACCGAAACCCTGCTCCGCCAATACCCGAATTTCCGCCTGGCGCATCTGATCAAGGGCGACCTGCTGCTGGCACGGAGTGCTCCGCTGTCGACCTTCGGCAATGTCAGGGATGCCCCGCGCGAATCGGTCAGCGATCTGCGCGAGGAAATCGTCGCCCGGCTCGACGCCTATCGCAATCCTCCGGCGGCGGACTATGTCCCTCGCTATCTCTTGCAGATGCCGCAGGACCAGAAATACGCGATCGTGATCGACGTGCGGAAAGCGCGGCTCTACCTGTACCAGAACGATATCCAGGCCGGCTATCCGCGCCTCGCGGCCGACTACTACATGTCGTACGGCAAGCTCGGGGCGGACAAGACGCGCGAAGGCGACAAGAAGACGCCGACCGGGGTCTATCACGTCACTTCCAGTCTCGATCCGAAAAAGGTCGGTGATTTCTACGGCACCGGCGCTTATCCGATCAACTATCCCAATGAATGGGACAAGCGCCAGGGACGCAACGGCCACGGCATCTGGCTGCACGGCACCCCGCCGGATACCTTCTCGCGGCCGCCCAAGGCGTCCGACGGCTGCATGGTGCTGACCAACGCCGATCTTGACGCGCTGGCCAGGAACCTGCAGATCGGTCTCACGCCGGTGATCATCAGCGATTCGGTCGAATGGCTCCCGCTCGACGAATGGCGGCGCGAGCGCGCAGCGCTCGACCGGAAGATCGAGGAATGGCGCAGCGACTGGGAGAGCCGCGACGTCGACCGTTATCTGAAGCATTATTCGCGGAAGTTCGTCTCCGGTGATCAAAACCTGGAACGGTTCGCGGCGCGGAAGCGCCAGGTCAATGCCCGAAAGGAATGGATCCGGGTCGGCCTGTCGAACGTCTCGATGTTCCGCGATCCCGGCAAGGACGAGCTCATCGTCGTCAGTTTCGATCAGGATTACCGGAGCAACAACCTGAACAACCGGATGAAGAAGCGCCAGTACTGGATCCGTGAGGATGGTACCTGGAAGATCGTCTTCGAAGGAAGCGCCTGATTCTCGCCAGTCGTTCGATCGTGTTGTGTCCGTCGCTTCGTTGTGGTTGAATCCCCACACTCAAGAGAAAAAACAGGAAAACCGTGGGAGGCGGGCTGTCGCGGAGCCGCCGAAGACATCTCGACAAGGCGACGGGCGCGGGATGGACCGCATCCGACGAGCTTTTCCACGAACTTTCCACGGACGATGACCTGTGTTTCCCATTTCATTACCGGAAAGAGGAGGAGAAATGAAAAAACTGATCACTGCCTTACTGATGTGCACGTTCGCGGGCGTGCCTTACGCTGCCGATGACGCCGCGAATTTCCCGAACAAGCCGGTTACCGCGATGGTGGCCTGGGCGGCCGGCGGCGGCGCGGATCTGGTGTTCCGCGCGCTGGCGGAGGTCTTTCCCAAATACGCCAACGGCCAGCCCCTGGTCATCGTCAACAAGGGCGAGGCGGCCGGCGTGCCGGGCATCGTCGACTTCATGCACAACGCGGCGCCGGACGGCTACAGCGTGATGCACTGGAACATTGCCCATGTCATCAAGACCCACATGGACAAGGTTCCCTTCACCGCCAGCAGTTTCGCGCCGGTGGCCAAGGTGGTCGAAGCCAATGATTATCTGAACGTCAAGGCCGACGCCAAATGGAAGACGCTCCAGGAATTCATCGCCGACGCCAAGGCCAATCCCGGCCAGATTTCCATCGGCAACGCCGGCGTCGGCGGCGGCAACCATCTGGCGGCCATTCTTTTCGAGCAGGCGGCGGGCATCTCGCTCAAGCACATCCCCTTCGCGGGCGGCGGTCCGTCGGTCACCGGCCTTCTTTCCGGCGACTGCCAGTCGGCGATGAACGTGGCGCCCGAGGGCATTTCCAACGTGCGGGCCGGGCAGGTGCGCATCCTGGCGGTCTTCGGCGAAAAACGCTTCGCTGCCGCTCCCGACGTCCCCACCGGCAGGGAAGCCGGTCTCGACTTCGTGTATGACCAGTGGCGCGGTGTCGTCGCGCCGGCGAACACGCCTGCGGCGATCGTCGAGAAGTTGCAGGAAATCTTCCAGAGCGCCGTCGAAGACCCGGTGTTCGCCGAAAAGATGAAGGCCATGAGCGTCACGCCCGCGTACCGGGACGCGAAGACCTTCGGCGAACTCATCGCTTCCGAGGACAAGCGGCTGGAAAACGTCATCAAGACGGCCAGGATCGGCAACCGCTACAAGTGATCGGCGGCCATCGTGAAGGATGCCGCTCGCGGGCGGCGTCTTTCACCGAGGAGGCCGAATACGCCGTTGCCGGCCGAAGGTGGCAGGGATCCACAAGGCAATGCCTTGGATCGCCCGGCCAGCGGCAAGGCGTGCCTGAAAACGCCGGGCGTCATCACATGATCGCCAAAGCCGTCGGCGCTTCTTTTGAATCGAGTGAGCAGATATGAAAAACACCCGCCGGGCAGACCTCGTCATGGGGCTGCTATTCGTTTTCCTGGCGATTTTCTGGTTCGTCGAAGCACAAAGCATGGTCCAGGTGGATGCCGGCCTCGGTCCCGGGGACTACCCCAAGGTCGTGGCCGCGGGGCTTTTCTTTTTCGGGCTTCTGCTGACGATTTCGAGCCTGCTCGCAGGGCTGCCCAAAAAGGAAGGCGTCATGGACCGCAAGGCCGCTCTCAGGCTGATCGTCTTCGTCGCGGCGACCATCGCTTACGTCCAGTTGATGAAGCCCCTGGGTTTCGTCCTGACCACGCCTTTCTATCTGTTTTTCGGCATATGGTTTTTCGGATACCGGAAATACGTGATCGCCGCCGTCTGCAGCGTCGGCATGACCGCGGCGATCCACGTCGTCTTTCGCATGATCTTCCAGGTCATGCTGCCGGAATTGCGGCTGCTCTAGGGAGTCGCCATGTTGGAAATGCTGGCCTACGGCTTTGCCGACTGCTTTCGGCCCGCCGTCTTCGTTCTGATGTTTTTCGGCACCTTCGTCGGGGTCATCATCGGCGCGCTGCCCGGCATGACCGGTTCCATGGGCATCATTCTGCTGCTGCCCCTGGCCTATCATCTCGAACCCCATACGGCGCTGATCATGCTTTCCGGCGTTTTCTGCGGTTCCATGATGGGCGGCTCGGTGGCGGCGATCCTGCTCAGCACCCCCGGCACGCCCTCGGCGGGCGCCACCATGCTCGACGGCTACCCCCTGTGTCAGCAGGGCAGGGCGGGCAAGGCCATCGGCATCGCCACGGTCGCCTCGTTCTGCGGAGGCATGGTCAGCACCACCTGCCTCATTCTCATCGCGCCCCAGCTGGCGAAGATCGCCTTGCAGTTCCGGGCCGCGGATTACTTCTCGCTTTCCATTTTCGGCTTGGCCGTCATTGCCAGCGCCTCGGGCAGGAACATCCTCAAAGGGCTGATCGCGGGCTGCTTCGGACTGCTGGTATCCACCGTCGGCATCGACGTCATCCTCGGCACGCCCCGTTATACTTTCGGCAACTATTACCTGATGGGCGGCCTCGGACTATTGCCCGTTCTCATCGGCGCCTTCGCCATGGCCCAGGTGTTCTCCGAAGTGGGGAACCCTCCCCGCGAAGCGGACCTCATCGAGCAGAAAATCACCGACGTGCTTCCCACCTGGATCGAAATCAAGGGCATCGCCCTGTCCATGGTCGTCGGCTCCCTCATCGGCGTGTTCATCGGCATCGTTCCAGGAACCGGCGGCGGCGTCGCCTGCTTCATGGCCTACAACGTCATGCAGAAGTTCTCGAAGAACGGGGACAGGTTCGGAAGCGGCGTTCTGGAGGGCGTCGCCGCCCCGGAATCGGCCAACAACGGCTCCACGGGTGGCGACATGATTCCCATGCTCACCCTGGGGGTGCCGGGGGATTCCATCACCGCGGTCATGCTGGGCGCGTTGACGCTCATCGGCATCCGGCCGGGCCCCCTGCTCTTTACCGAGACTCCGCGCATCGTGTACGCGATTTTCGCCGGCTGGATATTGATTCAATTCGTCATGCTGGGTCTGGGCTTCCTGTCGGCGAAATTCGCGCCCTACGTGCTGCGGATATCGCCCCGCATGCTGCTTCCCCTGGTCAGCGTATTCTGCATCGTCGGCGCCTACACCCTTTCCAACAGTCTTTTCGACGTGCTGGTGGCGGTGGTCTTCGGCGTGATCGGCTTTTTCATGCGGAAATACGGCTATCCGGTCGCTCCCCTGGTTCTGGGCGTCATTCTGGGGCCCATGGCGGAAAGCAATCTGAACCGGGCCATGCTCAACTCGAACAACGATGTGATGGTGCTGCTCCAGCGGCCCTTTTCCGCCGTTTTTCTCATCCTGTCCGTGATCAGCATCGCAGTGCCCGTCATCAATTCCTACCGGGCGAAGAGGAGGCTCGCGACGCGGTGATCCGCCCGGCGCCAACGGCGGTCGCGACGGGTGAAGCAAGGGTCAGGACGGCCCGCTCATCTCCGCTCGGACCACCAGATCATGCCGATGGCCGCCAGCATGAACAGCGCGGACGGCGCGATCGCGGAGAGGAAAGGCGACCAGCTGTTGATGACGCCCAGGTTGGAAAACAGTCCATTCAGCATGTGGAACAGCACGCCGATCATCACTCCGGAGAAAATCTTGAGGCTCACGCCGCCCACCCGGTCGTGGGTGTGACCGAAAGGCAGGGCCAGGGCCACCATCACCAGGGTCGCCAGGGGATAGATCACTTTCTTCCACATGGCGATATCGTAGCGCTGCGTCTTCTGCCTGTTCTCGGAAAGGTGCCGCGTATATGCGGACAGGTGCAGCAGGGACATTTTTTCCGGAGACACCATCAGCACCGACAGAATGTCCGGGTTGAGCGCGGAGCGCCATTCCATGTCCGGCAGTTTTTCCAGCCTCGCCCGATCGTCCTCGAGGTAAGTGCGCACAACGCCCGAAAGCCGCCAACTCGCCGGTGGACGGTAACTGCCTTCCTCCGCCTCAGTGATGGAACGCAGCCTCGCGTCCCGGTCGAAATCGTAAATGCGGATACCACGCAGGCTGGTATCCGGCAACACCGTGCGCACGTTGATGAAGCTGCGTTCGTCCCTGACCCACAGGCCACTGTGCAAATCCTGCGCCACAGCCTTTCCTCTGCCTTGCAGTTTCAACCGCTGCGCCGCCCGTTCGGCCGGCGGCGCGACCGCTTCGCCCACCAGGAAAGTCACCGCGCCGAACGCCGCCGCCACGAGCAGCAGACCGGAGAGCAGATTTTTCGTCGACATTCCCGAGGCTCGCAGCACCGTGATCTCCGAGTGCCGCGCCAGCGTCGACAGGGCATACAGGGTACCGATCAGGACGGCAACCGGCATCAGCTCGTAGATGCGGCCGGGGACGCGCAAAAGGACGAAGACGATGGCATGATGCAACTGATACGAAGCGCTGCTGCCGACGTTCTTGATCTCGTTGATCATGTCGAAAAAACCAAACAGCGCCAGAAACGCCGCCAGCACGAGCAGGATGCCGGCGACGGCTTCGCGCGCCAGATAGCGGCGGTAGATTTTCATCGGGAGAAGCGCGCGAAGGAAAAGACCGCGATGCGCCGGAACAGCAACAGGGGCAGCAGGCCGAACATGACGAGATGGATGCCGAGCAGGCCCGAGGAAAACGACAACCGGCCGCTGGCCACCCAGGCCTGGCCGATCGTCATCAGGTTGCTGTAGATGAGGTAGACGAACAGGGCCAGCAGGAAATTGGCCGACCGGCCCGCGCGCGGATTGACGAAGGACAGCGGAATCGCCAGCATCGCCAGGATGACGGCCGACACCGGCATGCCGATTCGCCAGAGCAGTTCGGCCTGATGCGCGCGGGAATCGCTGCCGATCAGATCCACCGTCGGCGTGTTCCTCGGCGTCTTCTCGATGCCGCGCGCCTCCCTGGTTTCGATGCGGATAGCATAGCGCGCGTATTCCATGATGCGGAATTCGACGGACCCCGGCTGCATTTCGTAGCGCCGGCCGTTTTGCAGCACGATGAAGCGATCGCCGTTTTCGGCGTATTCCTGGTATCCGGTGGCCGCCATGGTCACGCCGAGCCGCCCGTCCCGCATCATGCTGACGAACACGTTCCTGACGTAGCGCTCATCGTCGGAAACGTCCTCGACGAAGACCACCCGGTCGCCGGAAGACGATTCCTGGAAAGCGCCCGGCGTCACTTGGCCTGCGTCCCGCCGGGTTTGCAGGCTGTCGCGGTATTCCGCGCTCTTCGACAGGGCCCAGGGCGAGACGAAGAACGACAGCGCGGCGATCGCCAGCACCAGCGGCAGGGCGAAGGTGAGCACCGGACGCACCCAGGCGGTGAGCGGCACGCCGCTGGAAAACCACACCACCATTTCCGAATCGCGATAGCTGCGCGAGAGCGAGAGCAGGATGGCGATGAAGGACGACAGCGAAAGCAGCGTCGGAATGTAATTCAACGCCGAAAACCCCAGCAGCGCGGCGACGGCTTCCGGAGCGATCGCCCCTTCGGCGGCATCCCCCAGCAGACGAATCAGTTGCGTTGTCATCAGGATGGCGAACAGGGCGATGAACACGCCCGCTGCCGACTGGGTGAATTCGCGCCGGACGGCGCGCTGGAAGATCATTTTTCGAATCCGGTACAGTAAAATCGACGGACTGGGCGCCGGCATCGAAGGCGTGACGGACTTTTCTCGAATCCAGAGCAGGAGAAGCGATGGAATTTAGCATAAAAAACATGCCTTCGGAGCACGACGCCTGTCTCGTCCTGGGCGTGTTCGAACCGCGCGCGCTCGCTCCCGCCTGGCAGGCGCACCCGGATACCCGGCGGTATGTGGCCGGCGTCCTCGACAGCGGCGACATGGACGGCAAGGCGGGAAGCTCGCTGATGCTGCGCGGCGTTCCCGCGTTCGGCGGCGAGCGCCTGCTGCTGGTCGGGCTTGGCAAGGAAGAGGAATTCGGCGACAAGGCATACCTTGCGGCCATCCGCGCCGCCGTCGAGGCGCTCCGGGCAAGCGGCGCCACGGACGCAACGCTCGCCCTGACGCGCATTCCGGTGGAGAAACGCAGCCCGGCCTGGCGCGTCCGCCAGGCCGCGATGGCCGCCTGCGAGACTCTGTACCGCTTCGATCGTTTCAAGAGCGAAAAGGACGGCGAGCGCCCGCTGAAGAGCCTCGCCTTTGAGTCCGAGGACGCCGGAGCCGCCGCGCAGGCGCTCGCGCAGGGGCTGGCGATCGGCGAGGGCGTCGCCCTGGCCAGGGATCTCGGCAACCTGCCCGCGAACGTCTGCACGCCGGAGCATCTCGCCCAAGCGGCGCGCCGGATCGCGCAAGAGCACGCGCTGGAATGCGCCATCCTCGATCAGGCCGACATGGAGGCGCTCGGCATGAACGCGCTGCTCTCCGTCGCCAGGGGGTCGCGCCAGAGCCCGCAGTTCATCGTCCTCCACTATCGCGCAGGCGAGGCGGCCGACCAGCCCGTCGTCCTGATCGGCAAGGGCGTCACCTTCGATTCCGGGGGGATTTCCCTGAAACCCGGCGAAGGCATGGACGAGATGAAATTCGATATGTGCGGCGCGGCCGGCGCGCTCGGCACCCTCGCGGCGGCGGCGAAAATGCGCCTGCCGCTCAACCTCGCCGTGCTCGCGCCGTGCGTGGAGAACCTGCCGGGCGGCGCGGCGAGCCGGCCCGGCGACGTCGTCGCTTCGCTGTCCGGGCGGAGCATCGAGATCCTCAATACCGACGCCGAGGGCCGCCTCATCCTGTGCGACGCGCTCACCTATGCTGAGCGCTTCGAACCGGCGGCCGTCATCGACATCGCCACGCTGACCGGTGCCTGCGTGGTTGCGCTCGGCCACGTCGCCAGCGGCCTGTTCGCCAATGACGACGGGCTCGCGGATGCGCTTCTCGGCGCTGGTGAGGCGTCCTTCGATCGCGCCTGGCGCATGCCCTTGTGGGACGACTACCGGGAGCAGTTGAAGAGCCGTTTCGCCGACCTCGCCAACGTCGGCGGCCGGCCGGCGGGAAGCGTCACGGCTGCCTGCTTCCTGTCGCGCTTCGCCGAAAAGTTTCCCTGGGCGCACCTCGACATCGCGGGAACGGCCTGGAAGACCGGAACGGACAAGGGCGCGACGGGACGGCCCGTGCCGCTGTTGACACATTTTCTGCTGGCGCGCGCCGGGAAACTGTCTTGACCCGGATTTTCTTCTACTACAACGCCGCCGATCGCCTCGGCGCGGCCGCCGCCCTGCTCGGCAAGGCCTGCCGGCAGGGAAAATCCATCCTGGTGTATGTCCCCGATACGACGCTGGCGGAGGCTCTCGACCGGCAGCTGTGGATCGCGCCGCCGATCGGTTTCATCCCGCACGTGCGCGACACTTCGCCGCTCGCCGCCGAAACGCCGATCGTCCTGGCCGCGGATCTTGCGACCAGCGCGCACAACGAACGCCTGCTCAACCTGTCCGTGGAGGTTCCTTCCGCCTTCTCGCGCTTTGCCAGTCTCATCGAAGTGGTCGGCCGGGATGAGGGCGAACTGCGCGAAGGGCGCCGGCGCTTCCGGTTCTACAAGGACCGCGGATACGAAATCCAGTCATTCGACCTGGCGGAGAAGTCCCCATGAGCGCCGACGAAGGCGGCGAGCGTTCCGGAAACTCCGTTTCCGGGCGGCGGCGCAGTTTCGTCGCCACCCGTCGGAAACCCGTCGACGCCGATGGCGACGGACTCCCGGCCGGAACGGAAGAGTCGCCGGAGGAATTGCAGACGCCGGGCGACGAGGACGAGGACGACCTGCCCGTATTGACCGAGATCGTTCCCGCCGAGGAGGAGGAAGCGCCGGCGCCGGCATTGCCGGTTCCGCCGGCCGAGCCGGCCGCGGAAGCGCCGGCCCCGCCAGCGGTCGCCGACATCGAGGAACTCGCCGCGCGGATGGTCCAGGCCATCGATCATCAGATGGCTTACGAACTGCCGACGCTGATCGAGGCGACCCTGCTCAACTTCACCGCGGACCTGCGCAACGGGATCCGCTCGACGATGGAAGATGCGTTGCGCGAGTTCGTCGCCCGCCACAAAGAGGCGCGTTCCGGTGAGGAATGAGCGCGTGAAGGCGTAGGTGTGGCCTTGCGCAATCGCGGGACGGCGGAAGGCGCGCCCGGATGCGGCAGCCGTGTCGGCATCGGCATTCCGGGCGCCGAATCGATACGCGGGACAGCCCGGCCCCGGGAGTGAATAATGCCGCCGTTCACCCATTGGTTCCGCCTCTTCCTGCCCTTCGCCAGCGGCTATTTCCTGTCCTATCTCTACCGCACGGCCAATGCCGTCGTCGGCCCGGTGCTGAGCGACGAACTGTCGCTGGGCGCCGCCGACCTGGGCCTTTTGACCAGCACCTATTTCATCACCTTCGCCGCCACCCAGCTGCCGCTCGGCATCCTGCTCGACCGCTTCGGCGCGCGGCGTATCGAAGCGCTGCTGCTGTTGCTTGCCGCGGCGGGCGCGACGGTCTTCGGACTGGCCGGCGGTATCGGCGCGCTGGCCGTCGGCCGGGGACTGATCGGCCTGGGCGTCTCGGCCTGCCTGATGGCCGCGCTCAAGTTCTTCTCGCAATGGTTTCCAATCGAACGGCAGGCTTCGCTGACCGGCTGGATCATGACCTCGGGCACGCTGGGCGCGCTCGTCGCTTCGGCGCCGCTGGACGCCGTCCTGCATGTCGCCACCTGGCGCATGGTGTTTTTCGGGCTGGCCGCGCTCACCGTCGGCGTCGCCCTATGGGTGTGGCGCGGCGTTCCGGAAAAACCCCGGACCGCGCGTCCGCAATCCTTCGCGCAACTGGCCGGTGGTCTGCGGCAGATCGTCGTTCGCCTGCATTTCTGGCGCTTCGCCTCGATCGCCTGCCTCCAGGTCGGCGGTTTCATAGCCGTGCAAAGCCTGTGGTCGAGCGCCTGGCTGATGCAGGTCAACGGCTATTCGCGTCCGGTGGCCGCCGGCCATCTGACGGTGATGAACGCCGCCATGGCCGTCTCGTATTTCCTGATCGGCCTCCTCTCGGCCCGGCTCGCCCGGCGTGGCGTCAAGACCGAGCATCTGCTCGGCGGCGGCCTGGCCCTGGCGTTGCTCTCGCTGCTGGCGATCATCGCCCGGGTGAGCGAGCATCACTATCTGCTGTGGGCGGCCTACGGCTTTTTTTCGAGTGTCAGCACGCTGAACTACGCGGCGACCTCCGTCGGTTTTCCGGTGGAACTCTCGGGGCGGGTCAACACGCTGCTCAACCTGCTTTCCTTCGTCGGCGCTTTCCTGCTGCAATGGGGCATGGGCATCGTGATCGACGCGCTCGGGGCGGCGGGCCATTCCGCGTCGGCGGCCCACACCGGCGCCTTCGTCCTGCTGTTCGCCCTGCAGGCCGCGTCGCTGGGCTGGTTCTTCCTCTGTAGCCGGTTGGTCGCGAGGAAGCGCGACGGGTCCGGCCCTTGAGGCAGGAATGCCGTCCGATGGTCGGAAAAAGCCGCGGTTTCCGCCTTCCGTCGTCTTCCGCCTTGGGCGTTTCATCGATAAGATTGCCGTCCATTTCAATCTCTGGGAAAAGACATGCCGGTAAAAATCATCGAGGGAACGCCGTCGGCGTATGCCTATCCGCTGCTGATCAAACAGCTTCTGCACACGCCGCTGGCGATCGATCCCGAGCAGGAAATCACTTACCAGGGCAAGGTTCGCTTGAGCTATCGCGCGCTCAGGGAGCGCATCGGGCGCCTGGCCGGCGGCCTGGCCGGCCTGGGCGTCGAGTCCGGTCAGACGGTCGCGATGATGGATTGGGACAGTCACCGCTACCTGGAAGCGTTCTTCGCCGTGCCGATGATGGGCGCCATCCTGCAGACGGTGAACGTCCGCCTCAATTCCGATCAGATCCTCTATACGCTCAACCATGCCGGCGCCGAGGTGCTGCTGATCAACCGCGAGTTCTTCCCGCTGCTCGCGCCGATCGCCGAACGGCTGGAAAGCGTGCGCGCCTTCGTGCTGATCGACGACGAGGCGGGTCCGCAGGCAGGGCCGGTGAGCTTCGCCGCCGAGTACGAAGACCTGCTGGCCGCCAGTCCGGAATATGTCTTCGGTGATTTCGACGAGAACGCGCAGGCGACGGTGTTCTACACCACCGGCACCACCGGCCTGCCGAAAGGTGTCCGCTTCAGCCACCGGCAGCTCGTCCTGCACACGCTGGGGCTTGCCACCTCGGTCGGCACCGCGGAGGCGGGCGTGGCGATGCGCACCAGCGACGTCTACATGCCGCTCACGCCGATGTTCCACGTACATGCCTGGGGCTATCCCTACGTCGCCACGCTGCTCGGCCTGAAACAGGTCTATCCGGGACGCTACGTGCCGGCCAGCCTGTTGAAGCTGATCGCCGCCGAGCGGGTCAGCTATTCGCACTGCATCCCCTCGATCATGCAGATGCTGCTCTCCCACCCGGATTCGGCATCCTGCGATCTTTCCGGCTGGAAGGTGTTGATCGGCGGCTCGGCCATGTCGGAAACGCTGGCGCTCGCGGCCTTGAAGCGCGGCATCGAGGTGGTCACCGGCTACGGCATGTCGGAAACCTGTCCGGTGGTGAGCATCGCCCATCCCAGGACGCGGGACGTCCAGGGGCCGGTCGAGACGCACGCGCGCCTGCGCGCCAAGACCGGCCTGCCGCTGCCGCTGGTCGACCTGCGCGTGGTCACCGCCGGGATGACGGAGGTTCCGCGCGATGAAACCTCGACCGGCGAGATCGTCCTGCGCGCGCCCTGGCTGACCCAGGACTACCTGCATGCGCCGCAGGCGTCGGAAAAACTGTGGGCGGGTGGCTACCTGCATACACAGGACATCGGCCACGTCGACGCGCGCGGCTACGTGAAGATCACCGACCGCATCAAGGACGTGATCAAGACGGCCGGCGAATGGATTTCGTCGCTGCAGCTCGAGGATATCCTGAACAGCCACGAAGCCGTACAGGAATCGGCGGTGGTCGGCCTGCCCGACGAGAAATGGGGCGAGCGACCGGTGGCCCTGGTGGTGCTCAAGCCGGACTACGCGGGCAAGGTGAGGGAACACGAAATCCGCGCCTACGCCCTGCATCTCATCGAGGTCGCCCATGTGTCACGCCACGGCATCCTGATGCAGGTGCGTTTCGTCGATGCGCTGATCAAGACGAGCATTGGCAAGCTGAACAAGCGCGCCATGCGGGAGGCTCTGCTGCCGTAGGGCGGACCTGCCTCTGCCGGTGTATCCACCGGTTTGCGCGTTCGGGGAAGGCTTTTTTTTTGCCAAAGCCCCGGTATAATTGCCGCTTCGCTCGTCCGGATGATTCATTCCGACGAACGGCCGCTGGGGAGTCGCCAAGTTGGTCAAGGCACCGGATTTTGATTCCGGCACTCGAAGGTTCGAATCCTTCCTCCCCAGCCATACAGTTTTCGACGCCCGGGCAGGTAAGCGCTTACCTGCCCGGCTCGTTTTCCAAGAGGCGCTTCGGGATTCACGCTATGGCCTACGACAGCCTGATGGTCTTTACCGGCAACGCCAACCCCAAGCTGGCCGCCGACGTGGTCAGGCGGCTGAACATCTCATTGGGCCGCGCCCAGGTCGGGCGTTTCTCGGACGGTGAAATCTCCATCGAAATCCAGGAACACGTGCGCGGCAAGGACGTATTCATCCTGCAATCGACCTGCGCGCCGACCAACGAAAACCTGATGGAGCTCCTGATCATGACCGATGCGCTGAAACGCGCCTCGGCCGGACGCATCACCGCCGCCATCCCGTATTTCGGCTACGCGCGCCAGGATCGGCGCGTGCGCTCGGCGCGCGTGCCGATCGCCGCCAAGCTGGTGGCCGACCTGCTGACCGCCGCCGGCGTGCAGCGCGTATTGACCATGGATCTGCACGCCGAGCAGATCCAGGGTTTTTTCAACATCCCGGTCGATAACGCCTACACCATGCCGATCATGCTGGCGGACGTGTGGAAGCAGGATTTCGAGGGCCTGATGGTCGTCTCGCCCGACGTCGGCGGCGTGGTGCGCGCGCGCGCCCTGGCCAAGCGCCTGGAATGCGATCTGGCGATCATCGACAAGCGGCGCCCGAAGGCCAACGTCTCCGAGGTCATGAACATCATCGGCGACGTCTCCGGTCGCACCTGCGTATTGATGGACGACATGGTCGATACCGCCGGCACCCTGTGCAAGGCCGCCGCCGCCCTGAAGGACAACGGCGCGAAGCGCGTGCTGGCCTACTGCGTGCACCCGGTGCTCTCGGGCGGGGCGGCTGCCCGCATCGGCGAATCGGAGGTCGACGAGCTGGTGGTCACCGATACCATTCCGTTGTCCTGCGAAGCGAGGAAGTGCGGGAAAATCCGCCAATTGTCGGTGGCCGACGTGCTGGCCGAGACGATTCGCCGGATCAGCAACGAGGATTCCATCTCTTCACTGTTCATCGAGTAAATGCCGTGAAACGTGATCGAGTGAAAGGTAGAACCGAAAACCCTCCGACCGGTTTCCCCATTTCATGATTTTTTCGTCTCCCGCCTGGTCGCGGGCGGGGTTTTCATCTCAACCAGGAGTCATCATGCAATTTGAACTCAACGCGCAAACGCGCACACTGCAGGGGTCCGGAGCGAGCCGCCGCCTGCGTCGCGCCAGTCGGGTGCCGGCCATTCTCTACGGCGGATCGGCCGAGCCGAAGATGATCGAGCTCGATCACAACGAGCTGCTTCTCGCTCTGCGCAAGGAAGCCTTCCGCTCGTCCCTGATCCTGCTCAAGCTCGACGACGCGGTGGAGACCGTGCTGCTGCGCGACCTCCAGATGCACGCCTACAAGCGCCAGGTGATGCATGCGGATTTTCAGCGCGTCGATGCCGGGCGGATGCTGCGCCAGAGAATACCGCTGCACTTCATCCATGGCGAGGTCGCGCCGGGAGTCAAGGAGGCCGGCGGCGTGGTTTCGCACGCCATGACCGAAATCGAAGTGACCTGCCTGCCGAAGGATCTGCCGGCCTTCCTGGAAGTCGACCTGAAGGCCATGAAGGCCGGTCAGTCGCTGCACGTCTCCGAACTCGCCTATCCGGAAGGCGTCAAGCCGGTCCTGCGCGGCGGCGGCGACGATCCGCTGGTCGTCACCATCACGACGATGAAGGCCGTGACCGAGGAAGCGGCCGCCGGCGAAGCGGCCGAAGGCGAAGCGGCTCCGGCGGCCGCGCCCGAGGCCTGATCCGCCGCGGCGTCTCGAAACCGCAAGCCGTCGCCGGTCCCGTCCGCGGCGGCTTTTTTCGGTCTTTTATTCCGATTCACGATAAAGATGGCAAAACACCGGATCGCTTGCGCGCGAATTTCGTTCACTGCCGCTTGCTTTCCCCTCCCTCGCTTGGCGGGGGAGGGTGCCCCGGCAGGGGCGGGAGAGGGCGCCGTTCCCTCCGGCGCAGCCGCAGAATGGTCGTTTCCGAGGCAATTACTTCGTGAATAGCGCCATGCCCGTACCGCGTCTGATCGTCGGCCTCGGCAACCCCGGAAGCGAGTACCGGGATACGCGCCACAACCTGGGTTTCCGGTTCATCGATCGGCTGGCCGGCGAACTCGGGGCCGCGCTCGCGGCGCAGACCAGGTTCCACGGTATCGTCGGACGGCGCGGCAGCCAGTGGCTGCTGAAGCCGATGACCTTCATGAACCGGTCCGGGCTGGCGGTGTTGTCGCTGGCCTGCTTCTACAAGATCCTGCCGGACGAAATCCTGGTCATCCACGACGATCTCGACCTGCCGCCCGGCGCCATCCGCGTCAAGCAGGGCGGCGGCAGCGGCGGACACAACGGTGTCAAGGACATCCGCGCGCATCTCGGCACCGCCGATTTCTGGCGCCTGCGCCTGGGCATCGGACATCCCGGCGAGCGCGAAGAAGTGATCGGCCACGTCCTCAAGGCGCCGCGCCGCGAAGAGCAGGACCCCATCGACCGGGCCATCGACCGCTGTCTGCTGGCCTGGCCAAAGCTCGGCGCGGGCGACTACGCGGCGGCGCAGCGGGCGCTGCACGGCAAGGAGGAAAGCGCCGTCCAGCGTGAAGACCCGGAGACACGGGGGGGGATCGTGAAGGCAGAGGACTGAGGACAGTCAGTTTGCGGCTGCGCCGAAGGAGGGCATGGACTGCCACCTCATTGCGATGGCGGGAGACCCGCGGCAATCCAGAGGACAGTGTTTTTCGCGTCCAAAGAGGCGGAACATCAAGGATGAGAGAAATTTCACACCAGCCTTCCATGACACTGCTTGTATTTCTTGCCGGAACCGCAGGGACAGGGGTCGTTGCGGCCGATCTTCCGGCCGGCGCGCAGCGGCGGCATCGG
>JAITIQ010000217.1 GCA_031279425.1 Accumulibacter sp.
ATTATCGAATTTGCCCACCGAGATGGGCGAACGCGGCCCGGTATAAGGCCGCGTCGCGGCCGCGGGTTGCTCGACGGCAAGACTGCGATGACCTTCGGTCGCGCAACCCGCGAGGCCCAGGGCGGCAAGCGCCGCGAGGCAGGAAATCAGGGTTTTTTTCATCGTGGGATCAACTCCGGGTTGAAATCGGGCAAGGGAAGAACGGAGGAAAAACTCTTTCAAAGTTTTTGGCTGGCCGTCGCCGCCCGCCAGTTCAATCCATGGCGACCTGGCGAAAACCCACAGCGTGGCGACGGCAAAGGACGGTCAGCGAAAAAACTGAAATGATAACATATGCAATACATTCCAGAAGAAATTCTTTGCCGGGAAACAGAGCCATTATATGTGCGGATATTGTAATCAACGTCACTTCGTTCCGCGTGGAACGAACTGGATTGCCACGGGTCTGCGGCCCTCGCAATGACGAGGTGGAAAGGCTTCCGCATCGGTAATCAGATATTCCCAGGCCGACAGACGAGTCCCGACAGAGGCATCACTTAATATGCCTGTGACGCTGCCGGCAACGAAATTACGCGCGCGGAGAGAGGTCTCGCCGAGGATCGCGGCGGCGTCAGGCGTCCGTTGCGGAATTCCCCGGCTTCCCCTCGCGTATCCGGGACGCCGGAAAGCTCAGGCTGAAGCAGGCGCCCTGTCCGGGGGCGCTGTCGATGGCGAGCGCGGCGTCATGGCGTTGCGCGACGTGCTTGACGATGGCGAGTCCCAGGCCGGTGCCGCCGCGTGACCGGTCGGCGTCGATGCGGTAGAAGCGCTCGGTGAGGCGCGGCAGATGCTCGGGCGCGATGCCGGGGCCGCTGTCGCGCACGGAAAAGCGCGCGCCCCCGTCCGGCAGGAGTGCCCAGCCGACGACGATCCGGCCGCCGGGTGGCGTGTAGCGGATGGCGTTGTTGACGAGGTTGAAAAGCGCGCTTTGCAGTTCAGAAGCCGAACCGGCGATTTCCGCCTCCGTGCCGAGTCCCTCGAACACCAGTTCGTGCCGCGGCGCATCCGGTCCGGAGACGTGCGCCGACAGGGCGCGGCCGTCGGCGTCGAGCCGTTGCAGCAGGGTACGGACGGGCGTCCATTCCCGCGTATCGGGCGGCGAGCCGCCCTCGATGCGGGAGAGCGTCAGCAGATCGTCCACCAGGTTTTTCATCCTCGCTGCCTGGCGAGCCATGCGCTCGAGGAAATCCCGGCGCTCCTCCTCGCCGAGCGGCAGGGTTTGCAGGGTTTCGACGAAGCCCGCGAGCACGGTCAGCGGGGTGCGGATTTCGTGCGAGACGTTGGCCACGAAATCGCGCCGCATGGCTTCGGCCTGCTCGATCACGGTGATGTCCCGCGAGAGCATGAGCAGGCGTCCCTGCCCGTAGGGAAAGAAGCGCACTTCGAGGCGCTGGGGACGAGCGACGGTGGAAAAGGGGCTCTCCAGCGTGACGGCCTCGTCGAAATCCTGCGCGGCGAGGCTCTGGACCAGCGCGGGCGAGCGCAACAGATGCGTCACGAACTGCGCCACGTCGCGCTGCTCGTCCAGCCCGAAATGCTCGCGGGCCGCGCGGTTGCACCATTCGATGCGGCCCGCCTCGTCGAGGATGACGACGCCGTTGGGCAGGGCTTGCAGCGCCAACTGGAGATTACGCAGACGGTTTTCGTGTTCCGCCGCTTCGCGGGCCTGTTTTCTCAGCAGCCGCTGGATGCGCTCCGCCACTTCCCCACGCAGGCGGTCGAGCCGCGGCGGCGGCGCGGACGGATCCTTGCGCAACCGTTGCAGCCAGCCGGTCAGTCGCAGCGCGCGCCAACTGTCCAGCGCGAACCAGACGAGCGCGCCCGAAAATGCTCCCGGGATCTCCGTCCGCCAGGCGAGGCCGGCCAGCGCGCCGGTTCCCACGCAGAAGAGCAGGGACGCCAGCCGGAAGATCGGGGGAGACATCTATTTCGAGACCAGCCGGTAGCCCGCGCCGCGCACCGTCTCGATCATCTCGCCCGCTTCCGCCAGGGCGGCGCGCAGGCGCTTGATATGCACATCGACGGTACGCTCCTCGATGAACACGTGATCGCCCCACACCTTGTCGAGCAGCGCGGCGCGGCTATAGACGCGGTCGGGGTGCCTCATCAGGTAATGCAGCAGGCGGAATTCGGTGGGGCCGAGCGCCAACTCCCGCCCGCGATGGCGAACGTGGAACGTCGCCGCGTCGAGCGACAATTCGCCGACGGCGACGGGCTCGGCGAGCTGCTCGGGCGCGCGGCGGCGCAGCACGGCGCGGATGCGGGCCAGGAGTTCGGCGGGCGAAAAGGGCTTGGTGACGTAATCGTCGCCGCCGCTGTCCAGCCCGGCGATCTTGTCGGCCTCTTCGCCGCGGGCGGTGAGAAGGATGATCGGCACGTTTTTCGTGCGCTCCGCGGCCCGCCACTTGCGCGCCAGATCGAGACCGCTCCGGCCTCCGGGCAGCATCCAGTCGAGCAGGATCACGTCCGGCAGCACGGCATCGAGTTCCCGCTGCGCGGCCGCGCCGTCTTCCGCCCGGACGCCCTCGAAGCCCCCGTGACGCAGGTGCACGAGGACGAGCTCGGCGATGTCCGGCTGATCCTCGACGACGAGCACTCTCGGCCTGGGAACGGCGTTCATGGCAAAAACTCCGGATCGAGCACTTTCGGCGCGAACTCAGCGGACGAGCGATTCGATCCGCGTGAGCGAGCTGTGGCGCACATCGGTGCCATTGACGATGTAGATGATGAACTCGGCGACGTTCTTGGCGTGATCGCCGATCCGTTCGACGGCCTTGGCGATGAACAGGAGATCCAGGCTGCTGCTGATCGTGCGCGGATCCTCCATCATGTAGGTGACGAGCTTGCGGGTGAAACCCTTGAATTCGCAGTCGATCAGGTCGTCTTCCTTGAGGATGCTCATGGCGGCCGCGACGTCCAGCCGGGCGAAGGCGTCCAGCGCGCGGTGGATGAGGCCGGCGGCGAGATCGGAAGCCACGCGCAGGTCGCCGATCGGCATCTTCCGCGCTTCGCCGCTCGCGACGATCGATTTGACCCGCCAAGCGATCTTGTGGGCCTCGTCGCCGGTGCGTTCCAGATTGGTCGTGATCTTGGAAATCGCCAGCAGCAAGCGCAGATCGCGGGCGGCCGGCTGGCGGCGCGCGACGACGGAAGTCAGCGCGCGGTCGATGGCGACTTCCATGGCGTCGACCTTTTCCTCGGTCTCGACGACCTCCTCGGCGAGCGCGGTGGAAAAATTCGCCAGCGCGGCGATGGCGCGCTGAATCTGCGTCTCGACCAGCCCGCCCATTTCCATGAGCTGCGAGGAAACGCCGTTCAGGTCGCTGTCGAATTGCGAGGAAAGATGTTTTTCGGTCATGGCGTCAATACGAGGATGAATGGATCATTGAACACGGAGGCGCGGGGAAAGCCAGGGAAAACGGATGGATCGAACCTCATCCGAAGCGTCCCGTGATGTAATCCTCGGTCTCGCGCCGGGCGGGTTTCAGGAACATCTGTTCGGTTTCTCCGAATTCGATGAGCTCGCCCAGATACATGTAGGCGGTGTAGTCGCTCACTCGGGCGGCCTGCTGCATGTTGTGAGTCACGATGATCAGCGTGTAGTCCTTTTTCAGTTCCGCAATCAGTTCCTCGATGCGGGCGGTGGAAATCGGGTCGAGCGCCGAACAGGGCTCGTCGAGCAGCAGGAGTTCGGGCCGGATGGCGATGCCGCGCGCGATGCACAGGCGCTGCTGCTGGCCGCCCGACAGGCTGGCGCCGCCCTGGGACAGTTTGTCCTTCACCTCGTCCCACAGCGCCGCCTTGCTGAGCGCCCACTCCACCCGCTCTTCCATCTCGATCGTGGACAGACTCTCGAAGAGCCTTACCCCGAAGGCGACGTTGTCGAAGATCGACATCGGGAAGGGCGTGGGTTTCTGGAACACCATGCCGATGCGCGCGCGGATCAGCGCGACGTCCTGCTTGGCGGTGAGCAGGTCCTCGCCGTCCAACAGGATGCTGCCCTCGGCGCGCTGTTCCGGGTAGAGCTCGAACATCCGGTTGAAGGTGCGCAGGAGCGTCGACTTGCCACAGCCCGACGGGCCGATGAAGGCCGTCACGCGACGTTCCGGGATGTCCAGGTTGATCTTCTTCAACGCCTGGAACTCGCCGTAGAAGAAATCCAGGTCCCGGACCGACATCTTGACCGGAGGAAAGGGAGCGGCACCGGAGGCATTCGGCGGCAGGGCGGCAAGGATCGGGAGATTCATGGCGGCGTCCATCATTTTTTCCGGGACAGCAGGCGGGCCAGGACGTTGAGGCCGAGCACGGCAAGCGTGATCAGGAAGACGCCGCCCCAGGCCAGTTGTCGCCAGTTCTCGTAGGGGCTCATGGCGAATTGCAGGATGGTCACCGGCAGGTTGGCGAGCGGGCCGGACAGGCTCGCCTTCCAGAACTGGTTGTTCAGCGCGGTAAAGAGGAGCGGCGCGGTCTCGCCGGCGATGCGCGCCACGGCGAGCAGCACGCCGGTCAACACCCCGGCGCGCGCCGATCGCAAGGTGATCCGGGCAATCACCTTCCACTTCGGCGTGCCCAGCGCGTAGGCGGCTTCGCGCAATTCCACGGGAACCAGCGAGAGCATGTTCTCGGTGGTGCGCACGACGATCGGAATGACGATCAGGGCCAGCGCCAGAGCGCCCGCCCAGCCGGAAAATTCCCTGAAGCGCACGACCAGGAGCGCATAGACGAACAGGCCGACGATGATCGAAGGCGCGGAGAGCAGAAGATCGTTGACGAAGCGAACCGTCACCGACAATCTGCCGCGCGGATCGTACTCGGCCAGATAGACGCCGGAGAGAATGCCGACGGGCGCCCCGACGAAGGTCGCCAGCGCCACCATCAGCAGTGATCCCATCATCGCGTTGGCCAGCCCCCCCGTGCCGACGGGTTCGTTGGGCGGCGGCATGTTCTCGGTGAACATCGCCGCGCTCATGCTGGCAAGGCCGATGGAAAGCGTCTCCCACAGGATCCACGCCAGCCAGAACACGCCGAACAGCATGGCGGCGAGCGATGCGGCGATCGCCGCGCGGTTGATGAACTTGCGGCGGGCGAAACGCGCCGCCCTGGCGTCCGGGAGAAAACTCACGCGCTCCTCCCTTCGTTTTTCCGCAGCCGCATGAGCAGCAGCCGGGAAAAGATCAGCACCGTGAAAGTGATCAGGAAGAGCACGAGGCCCAGGTAGATGAGGGAAGCCTGGTGCAGGCCCGGCGCGGCCTCGGCGAATTCGTTGGCGAGCACCGAAGTGATCGTGTTGGCCGGCGCGAAGAGCGAGAGCGAAGCGAGCTGGTTGCTGTTGCCGACGACGAAGGTCACCGCCATCGTCTCGCCCAGCGCGCGCCCCAGGCCGAGCATGATGCCGCCCAGCACGCCCGTCTTGGTGTAGGGCAGCACGATGCGCCAGACGACTTCCCAGGTCGTCGCCCCGAGGCCGTGGGCCGATTCCTTGAGGAGCGGCGGCGTGATCTCGAACACATCGCGCATGACCGAGGCGATGAAGGGAATGATCATGATCGAGAGAATGATGCCGGCGGGCAGAATCCCGATGCCGACCGGAGGGCCGGCCAGCAGCGGCTCCAGCAGCGGAACGCCCCGGACCAGGGATTGCAGCGGCTGCTGCGCGTAGCGCGCCAGCACTGGCCCGAACACCATCAGCCCCCACATGCCATAGACGATCGACGGCACCGCGGCGAGCAGCTCGATGGCCGTGCCGAGCGGGCGCTTCAGCCAGACGGGCGAGAGTTCGGTGAGGAACAGCGCGATGCCGAAGCTCACCGGCACGGCGATCATGAGCGCGATGGCGGAGGTCGCCAGCGTGCCGCAGATCATGACCCATCCGCCGAAATCCTCGCGCACCGGGTCCCAGTTGTCATGTATCAGGAAACCCGCGCCGAAGCGCTGCACGGCGGGCCAGGCGCCCAGAACGAGCGAGACGAGGATGCCCAGGAACAAGGCCAGCGTGAACAGCGCCGCGCCGCGGGACGCCCAGGCGAACAGCCGGTCGGGCAGGGCGCTGGAAAGGGCTGGATGGACTGGGCGCATGGAGTCGTCGGATGGAGCCGGATGGCTCATTCTAGAGCAGATCGATTCAATGATTTACACCATCATTGCGAGACGCGCATCCATTTGCTGACGCGCTCCAATCCGCCTCGACGCGGGAAGCGCCGGCATCGCCGGCCGACCAGGAAAAGGCGGAAGAAAAGCCGGCAAGATGCCGGCACTTTGCGTTTCACACTTCACTCGCGCGGTTCTCGAATCATCACTTCCTGACCGGTTTTCCCGAAGCATCGACGATCGACTGCCAGGATTTCATGGCGATGTCCTTCACCGCCCGCGGCATGGAGACGTAATCCAGTTCGGCCGCCTGCGCGTCGCCGTGCTGGTAGGCCCAGGCGAAGAAATCGAGCGCCGCCGCGGATTGCCCCGGTTTTTCCGCCGTCTTCCTCATCAGGATGAAGGTCGCGGAAGTGATCGGCCAGGATTCGTCACCCGGCTGATCGGTGAGTATCTGGAAAAAGCTCTTGGTCCATTGCGCGCCGGCGGCGGCCGCCCGGAAGCTCGCCTCCGAAGGCTGGACGAAGCGGCCCGCGTGATTTTTGAGCTGCGTGTGCGACAAGCTGTTGCGCTTGGCGTAGGCGTACTCGACGTAGCCGATCGCCCCGGCAAGCTGCGCGACGAACGCCGCCACACCCTCGTTCCCCTTGCCGCCCAAGCCGACCGGCCAATTGACCGCCGTACCTTCGCCGACCTTCTCCTTCCATTCGGCGCTGACCTTGGACAGGTAGTTGGTGAAGCCGAAACTCGTACCCGAGCCATCCGAACGGCGAACGACGGCAATGGGAGTGTTCGGCAGGGCAAGATCCGGGTTGAGCGCGGCGATGGCCGGATCGTTCCAGACCGTGATCTTGCCCAGATAGATGTCACTCAGCACCTTGCCGTCCAGCTTCAGGCGCCCGGGCGCAATACCCTGGATGTTGACGATGGCCACGATGCCGCCGACCACCGTCGGAAACTGGATCAGGCCTTTTTCCGCAAGAGCGCTGTCGGAAAGCGGCGCGTCGGAGGCGCCGAAATCCACCGTGCCGACCTCGATCTGCTTCAAGCCCGCGGAAGAGCCGACCGACTGGTAGTTGATGCGGTTTGTGGTCGCCTTGTGGTAATCCGCCGCCCAGCGCGTGTAGAGCGGCGCCGGAAAACTCGCCCCGGCGCCGGTCACGTCCTCGGCCCGGGCCGCCAGGGTCATCGTGGTCGCCGTCGCGAGGCAGGCGGCGGCAATCAGCCATTTCATTCTCGTCTTCATGTTTCTCTCTCGTTGGTCGTTGGGACGGCGCCACTGTAGGAGGGGTTTGTGACGGTTTGATGACAGCCTGGGTGAGGAAGGGAACGGCGACGAGAAGCATCGTGCTCCATCTGCGACAGCGCTTCCTGCGGTCGCTCGACGATCTGGCGGCCCGGAAGTATCGCGCTCCAGGATGGATCACTGCCTCTCCCGATGGTTGTATATTGCGCAGTAACGACAATTGCTGTTCTTACGACAATGAACGACACGACCTTTGACACCATCGAAATCCATCGCCCAGAACTTGCCCGGAACTATCTCGGCCTCCTGGCCGCGCAGCCTGGGCGTCCGCTGGCGCTGTTCGCTCCCCGCCGCGTTGGCAAGACTTTTTTCCTCGATCGTGATCTCGCGCCGGCGGCGGAACGATCCGGCATTCTGCCGGTCTATGCCGACCTGTGGCTTTATCGCTCCGACCCGCTGGGCGCGATCAATCACACCCTGGAAGAAGCCCTGGAGAGGCTGACCGTTCCGGGCAGTTCCATCGGCAAGCTCGCCAAGACGAAGGTGAAAGGCGTGAATATCCTGGGCGCCGGCCTTGCGCTCGGGGACGAACCCACTCCACGCGCCTTGCCGGAAACGCCGGAATTGCGCCTGGACGCCCTGGCGGCCCGTTTGGTCGCCGCGCATAACGGCAAGATTCTCCTGATGCTGGACGAAGCGCAGACACTGGCCGATGCCGCCCCTGATCTCCTCGCCACGCTCCGGGCCGTGCTGCACCGGCAACAAGAACATCTCGCGTCGGTCTTCACCGGATCCTCCCAGGAGGGTCTCGCCCGGCTGATGATGAGCACCGGCGCGCCCATGTATCAATTCGCGCAACTCATCACCTTTCCCGTCCTGGGCGATGAATACCTGATACGGCTGGCCGCGCATTTTTCGACGGTGCATCCCGGCAAGCGGCTCGACCTCGCCGAACTTCGGGTGCTGTTCGAAAAAATCGGCGGCAAGCCCGCGCTCTTGCGCGACATCGTGAAAACCATGTCCGCCGAGGGCATGAC
This sequence comes from Accumulibacter sp., assembly GCA_031279425.1. Taxonomy (GTDB): domain Bacteria; phylum Pseudomonadota; class Gammaproteobacteria; order Burkholderiales; family Rhodocyclaceae; genus Propionivibrio. Next base: position 8,410 of record JAITIQ010000217.1, read on the forward strand.
AGACGTGCAGGTCGGGCTGAAACACCATGTTTCGGATACGCGCCAGATGGCGGGCTGGAACGGCATTTTGCAATTCCTGTCCGAATTCGACCGGCAAATGCTCGCCGTACTGGCGCGAGGCCTGCCTCCTCTGGGAAAGCAAACGCTCCAACAGATCGAAGGCAAAACGGGCGGCAAGGCCACCATCGCGAAGGCGCGCGCTTCCATCGGCAAGCTCACGAAAATGGGCATGCTCACGAAAACAGGCGGAATCATCACCTTCGACGATCCACTCTTCGCCGAGTTTCTGGCATCC
>JAITIQ010000224.1 GCA_031279425.1 Accumulibacter sp.
CCCCGTCCTAGCCACGGAAAAACTCCGTGTCGAGGGTTTTTCAGGCTCACGGCCTGATGAAGTGTTCCCGGTAGTACTTCATCTCCTCGATCGATTCGCGGACGTCGGCCAGCGCCGTATGCGCCGACGCCTTCTCGAAACCCTTGGCCAGCTCGGGTCTCCAGCGCCGGCAAAGTTCCTTGAGCGTGGACACGTCGATGTTGCGGTAGTGGAACCATTCTTCCAGCCGGGGCATGTAGCGCACCATGAAGCGCCGGTCCTGGCCGATCGAGTTGCCGCACATCGGGGTGACTCCGCGCGGCACGTATTCCCGCGCGAAGGCGAGCGCCGCCTCTTCGACCGTCGCCTCGTCGAGGGTGGAGGCGCGCACCCGTTCGATCAGGCCGGACTTGCCGTGCGTCCCCTTGTTCCACGCATCCATCGCGTCGAGCACCGATTCTTCCTGATGCAGCACCCACACGGGCGATTCGGCTACGGTTTCCAGATGGCTGTCGGTGACGATCATCGCCAGCTCGATGATGCGTTCGCGTTCGGGGTCGAGGCCGGTCATTTCCATGTCCAGCCAGACGAGATGATGATCGCTCTGTGCCATAATCAACCATTCTATTTGCCAAGCCTCCATTCTGCCCTATTCCGGCACGGCCCGAGTCGTCCAATGCCCGATCCCGCCCGCGCGTTCACCCTGCTGTTTCTCGGCGTTCTGGCTCTGATGGTCTTCCTGCGCCTGTGGCTCTCCGCGCGGCAGATCACGCATATTCGGGCGCATCGGGACGCGGTTCCGCAGCAGTTTTCCGAGCGCGTTTCGCTCGCCGCGCATCAGCGGGCGGCCGACTACTGCGTGGCCAGGACGCGGCTCGCCCGGCTGGCGTTGGCTGTCGAAGTCGCCGTGCTGCTCTGTTTCACGCTCGGCGGCGGGCTGCAGGTCCTGCACGATTTCTGGTCCGCGCGGCTCGACGGGCCGTGGTACGGCGTCGCCCTGATCTTCAGCGCCGTGGCCATCTCGGGCGTCGTCGACCTACCCCTGTCGCTGTATGCGCAGTTCGTCCTCGAACAGCGTTTCGGTTTCAACCGGATGACCCCACGCCTGTTCCTGCTTGATCTTGCGAAGCAGCTTGCGCTGGGCGCGCTCATCGGTACGCCGGTCCTGCTGGCCGTGCTGTGGCTGATGGTGCGCATGGGAGAGGCCTGGTGGTTGTACGTCTGGCTGTTCTGGTGCGCCTTCAACCTGCTGGCCGTGTTCGTCTACCCGGCCTGGATCGCGCCCTTGTTCAACACCTTCACGTCGCTCGACGACGCGGCGCTCAAGGCGCGCATCGAGGCCCTGCTCTCCCGCTGCGGATTTTCGAGTTCCGGCCTGTTCGTGATGGACGGCTCGAAGCGTTCCGCCCACGGCAACGCCTATTTCACCGGGTTCGGCAAAACGAAGCGCATCGTCTTCTTCGATACGCTGCTTGGCCGGCTCGATCCGCCGGAAGTGGAGGCGGTGCTGGCGCATGAACTGGGGCATTTCGCGCATCGCCACCTCGTCTGGCGCATCGCGGCGATCTTCGCCGCGACGCTGATCCTGCTGTACGTCCTGGGCTGCCTGATGGACGCCGGCTGGTTCTACGCCGGCCTGGGTGTCGGCGCGGAGGACGGAGACGCGCGTGACGCGGCGATGGCGCTCCTCCTCTTCTTCTGGCTCGTCCCGGTGTTCGCCTTCCCGGCGACCCCGCTGTTGAGCCTGCTTTCGCGGCGCAACGAGTTCGACGCCGACCGCTACGCCGCCGCGCACGCTTCAGCCGCCGATCTTTCCAGGGCGCTCATCAAGCTGTACGAAGACAACGCCGCGACGCTGACTCCCGATCCCCTGTACTCGCTCTTCTACGACTCGCATCCGCCGGCGGCCCAGCGCGTTCTGCGCCTGTCTTCCCTGTGAAGAGCACGGAGCAGATTCGATTTCCCGCTCTCGTTTCTCCCCAACAGGGCGGTTATTCGGGAGACCGTAGTTTCTCCGTTGTCGTTAATGGAGCGACAATTTCATCATGCCATCGCAACCCGTCAATTTGGATAATTAAATGGAGATGGCCTGATAGACTGCAAGATACCCTATCGACATCCGTAGAGCGGACAGCCAATCACGTTCCGCGCTTCAATCTCTTGACCTCGGCGAGGAATGCCGGCGTCAGTTCCGCGATCAAGGTTTCGGTGTCACGAACCTGATGCTGGATGGTCAATACCGCGATGCCTCGCGGGATGAGGTCATAGATGACGAAATGGCGTTGAGCCGGAATCATCAGAAAAGGCGCGGAGCGGCGTTGGCGCAAACGACCCGCTTCAGGATTTGCTGCCGCTTTTTGCATGGTCGCGTAAAGGTCAGCGATATAGCGGTCGGCAAGCTCTTCTCCCCATTCCCGGCGTGAGCGCGCATGAATCGAGCGCAGGTCGATCGCGGTCCGGCGCGTCAGGAAGAAATGCGCGGCGGGTTCGGTCATTGCCAGCCGTTGGTTTCTTTTTGATCGAGCAAGGCCATATCGGCCTTGAAATCGCCACTCGACTCGAAGATGCGGCCCGCAGCCAAGTCACGGTAGCCGGTGAGGATGGCATCCTGCACGAACTGGCTCCCGCGCCGTTCCATGTCGCGGCGGATCAGATCGCGCACGTATTCGCTGGGAGTTTCGTAGAGACCTGTTTCGCCCACCATGCAGCCCACGAACTCGGCCAGGGGTTGGGACAGACGGGCGTTGATGCGCTCGGACATGAGAATCTCCCCAAGGAGCTTGAATGCGTCATTGTCGCACGATCTTGACCTTTTGTCGCAATCATTGCCCCGCATTGTCAGGAGTTTTTGGCATCTATTCCCGCAAGTTCGCCGTTCATGTTGGCATTGCCGAAACCACCGTGCCGCTCAAGGCGGGCGATCAAATTGTCCTGATTGATCGAAAATCTGACTCCGGTTTGATAGCAGAGCCCGGAGCGGCCTGAAGCATGACCGCCGCCGTGCCAAAGCCGCGAGATCGCGTTACAGTAGGACAAATTCCATCCGTTTTCCGACCCCCGCAAGGAGAAACACATGATCGACCTCTATTACTGGACGACCCCCAACGGCCACAAGATCACCCTGTTCCTGGAGGAGGCGCAGATTGCCTACCGCATCGTCCCGGTCAACATTTCCAAGGGGGAGCAGTTTGCCCCGGATTTTCTGAAAATTTCGCCGAACAACCGCATTCCGGCCATCGTGGATCAGGCGCCGACCGACGGCGGGGCGCCGATTTCGCTCTTCGAATCGGGGGCGATCCTGCTCTACCTGGCCGAGAAGACCGACCGCTTCCTCCCGCCGGACACGCGCGGGCGCGCGGAAACGCTGCAATGGCTTTTCTGGCAGATGGCCGGGCTCGGCCCCATGGCCGGGCAGAATCACTATTTCGGCACCTTCGCGCCAGAGAAGATCCCCTACGCGATCGACCGCTACGTGAAGGAAACGAACCGGCTGTACGGCGTGCTGAACCGGCGCCTCGCCGACCGCGAGTTCGTCGCCGGCGACTATTCGATCGCTGACATGGCGATGTATCCCTGGATCGTCCCGTGGCAGCGGCAGCAACAGAATCTCGACGAGTTTCCCCATCTGAAGCGCTGGTTCGAAACGATCGGGGCGCGTCCCGCGACGATCGCGGCCTATCGCCTGGCCGATGGAATCAATACCGCGCCGACCGTGACCGAAGCCTCCCGGGCGATTCTTTACGGGCAGACCGCGACCCGTGAGGAGACGAAATGAGCGCGATCCTCCTCTACGAACTCGCCGGCGCCGACGCCGATCTGCGTTTTTCGTCCTACTGCTGGCGTTCGCGCCTGGCCCTGCTGCACAAGGGGCTCTCGTTCGAAACGATTCCCTGGCGCTTCACCGACAAGGAGGCCATCGCCTTCTCGGGACAGGGCCATGTGCCGGTCCTGGTCGATGGCGAGACGGTCGTCTTCGATTCCTGGGCGATCGCGGATCATCTGGAGCGCGCCTACCCCGAAGCGCCGTCCCTGTTCGGCGGCAGCGCCGGGCAGGCGCTGACGCGCTTCGTCAACGCCTTCGTGGATGGCGTCCTCAACCCCGTCATCGGGCGGATGATCGTCGCGGACATCGCCCGCATCGTGCACGAGAAGGATCGCGCCTACTTTCGCGCGAGCCGCGAGCAGCGTTTCGGCGAGCCGCTGGAGGCGGTCAGCGCCCGGCGCGAGACCGATGTGGCGAGTTTCCGGCTGTGGCTCGATCCGCTCCGGCGCGTGCTGGCCGACCAGCCTTTCCTGGGCGGTGCCGGCCCGATGTACGCCGATTACATTTTTTTCGGCTCGCTGCAATGGGCGCGCTGCGTGAGCGCGTTCGAACTGCTGGCCGGGGACGACGCGGCGCTGTTCGACTGGCGGGAGCGCCTGCTGGATGCCTTCGACGGAAACGCGCGTCGGGCGCCGCACGCGGGATGAAGCTGTCGGTCTTTTCGCATGAATATTCTGTTGAACGAGGGAGGAACATGAAAGTACTGATTACTGGTGGCGGTGGATTTCTTGGCTATCGGCTGGCGCAGACGCTCTCGAGGAAGGGTTCGCTGACGAACGCCGCGGGTTTGCAGGAGGCGATCTCGCGGATCGTCCTGTTCGACATGGCCTTCCCCGCGGAGGCCGGCGCGCGCTTCCAGTGCGCCCAGGGCGATCTCACGGACCGGCCCGGCGTCGAAGCGGCGCTTGGCGGCGACACGGACGCGGTGTTCCATCTCGCGTCCGTGGTCAGCGGCGGCGCGGAAGCCGATTTCGACCTCGGCATGCGCGTCAATCTCGACGGCACGCGCGGCCTGCTCGACCTCTGCCGCAAACAGGCGAGGCCCCCGCGCCTGGTATTCACCAGCTCGGTCGCCGTCTTCGGCGGCGAGCTGCCGGAGGTGATCGACGACGGCACCACGCCCAATCCGCAAGGCTCCTACGGCGCACAGAAAGTCTGTTGCGAATATCTGGTCGGCGACTACTCGCGCAAGGGCTTCATCGACGGCCGGACGGTGCGCCTGCCCACCATTTCCGTGCGGCCCGGCAAGCCCAACCTGGCGGTCTCGTCGTTCGCCAGCGGCATCATCCGCGAACCGCTGGCCGGCGTGGCGGCGATCTGTCCGGTGGGCCGCGATGCCGCCCTCTGGCTGCTCTCGCCGGGCAAGGCCATCGAATCGCTGGTCCACGCTTTCGAACTGCCGTCCTCCGCCTGGGGCACCCGGCGCGTGCTCAATCTGCCGGGCGTCACCGCGGCCGTCGGCGACCTGATCGACTCCCTGCGCCGCATCGCCGGCGACAGGGCGGCCGATCTCGTCCAGATACGGATCGATCCGGCCATCGAAGCGCTGATCCTGTCCTGGCCGGCGCGCTTTGCGACCGACCGCGCCCTGAAACTGGGTTTTACCGCCGACGAGGACGCCGAGTCGCTCATCCGGGGCTATATCGAGGATCAAGGGATCGAGGTTTGAAAAGGAAGAACCTCTTTCGATACGGAGGCGCGGAGGGAAAAAAAGCAAGAAACTTGATTCGCAAGCAAGTTTCGCTTACGGGTGCCATGAACAGTGGAAGGCATCGCGTCCTGACCGCCGACGCCGCCGTGGCGCAATACCCCCAGCCCGGTGCGGCTGGCATGATTTTTCATCCTCTCATGAAACGAAATGTGAAACGTGACCGAACGTAACGTGAAACCGAAAGCCGCCGATTTCGCCCTTCACGTTTCACGGCCTTACCGGGAACAGCCATGTCCGACACCCCCGCCGCCGCCACCGAATCCCTCGTCGCCGAGAGCGGCAGCTACGAGCTTCTGAAGAAGCGCCTTGCCGAGCAGGGCGAGCGCCTGCGGCAGAAGACGCAAAACCTCAACGAGGCGCGGCTCGCGGAATTCGGGCGGGCGCAGCAGACGCTCCTCCTGCGCACCCGCGCGCGCACCGAAAACAATTGCGTCGCGCGCGATCTCACGCGCATCGGCGATCTCTTGCTGTTCGGCTACAACGTTTTCATCGGTCTCCGGAAGGAAACGGCGGTCTCCGACGTGTTTTCGCTCTATCGCCTGAAGGAGGGAACGGAAAACGGCGAGGAACTGGAAGCGGTGCCGCTCGCCGGCAGCTTTCTCGAAGACGAGGTTTTCGCCGCCGATTTCCACGAGCTGTACACCTACTACAGGCAGGCGTCGATCACGCAATTGAGCGTCCATCAGGGAAAACTGTTCGCGGCTTTCCGGATTGGCGACCGCATCACCGACCGGCGGGTGTTCCGCTGGACGCTCGCCAAGGACGGCAGCCTGAAATACATCGACAATCGCGGCGAGCGCGACGTCGCCCTGCCGCCGACGCATGATTTCGAATGGACGACGGTCGCGCGCGAGCAGCACATCGGCGGACGCTATCCGCACGTCAATATCCTCGATACCGTGTTCATCGACGCCGTCGGCGGCGATCTGACGATCAAGATCGAGAACAACACGGAAACCGGCCTGGGCATCTATTCCGAGCCGGTCGAGGATAGCAACCAGTCGCTCGCCGACGCGGCCATCGCCTATGTGAGGCTCGGTTCGCTGATCCTGCTGAAAGTGCGTCCCTACCGCGAGAAGGACGAGCGCTATCTCGTCTTCAACACACGCACCAGCGCCGTCACACGCATCGACGCCATCGGGCAGTCCTGCGTGCAGTTGCCGGAGGATCACGGGCTGATCTTTCCCGGCGGCTATTACCTGCAATCGGGCGAGTTCAAGGCTTTCGACCTGCCGGCGGAGCGTACGAGGGACATGCGTTTCAAGCGCATGGCGCGCTCGCCCAACGGCGAGGACGTGCTCTACGTCTTCTACCAGCCGGAAAGCGGGCAGTACGCGCTCTTTTCCTACAACCTGATCGAAAAGAGCCTGTCCGCGCCGATTCTCTGCCACGGCTACGCGCGCTTCGAGGACGGCCGCTTTCTCGTCTTCCAGGCCGACCATCCGGAGCCGACGCGCAATCATCCGATGCAGTTGTGGCTGACGCCGTTCGCCCTGGAAGAGCACCACGCCCGCGCCGCCGCCGCGTATGAAGAGATCATCCGCCAGTCTTCGCGCGCGCTCGACGCCTTTTTCTGGCTGGAAGAGCCCGAGGCCGGCGGCATCGTCGGCGATTTGCGCGCCATTCGCGAGGCGGCGCGGAATACGCTCGACGAATTCGAGAAGGTCGAGAGCATCCGGCGCGAGGCGCGGCGCGCCGCCGACGAGGCGGAAAGCCGCCAGAAGGAGACGCTCTCCGCGGTCGCCGGCACGGTCTGGCAGAAGCCGGAAGATTTCGTGCGCGCGCTGGAGATGCTGCGCGAGGAGCGCGGGCAATTGCAACTCCTCCTGGAAATGCGCTACGCCGAAGCCGAGCGCATCCTCGCGCTCGACGCCGTTTATGCCGATGAGGCCGCGCGGGTCGGCGAGAAGGCGCTCGCCTTCCTGGCGCAGGAAAAGGCTTTCGACGCGCTGCGCCAGGATCTTGCCCGCGCCGCCGGAGAACTCGAGCGGGCGGCGACGAGCGAGGACATCGCCCGCACGCTGGCCGGGCTCGACCAGGCCGCCGCCGGGCTGGACCTCCTGTCCGGACAGATCGGCAATCTGCCCGGCGGCGACGCGGTGACGCGCACCGCGATTCTCGACGCCGTCTCCGGCGTTTATGCCGAGATCAACCGCCTGCGCGCGGTGGCGCGCAATCGCCGCCGCGCCTTGTCCGGCACGGAAGCCGCCGCCGAATTCGGCGCGCAGTTCAAGCTTTTCGGGCAGAGCCTGGAAAACGCCGTCGAGCTTTCCGACACGCCGGAAAAATGCGACGACGCGCTGACCCGCCTGCTCGCGCAACTCGAAGAGCTGGAAGGCCGCTTCGCCGAGCAGGAAAACTTTCTCATCGACATCGCCGCCAAGCGCGAAGCGGTCTATGAAACGCTGCTCGCCCGAAAGCAGGCGCTGCTCGACGCTCGTGCCCGCCGCGCCCGCGCCATTGTCGATGCCGCCACGCGCATCCTGAACGGCATTCCCCGCCGCGTCGCGCAGATCACGGAGCTTGCGCGGCTGCACAGCTATTTTGCCTCCGACCCCCTGCTCGGCAAGCTCAAAAACCAGATCGCCGAACTGCGGAGCCTGGGCGACGGCGTTCTCGCCGACGATCTCGACACGCAGTTCAAAACCGCGCGCGACCACGCCGTCCGCGCGGTGCGCGACCAAGGCGAGCTTGCCGACGACGGCGGCGCCACCCTGCGCCTCGGCCGCCATCGCTTCACCGTCAGCCACCAGCCGCTCGACCTCACCCTGGTGCCGCGCGAAGGCGAGATGCAATTCCATCTTTCCGGCACCGACTATTACGCCCCGCTCGCGCCGGAAGACGCGGCGGCGCTGACGGAATTCAGGAGTCAATGGGATCAGGCGCTCGTCTCCGAGACTCGAGACTTCTACCGCGCCGAATACCTGGCCGGCACGCTGCTCGAAGCCGTCATCGCCGGCGAGGTGGGCGAACTGGACCTCGATTGGCTCGGCCTGCAAACGCTCGCCGCCGACGGCGGCCATCCGGAACCCTTGCTGGAAAAGCTGCGCGGGTGGGCCGCGCCGCGCTATCAGGAGGGTTACCAGAAGGGCGTGCATGACGTCGATGCCGCCCGCATTCTCGCCGCGCTCACCCGCATGCAGGCGGCGGCGGGCCTGCTGTCCTACGGCCCGGACGCGCGCGCGCTGGCCATGCTCCACTGGCAATACGGCCTGGCCGATGAGGAACGCGCCGCCGCCTCACGCTTGGCGCAGTCGGTGATGAACATTCGCGCCCGCTTCGGCAGACGCGAGGCGCAAAAGCGCCTGGAAAAGGAATTCGCCGCCGCGATCACGGCCTTCGCCCCCAGCTTCGGCTTCGATGCCGGACGCGACGCGCTCGGGCCGCAGGCCGCGCGCTACCTGGTGCGCCAGCTCACCTACGTGCATGACGGCACCTGGGCGCTGGCCGCCGCCGCCGACGATCTGGCGAGCGATCTGCAACGCCGGCTGGAAGCCGCCCATCAGTGGATGGACTGGCAGCGCGACCTCGCCGCCGCGCCGCCGGCGGAACGCTGGCGCCTCGCGCGCGACTGGCTCGCCGCCTGCGCCGCCGCCCAGCGCGAGCCGGAACGCTCTACCGGCTGGGTCGAGGACGCCGCGACGAAGTTTGCGGTCGACCTGCCGCGCGCGCGCATCAACGCCGACCTCGACACGACGCTCGCCGGAATGCTCGGCGAGCATCCGCGCATCGAGGGCGGCAAGATCGCGCTCAACCTGCACGACTCCTGGCGGCGCTACCTGCGCCACTCGGAAGCGGCGGCCGGCTTCACCCGGCTGCAATCCCTGCGTCATGAAATCGCCGGCGCCGAGAAAAAGCGCCTGCGCCTATCCCAATTCCAGGCCAAGCCCTTGTCCTCCTTCGTGAGGAACCGCCTGATCGACGAAGTCTACCTGCCGCTCGTCGGCGACAATCTCGCCAAGCAGCTCGGCGCGGCGGGCGAAGCGAGCCGCAGCGACCGCATGGGTTTGCTGCTGCTCATCTCTCCGCCCGGCTACGGCAAGACCACGCTGATGGAATACGTCGCCGACCGCCTGGGGCTCATTTTCGTGCGCATCAACTGCCCGGCGCTCGGCCACGGCATCACCGCGCTCGACCCTTCTTCCGCGACCAACAGCGCCGCGCGGCAGGAACTCGAAAAGCTCAATCTCGGGCTGCTGATGGGCAACAACGTCATGCTCTACCTCGACGACATCCAGCACACCAGCCCCGAATTCCTGCAAAAATTCATCGCGCTCGCCGACGGCACCCGCCGCATCGAAGCCGTCCGCGGCGGCGAGCCG
>JAITIQ010000229.1 GCA_031279425.1 Accumulibacter sp.
CGCTCTCGTGCTGTTTGGCAATGCGCCTCCTCCCCCCTCCCAACAACACCGCCTCCCGCCTCTCCGATAAATCCGCAAGCTTCGCTTCTCTTGACATCTGACTTCTCCTGTTTGATTGCCATCTGATGAAAATCCCTGCGCATGGAAATTTCCTCCCGCGGCGGGAGGAAATTTCCATGCGCCATTTCAGTCCCCGGCGCGCGATTCGAGGATGTCCACGGCCGGCAGACGTTTGCCTTCCAGGAACTCCAGGAAGGCGCCGCCGGCGGTCGAGATGTAGCCGACCCGGTCCTGGATGTCGAAAACCTTGATCGCCGAGACGGTGTCGCCGCCGCCGGCCAGCGTGAATGCCTTCGACGCCGCGATGGCGCGGGCGAGTTCCCGGGTGCCGCCCGCGAACGGCGCCATCTCGAAGACGCCGACCGGGCCGTTCCACACGACCGTGCCGGCCTGGGCGACGATCCCGGCGAGCGCCCTGGCCGATTGCGGGCCGATGTCGAGGATCAGGTCGTCGTCGGCGACTTCGTCGACGCTCTTGACGGTGGCCTGTGCCGTGGCCGAAAACTCCTTGGCGCAGACGACGTCGGTGGGCAGCGGCACGTGGACCTTGGCCATTACCGTTTTGGCCTGATCGACGAGATCTTTCTCGGCCAGCGACTTGCCGATCTTCCTGCCGGAAGCAAGGAGGAAGGTATTGGCAATGCCGCCGCCGACGACCAGTTGGTCGACCTTGGCGGACAGGCTTTCGAGCACGGTCAGCTTGGTCGACACCTTGGCGCCGCCAACGATGGCCAAGAGCGGCCGAACCGGATCGGCCAGCGCCTTGCCCAGTGCCTCGAGCTCGGAGGCGACGCACGGCCCCGCGCAGGCGACCTTGGCATACCTGCCCATGCCGTAGGTGGTGGCCTCGGCGCGGTGCGCGGTGCCGAAGGCGTCCATCACCCACACGTCGCACAGCGCGGCCATCTTTTGCGACAGTTCGTCGCTGCATTTCTTCTCGCCCTGGTTGCAGCGGGCGTTTTCCAGCAGCACGACTTCGCCGGGCTTCACTTCGAAACCGCCATCGACCCAGTTCCGGATGAGACGGACGTTACGACCGAGCAGTTCGGACAGGCGCCCGGCGACCGGGGCGAGCGAATCCTCGGGTTTGAATTCGCCTTCGGCGGGACGTCCCAGGTGGGAAGTGACCATCACCGCCGCGCCCTTTTCCAGGGCGTAGCGGATGCCGGGCAGCGCAGCGCGGATGCGCGTGTCGTCGGTGATTTTAAGCTCGTCGTCCTGGGGAACATTGAGGTCGGCGCGAATGAAAACCCGTTTGCCGGACACGTCGAGATCGGTAAGACGCTTGAAAGTCATGGTGAAACTCTCTCATTCGGGAGTGGAAGGAACAAAAAAGGGCGCCTGGCAGCGCCCTTTCGTTCAATTCGTCATCTGGAAGACACCACGCGGACCATTTCCAGGACCTTGTTGGAGAAGCCCCATTCGTTGTCGTACCAGGCGACCAGCTTGACGAAGGTCGGGTCGAGCGCGATGCCGGCCTTGGCGTCGAACACCGAGGTGCAGGTCTCGCCGCGCAGATCGGTCGACACCACCGCGTCTTCGGTGTAACCGAGGACGCCTTTCAGCTCGCCTTCCGAGGCCGCTTTCACGGCCGCGCAGATTTCCTCGTAGCTGGCTGGCTTCAGGAGTTCGCAGGTCAGGTCCACGACTGAAACGACGGAGGTCGGCACGCGCAGGGACATGCCGGTGAGTTTCTTGTTGAGTTCGGGGATGACCTTGCCGACGGCCTTGGCGGCGCCGGTCGAGGACGGGATGATGTTTTCCAGGATGCCGCGGCCGCCGCGCCAGTCCTTGTTCGACGGCGCGTCGACGGTCTTCTGCGTGTTGGTCGTGGCATGCACCGTGGTCATCAGGCCGCGCTTGATGCCGAAGGTATCGTTGATGACCTTGGCCAGCGGCGCCAGGCAGTTGGTCGTGCAGGAGGCGTTGGAGATGATCGCCTCGCCGGCGTATCTGGCGTGGTTGACGCCATAGACGAACATCGGCGTGTCGTCCTTCGAGGGGCCGCTCTGGATGACCTTCCTGGCGCCGGCGTCGATGTGCTTCTGGCAGGTCTCCCCGGTCAGGAACAGACCGGTCGATTCGACGATGATTTCGGCGCCGACTTCGTTCCACTTGAGTTCGGCGGGGTCCTTGATGGCGGTCAGGCGGATCTTCCTGCCATTGACGATGAGCTGGTTGCCTTCGACGGAAACCTGCCCCTTGAAACGCCCCTGCACGGAATCGAACTTGAGCATGTAGGCGACGTAATCGGGCTCGAGCAGGTCATTGATGCCGACGATCTCGATGTCGCTGAAATTCTGCACCGCCGCCCGGAAGACCATGCGTCCGATGCGACCGAAACCATTGATGCCAACCTTGATAGTCATGATTCATTTCCTCGTTGAATGAACGGACACCGAAACCGGTGGCGTATGAAATTTTCACGGCGCCCGTGAATGGAAGAAGACGACCACGATGATCTGGTCACGGAAATGTCGCGGCGCGTATTCACCACCGATACGAATACGCCATTATCCGACAAATTGGCGCAAATTTCCAGTTGAGCGACGCCCGGGGCGCAATTACCCGAAGTTCCCTTTTCTGTCGAGACTTTCCCTTAAGAGGCAGGGTTTGCGGTGGGGTGGAAAGCTCCGCCTTCAACGTGATCCTGACGGATCACACCGGCGGGTACTCGGAAGCCACGGTCAGGACGATGCAGGAAAAAGCCGCTCGGGCGGCCATCGAAATACTGACGAAAGGCGCGCCCACGAACCGGGTCAACCGATGGTGAAGCGAATCCTCGTCGAACACTCATCATCGGGAAACGAACCGATATAATATTTGCCCCGCCCTTTCAAAAGGAGGTTCGGACAGTCAAGAAAAAAGCACGGGCAAGGCATCGTCAATACACGATCAACGCATTGAAAACAAGGAGGAAATACGATGAACAAGCTATTCAGGACAATCAGCGCGGCGATCGGCGTTCTGGCCGCCGCCGGTCTCATCGGCGCGCCGGCCGCCGCCCAGACGAAAACGCTCAAGGTCGGCATCGGCTTGAACGAGTTGAGCCCCCAATACAAGGGTCTGCAGAAATTCAAGGAGCTCGTCGAGGCCGAATCCAAGGGCCGTTTCAAGGTCGATCTTTTCGCCAACGCGCAACTTGGCGATGACGCCAAGATGATGACTTCGCTGCGCGCCGGCACGCTGGAAATGACCTGTCCTTCCACCGCGCCGATCGCCGGCCTGGACAGGAGATGGATGGTCTTCGACCTGCCGTTCCTGTTCCCCAACGAGGAAGTCGCCGACAAGGTGCTCGATGGGCCGTTCGGGCAGAAATATCTGGAATCCCTGCCGGCCCACGGCATCATCGGCATGGCCTTCTGGGAAAATGGTTTCCGTCAATTGACCAACAGCAAGGTCGCGGTCAAATCTCCGGCGGATCTGAAGGGGCTGAAGATCAGGACCATGGAAAATCCGGTGCATCTCGCCACCTTCAAGACCCTGGGCGCCAACCCGACGCCGATGCCTTTCAGCGAAATCTTCTCGGCCCTGTCGGAAAAGACGATCGACGGCCAGGAAAACCCGTCGACCACCAACTTCCTGCAAAAATACTACGAGGTGCAGAAGTTCACCACGCTGTCCAATCACTTCTATTCGCCTTTCGTGTTCATGTACAGCAAGCGGCTCTGGGATACCCTGCCCAAGGAAGACCAGGCGCTCATTCTCAAGGCGGCGAAGGAGGCGGGCGCGTATCAACGCAAGATCAATCGCGAAACCATGGGCGAAGCCGTCGCCGGCATGGAAAAGGCCGGCATGACGGTGACCCGCCTGACTCCGGAGCAGCACCAGGCCTTCGTCGATGCCACCAAGGACATCGCGGGACAGTTTGCCAACGACATGGGGGCGGACAACCTCAAGACGATCAGGGAGGAGATTGCCAAGGCCGCCAAGTAAGTCGTCAGGGATTTCAAGTCGAACGCGCAGGATCGTTGAAATACGGCGAGGTAAATATATCGGGCCAACGATCCTGCTCTTTTTTTGTCGACCGAGAACAAGAAACAACGGGGAAGATCCCTTCGAGAGAACAAGAGCATGGGAAGCTTCAGCCAAATGGTCAATCGCCTGCTGCACGCGGTGATCGCGATATGCCTGTCCTGCATGGCCATCTTCGTTTTTGGCAACGTCGTATTACGCTACCTTTTCAATTCGGGAATCACCTGGGCCGAGGAAGCGTCCCGCTACCTGTTCATCTGGCTGATTTTCCTGGGGGCCATCGTGGCTTCCCGCGAGAATGCCCACCTGGGCGTGGATACGCTGGTGAGCCGGCTGTCGGTGAAAAACCGGCGGCGCGTGTACGTTCTGAACAACCTTCTCCTGGCCATCACCATGGGGCTGTGCGCCGACGGCACGTGGAAGCTCACGGAACTGACCATAAACCAGGTATCGGCGTCGATGCGTCTGCCGCTGGCCTTCGTCTATGTCTCCGGCTTCGTTTGCAGCGTGGGCATGGTCGTCATCGCGCTCAACAATCTCTATCGCCTGGCCGCCCGGAAAATGGATGAAAGCGAGCTGGTCATGACCGTCGACTCCGAAGAACAGAATTTCGTCGGCCAAACCCTCGAAGAAACCGGAAAGGGAGAGGAAAAATCATGATCATGACCATGACCGTTTTCCTCGGCTCGCTCTTGGCCGCGATGGCGCTGGGCATCCCCATCGCCCATTCCCTGATCATGAGCGGAATCGCGCTCTTGCTCTATCTCGACATGTTCGACACGCAGATTCTGGCGCAGACGCTGTTGGACGGGGCGGACAACTTTCCGCTGATGGCCATCGCCTTCTTCATCCTGGCCGGCGAATTGATGAACGCCGGTGGCGTTTCCAAGCGCATCATCGACTTCTCCATCACCGTCGTCGGCCACGTCAAGGGCGGACTGGGCTACGTCGCCATCCTGGCCACCCTGCTCTTTTCCGGACTGACCGGCTCGGCCATCGCCGACGTCGCGGCCCTGGGCGCCATCCTCATCCCGGTCATGGAGGAGGCGGGTTACAAGCGCAGCCACTCCGCGTCGCTGATCGCGGCGGCGGGCATCATTCCGCCGCTGATGCCGCCCAGCGTGCCCCTGATCATCTTCGGCGTCACCGGCAACGTCTCCATCCCCAAGCTGTTCATGTCCGGCATCGTCCCCGGCGTACTGCTCGCGGTCTGCCTGGCGGCGACCTGGGCGTGGATCGCGCGCAAGGAACACTACAAGGTTCAGCCCAGACAACCGTTCCGGGTCATGTTGAAGGCGGCCAGGGGCGCGGTCTGGGCTTTCCTCATGCCGGTCTTCATCATCGTCGGACTGCGCGGCGGCGTGTTCACCCCGACCGAAGCCGCCGCGGTCACGGTCTTCTTCGCCCTGTTCGTCGGTTTCGTCGTCTACCGGGAACTCAAGTTCAGCCACATGACCCGAGTGCTGGTTTCTTCGGCCAAGACGACCAGCGTCGTCATGTTCCTCGCGGCGGCGGCCATGGTCACCTCGTGGCTGATCGCCGTGGCGAACATTCCGGCGCATCTGGCGGAGACCCTCGCGCCCGTGATGGACAACAAGATCGTGTTGATGTTCGCCATCAATCTCGTCGTGCTGCTGGTCGGCACCGCCATGGACTCGACGCCGACGATCCTGATCCTCACGCCGGTGCTGATGCCCATCGTCCTGAAGGCCGGAATCGATCCGGTCTATTTCGGATTCATGTTCGTGTTCAACAACATGATCGGCTTGCTGACGCCGCCGGTCGGCACCGTGCTCAACGTCGCGGCGGGCGTCGGCAAGGTCTCCCTGGATGAAATCATCCGGAGGGTCCTGCCCTACATGTGGATCGAAATCCTGCTGCTCCTGGCGTTCACGCTCTTCCCGCAACTCGTGGAAATCCCGCTGCGGTGGTTCCTTCCCAAATGAGCCTTCGCGGCTGGAAGCCCGGGGATTTTCATGTCCGTCCGTACAGAGGACAGTCAGTTTGCGGCTGCGCCGGAGGAAGGCATGGATTGCCACGTCGCGCAGCCCGAGCCATGACGGGTTGGGAAGCGTATGTTCCCCTCCCCCGCTTGGCGGGGGAGGGCGCCCCGCGGGGGCGGGAGAGGGCGTCCTTCCCTCCGGCGCGCAGCGCCGCCGACTTTTCTGTCCTCTGTCCTCTGTCACGGGCACATCCAGCCGCGGTTTCCAGGTTGAATCGTGGTCGGTAGTATCCCGACAGACAGGTGGCGGTTGGCCGAGGCCACGTCGGCAATGCCCGCAAAAACCGGTTCCCTGACAGATCTGAAACTCGCGGCGCTCCGTCCACGCACGGTTGCGCCGGGCGGCGTCTTCGGTTAAGTTTGTCCCGTTTCCAGACCAGCGTGGCCATGGGATCGGCCACGGAACCGATGCTCCCGGCGCGTTCCGCGATGCCTTTCCGATCTTTTCGCGGCCGTCGTTTCGAGAACGGAGGGTGGGAGTATCCGTCCCTTGGGCGGACCATCGTCCGGACTGAAAGTGATGGGCGCCCGATCCGAAGGAGGTCATCGAGAGCATGAAGATCATGAAAAACGAACGTCCGCTGCGCATCGGCTTTTCGGCCCGGATTTTCCATCCCCAGGAGGGGGTGAAGGGGATTCGGTCGAAGTCGCTGCATTATCTCGAACAGTCGGTCGCGCACTGGGTGATGTCGCGCGACGTGATGGTCTTCATGATTCCGTCGGTCAACCACGACGGCCGGGTGTATCGCAGCAACATCCGTCTGCGCGATTACGCGCAGTACCTGGACGGCCTCGTTTTGCAGGGCGGCGCCGACGTCTCGCCGCAAAGCTACGGCGAGGAGCCGTTGCGCCCGGATTGGGCCGGCGACCATGTGCGCGACGCGTACGAGATGGAACTGCTGCACGAATTCATGGAGTCGGGCAAGGCCGTGCTGGGCATCTGCCGGGGCGCGCAACTGATCAACGTGGCGCTCGGCGGCACGCTGCACCAGGACATCGCCCTGCAGGTCGAGCACACCGTTCCGCACGTGCATGAGGATTTCGACCGCTACGCGCACCCCGTCGTCTGGGACGAGTCGTCGGGTCTTGCCAGGCTGTATCCGGGAACGACCGGCGGACGGGTGATCTCCATCCATCACCAGGCGATCAAGGCCCTGGGGCGGGGACTGCGCGTCGAGGCCGCGAGCGCCGATGACCAGGTGATCGAGGCCGTGCGCCTGGAAACGAAACCCTATGTGTTCGGAGTGCAGTGGCATCCGGAGTTCCATCCGCCGGGCGATCCCGATCTGCTCGATTGCACGCCGATCCTCGATGAATTTCTCGACGCCGCGCGCGGCCGGCGCTGGCTGCGCGGCCGCAGAAGGCGGCCCGGAGCGGGCTGGGCCGGCGTCCTCTCCAGGCTGCGCGGCATCACCGGCAAGTGGTTCCGGCGGTGAACGGGGCCGTTCTTTCCTCGTTGCGCGAGGCGTGGACGGCGCTGCAGGGCACGCTGTACTTCCTGCCGCCCTTCCCGTCGCGCATCGACACGCTGGCGCTGTTGAGCCTGCTGCTGGTCGTCGGCCTGCTGGTGGCCGAATGGCTGCGCGCGCGCTGGGGATGGCCGCGCGTGTTGGGCTACATCGTCGCCGGGACGGTGTTCGGCCCGCCGTTGCTCGGCTGGATCAACGCCGACATCCTGGCCCAGATCCGCCCGGTCGCCGACACGGCGCATGGCCTGCTGCTGCTCGAAGCCGGCCGCCGGCTCGATCTGCGCTGGCTTTTGCGCAACCGCGACCTCCTGCGCGGCAGCGTGGGCGACATCGCGCTGTCCTTCCTGGCGGTCTATTCGTTCTCCTGCTGGGTGGCCGGGCTTTCGCCGGCCTGGGCGGCGGCGACGGCGGCGGTGACCATGGCCTCGGCGCCGGCCGTGGTGCTGTTGATCGTCGAGGAATCGCGGGCGCAGGGGCAGGTCACCGAGCGCGTCATGATGTATTCGGCGATCGGCTCGGCCGCTTCCTTCGTCGTCTTCGTGGCCGTGCTCGGCATCGTGCACGCGCAGCAGAACGTGACCTGGGTGACCGTGCTGGTGCATCCGCTGTGGGCCGGCGGCGGTGCGTGCCTGATCGGCTGGGTCGCCTCGCGCCTTGCGCTGCTCATCGCCGGACGCCTGCCGAAGCGCTCGCTGGCGCAGGTCTTCGTGCTGGTGTCGATGGCCCTGCTGGCGGTCGGCGTGGCGCGCATGTTGGGCGTGCCGGTGTTCCTCACCCTGTTCCTGATGGGCGTCATCCTGTCGGCCCGCGACACAGCCCGGACCTTGAGCTATACCGTCCTGCCCGAGCTGCATTGGGTGCTGGCGATCATCCTGTTCGTGGTGGTCGGCGCCTCGCTGCCGTGGCGCGACTTCACCTGGCTGGCGGGAGCGCAGGCCCTGGGCCTGCTGCTCGCGCGCGCGGCGGCCAAGTTGCTGTCCATGGCGGCTTCCGGCGGCGCGCTGCCGATGGGCAAGCGGCTCCTGGCCGGCATCGGCATCCAGCCTCTGTCGGCGACCTCGCTGTTCATGGCCTTCGAAATCAGCCAGCTCTATCCGGGAATCGGCTATTCGGCGCTGCGGCTCGCCTTTTTCGCCGCGGCGATCATGGACATCGCCGGCCCGCTGCTGTGCCGCTACGCGGTCAATCGCGCCGGCGAAACGGCGACCGACAAGGAAAGCTCCGGAGGTATGCCATGAGCGACATCAACCCTTCGTCCCCGTCCAGCGAAGCCGCGGAATCCGTGGACGCCGCGCCTGCGCCCGGCATGGACCAGGACGGCGGCATGGAATTCACGCGGAGCGAAGCGCTGACGCTCGGCGTCGAACTCGAATTGCAACTGCTGACCACGCGCGACTACGACCTGACGCGCGGCGCGACCGACCTTCTTTCCGCCGCCCGGCACGACGGCGCCCACGGCGACATCAAGCTGGAAATCACCGAGAGCATGATCGAGATCAACACGCGGCCGCGCACTTCGGCCGACGCCATCGCCGCCGATCTCGACGCCATGCGGGAACTGCTGGTCGATCGATGCGCGCGCAACAACATCGCCATCTGCGGCGGCGGCGCCCACCCTTTCCATTCCTGGCCGGACCGGCGCATCTCGCCCGGCGAACGCTACGCGATGACCTACGAGCGCTACGGCTATCTGGCCAAGCAGTTCACCGTCTTCGGCCAGCACATCCATGTCGGCTGCGTGTCCGGCGACGACGCCCTGTGGCTGACCCAGGCGCTGGGGCCTTTCGTTCCGTACTTCATCGCCCTGTCGGCGGCATCGCCCTATATCGACGGCGAAGACTCCCTGTTCCAGTCGGCGCGGCTCAACGCCGTGTCGGCCTTCCCGCTTTCCGGGCAATGTCCGGAACTCGAAAACTGGAACGCTTTCCTGGAGTATTTCGGTTTTCTCAGGGATTGCGGCATCGCCGCCAGCATCAAGGACCTGTACTGGGACATCCGGCCCAAGCCCGAATACGGCACCGTCGAAATCCGCGTCTGCGACACGCCGCTCGACGTCAATCAAGCCGCCGCGCTGGCGGCGTTCGCGCAGTCGCTTTCGCGCTACCTGCTGCGCGAACGCCCGGCCTACGACGCTGGCCAGGCGCTGCAGGTCGCCCGCCACAACAAGTTTCAGGCCTGCCGGTACGGCTTCGACGCGCGGATTTCCTCGCCGCAGAAACGCACCCAGGAGGATCTGCGCGCGACGCTCAAGGACTGGCTCGACGCCTTGAGCGGCGACGCGAAGGCGCTCGGTTGCCAGCACTGGCTCGACGTACTGCGCACTGCGCTGTTTACCGGCACGACCGGCGCCGATTGGCTGCGCGCCCGGCAGGCCGTGCACAAGAACCTGAACGACGTGGTGCGCGATTCGGCGGAACGGTTTTCGGCCATGCGCCCGGCCAAGGGCTGAGAACGGCGGGGTTCGGGTAACAACACTCATGCTTAGCGCAGGTTAACAAACCAATGCGCATGATTCGGCGCCGCCGCAAACCGACCGTCCTCCGTCTTCTTATATATTGTGATTTCCCCAGACATTGGTGTTTGGGGGTTGCATCGGAAAGCCCGGCACAGCCTGCCTCTTCTGTGGGTATCCCAAGCCCGAAAGACAGCTTTTGGCGTGCTGTGGCCCTCCGTTGGTCGCAAGTCCGAACAGTTGCCGGAGGCGGCAGTC
>JAITIQ010000121.1 GCA_031279425.1 Accumulibacter sp.
TACGCCAGATAGTCCTGCCCGAAGCGTTTTTCGAGGCCCTTCTCCTCGACGAAAGGAAAATAGAGCATATTGCCCCCGAGAAACAGCGCGAAGATCCCCATGGGCAGCCAGGAATTCAGCAGCAGCGCCTCGGCACTCAGCAGAATCAGCACACTCGTTATCATCGGATTCCGCACATGACGGTAAGGCCCTTCGACGACCAGCCTTTTCGGCGGATTCCAGGGCGCCGCCGTCCCCTGCCCCCTTTTCGCGAAAAGCCACATCGTCCAGGCGGCGAGCGACAGTCCGGCGCATAGAAGAGCGATCCCCGCGGCGAACAAGGGAATCGAATTGAATTCCCAACGGTAATCCGAAAGATAAAGCCCCAGCGCCGGAAAGAGAACGAGAACGCTTCCCGGCAGAATGACGATCGTCCGAATCCATTCGAAAAACATCGTGCCTCCTCCCTGGCGCGTTGTCTTCATTCTCCTTTCCGGAGAATGAAAGTCAAGCAAAATGGGAACGACAAAGCCCCATTCTTCGTCGCTTACGTCGTTTGGGCAAGACATTGCAGTTGACGGGCGAGCGCCCTTGCGACCCGCAAACCTCCTTCCGCCCGCGCGCCGTTGACTACAGCGGCACCGAATGGAATGGGGATGGACGCGTCCGAGGCCAGGGGAAGCGCCAGGAGGTTGCTGGCAATTCCTTGGCATATTCGGTGGTTTGAGCACGATTCGGCGCGCGTACACAGCCAGCGTCCGGTTGAGGCGGATATCAGGGTCGATTCGCGGGCGTCGATTCGCGGAGCCGGAGGTCACACGGCCTGTGAAATCATGCGTCCTTCGCCGAGGAACCGTTCCAGGTTGTCGAGCGTCCGCCGCGCCATGGCCAGGCGCGTTTCCTCGGTGGCGCTGGCGATGTGCGGCAGCAGGACCACGTTGTCCAGGGCCAGCAGTTCGCCGGGCACATGAGGCTCGTTCTCGAAGACGTCGAGTCCCGCGCCGGCGATCTTCCTGTCGACCAGGGCGCGCACGAGCGCCTGTTCGTCGACGACCGATCCGCGCGACACATTGACCAGGAAACCGCGCGGACCGAGCGCCCCGAGCACGTCGGCGTCGATCAGATGCCGCGTGCCTTCTCCGCCGGCGGTGATCGCCACCAGGAAATCCGCCCAGCGCGCGAGTTCGATCAGTGACGGCTCGTAACCCCAGGGCACGTCGGCCACCGGGTGCCGGGAGTGATAGCGAACTTCCATCTCGAAACCCAGCGCGCGGCGGGCGATCGTCCGGCCGATGCGCCCCAGGCCGGCGATCCCCAGGCGCGCGCCGCTGACCTTGCGGGCGAGGTGAAAGCTGTTCGGCCCGCGCCGCGCCCATTCGCCGGAACGCACGTAGCGGTCGGCCTCCGGCGTGGCTCGCGCCACGTCGAGCATCAGCGCGAAGGCGATGTCCGCGACGCAATCGTTGAGAATGTTCGGGGTGTAGCCGACGGCGATGCCGCGTGAGCGCGCCTCGTCCATGGCGATCCGGTCGATCCCGACGCCAAAGCTGGAAATGGCCTTGAGATTGGGCATCGCCGCGATCTGTCCGGCCGTCACGCCGTACATCGCCGAAGTGACGACCCCGACGAAGCGCGCGCCCTCATCCGCCAGGAAAACCTCCGGGTCGGGCCGGCCGTCGAGCCGGACGAGCGTGTAGCGCTCGCGCAGCCAGGTTTCGAGGATCGGCAGCAAATCTCCAATTTGCAGGATTGGGGGGCGTTCGATGTCTTTCATGATGTGGATTGGAAAGGAGGAAAAGGACGGGAGCCCGTTATTCTAATCGTTTCGTTCCGGGGCCGGACCACCGCCAAGCCGTTGTCCGCCGCCGTCCCGGCAGGGACGGGAAAAGGCGTCCTTCCCCACGACGCGCGGCGCCCTCGCCGGGGCAATCCTTTGATCGCGGCCCGGTTCTGGGATATATTGCACCGCCTGAACGCTGCTCGCTATTCAACATCCAGGACGACAAGATCGATGTGGCCGAGACGATTCATCGTGTTTTTGTTTGCGCAACTGGTCACGGCCGCTGCCATGGCCGCGGCTCCGCCCAGGATGCTGGGATTCGACGACAATTCCTGCCGGGCCTGGGTCGGCTCGAAGGACGAGCCGGAGCAGCGCCGGGAGTTCATCTCCTGGGCGCGCGGCTTCCTGAGCGGCCACAACTATGCCAGCCAGAAGCAGCAGGTCTCGGATGTTTCGCGCAGCACGCTGGAAATGTTCATCGAGCGTTTCTGCCGCGACAACCCCTCCGCGCCATTCACCGATGCCGTCTATCGCATGAGCGACCAGTATTCCGGGCGGGGAGCGCCGATCACCAGGTAGCGGCGATGAAACGGTCGGCGCGGACCGTGTCACACCCGATTCGTGACGCCGGATCGTCAGATGAGGTATTCGATTTCCGGCGGCTTCACCGCGGCGTTGTCGTGCAGCGCGTCGAAGACTTGGCGTTTGATCGCGCCGAATTCCGCGGACGAGCGATCGCGGGGGAAGGGCAGATCCACCACGACGTTTGCCGTGACGTGTCCCGGATGCGAATCCATCACCACGATATTCCGGCTCAGGAAAACGGCTTCCTCCACGTCGTGCGTGACCAGGATCATGCTCACCCTTTCGTGCCGCCAGATGCGCAGCAATTCCTCCTGCAGGCGCATGCGGGTGATGGCGTCAAGCGCGCCGAGCGGTTCGTCGAGGAGCAGGATCGAGGGATGTCCCACCAGGGCGCGGGCGATCGCCGCGCGTTGCGCCATGCCGCCGCTCAAGGCGGCGGGATAGGCTTGCTCGAAACCGGCGAGGCCGACCAGGGCGATCTGCGCGGCGATGGCTTCCTTCTTGGCGGCGGCGGCAAGCGGCGCGTTGTCGAGCGCGATGGCGATGTTGTCCCACAGTGTGAGCCAGGGCAGCAGGCGGGGTTCCTGGAAGACGATGCCGCGATCGAGGCTCGTTCCCACGATGCGCTCGCCGGAGAGCTCGATGTCGCCCGCATAGTCCCGGTCGAGTCCGGCGATGAGGCGCAGGAGCGTCGTCTTGCCGCAACCGCTGGCGCCGACGATGGTAAGGAATTCGCCTTCGCGGACGGAGAGGTTCGTGTCCTCGATGGCAGTGAAATCGCCGAAACGCCGGGTGACGCCGCGCACTTCAAGCATAGCTCCCCCCGAAACCGCGCTGCCAGCGGAGGAGCCACCGTTGCGTCAGGTAAAGCACACGGTCGAGGCCGTAGCCGATCAGCCCGATCAGCACCATGCAGACCAGGAGCTGATCGGTCATCAAGAGGTTCTGGGCGCGGAAGATCAAAAAGCCCAGGCCCTCCAGCCCGCTGATGCCTTCGGCGACCACCACCAGCGCCCACGACAGCCCCACCGAATAACGCAGCGTGATCATGACCACGGGCACGATCGCCGGGAAGATCACCCGGCGGATCAACTGTCGCCGGCTCAGCTTCAATGCCTGCGCCAGCTCGATGAAATTGTGATCGACGCCGCGGATGGCTTGCAGGGTGTTCAGGAAGACCGGGATGAAGATCGACTTGGTGAGCACCACGATCTTGGCGGGCGCGCCCAGCCCGAGCCACACGACGATGAGCGGAATCCACGCCACGGTGGGGATGTGGCGGAGGGTGTTGATGGTGGCGCCGAAGAAGAGTTCGACGGGCCGCGACAGGCCCGCCGCGAAACCCAGTCCCACCCCGAGCAGGGTGCCATAGAGAAAGGCTTGCGCGATGATGAACACGCTCGCCCCGATGTCCATCAGCAGATCCTGCCGGGTCAGCATGTACCAGAACGCCTGCACGACCTTGACCGGCGTGGGCAGAAAGACCGGCTCGATCCAGCCAAAGCTCGACGAGGCTTGCCACAGACC
Organism: Accumulibacter sp.; assembly: GCA_031279425.1. Taxonomy (GTDB): domain Bacteria; phylum Pseudomonadota; class Gammaproteobacteria; order Burkholderiales; family Rhodocyclaceae; genus Propionivibrio. The sequence goes on from JAITIQ010000121.1 coordinate 3,872, forward strand.
CAGGATGAAGAGCGGCAGGATCGCGCCGATATAGCGCTGCCCGGAGAAAAACGCCCTGATCCCCGTGCGCCCGATTCCCGAGATCCGCGATAAGGAGGATAGAAATCCGCATTGCCGCGGCGTTTCGAGCCTCGCGACGGCGGACAGGAATGGAATGGACATTTCAATAGCTCGAGTACTTGTCGCCGTAGATCGAATGCGAACCGCCCAGGAAGAACTGGCCGTCGATGAAGGCGTCGATCTGGGTGTCATCGAGGCGCTTGTCGACCAGAATGTCGTCGCCATGCGCGACGTACCATTTCTGGAACTCCTTGATCGCCGTGCGCGCGGCCTCCGCGCTGGGTTCGCCGGCCATGAAGTCCCATTGCCCCAGATGGGTGATCTGGAACTTCGCCACGTCTTCGGGAATGCGCAGCGCCTTGGCTACGATTGCCGCGGCTTCGTCCACGTGATCCGTCGCCCACACTCGCGCGCGTTCGCGGCTCAACAGGAAGGCCTTGACCACGCCGGGATATTTCGCCGCGAAATCCCGGTGCGCGAAATAACTCACCCGACCCGCGTAATTCACGTAAGCGCCGGTGTCGGCGGGCCCTCCGATCAGCTTGAACTTGCCCTGCAGGTAGGCCGCGGTGAAGTGGTTGGCCGCCAGATGCCCCGCCGTCGCGTCCTTTTCGCCGGAGAGCAGGGCCTGGATCGCCACCGCCGGGCTTTCGATGTTCTCATAGCGCACCCGCCCCGGTTTCAGGCGGCTGTCGAGCGGAATGCCCGCGTTGTTGAGGATCTCGAACGGCGCCGACCAGTAGCAGGAAATGCGCGAGGAGCCGAACTTCTTGCCGTCCAGGTCGGCGATCGTGTTGATGTCCTTGTTCGCCGCCGAGACGAAGATCGGCGTGCGGTAGCGGTTGGACGCTTCCGACAGCCAGACGATCACCGCCGGAATGCCATTCGCCTTCTGCACGAAGGCGGGATAGATCATCCTTTGGGCGAAGGCCAGCGTGCCGCCGCCGACCGCCGCGCTTTCCGCGCCCAGCAGCTCGCCCGAGGATTGCGCGATCAGATTGACTTTCTTCACGCCGGCCTTGTTGAATTCCTCCTGAAGGATTCCCTTGGCATCCGCGACCGCCGTCCAGGTCTGCAATTGCAGGTTGATGCTCTCGGGCGGCTTGTCTTGCGCATGTGCCGCGCCTGAGATTGCCGCGCCCGAGGCCCAGACGGCCCCGGCAATGAATGCCGGGGCAAACCGCGCGGCCCATGCTTGCTTTGCTTTCATCGTATCGCTCCTGTGGTTTGGATGATGGAACGGCGACGCCGATGATCGCTGGAAATGCGGGGAAAGCGCCGTCGCTTGCGCCGCATAAGCTACGCATGAAACCCCGGCATGAGAACAAAGATATTCTTATTAACTTATCATTCACCGGCTTATTTCCCGCGCGCCATTTTCTTATAAGGATCGGGTTGTAACGATATACGAAAACATTCGTTCCCAATTTTCATGGCGGCATCTACTCTGGCATTCTCATGAAAGCGGATGGCAACGCCGAAAGGATGCGAGACATGTATGGAACCGATGCCACTCAAGCCGTGAAACGCAAAAGCGCGGACAGGAACGCGAATTCCGGAATCCCGCCGGAAATCCAGCGCGAACGCTGCGACGCCGCCGCCAAGAGGGCCAAGGAATTCCTGCTCAACGCGCCGCAAAAGATCGACACCGAGCGGCTTACTTACCTGCTCGAAACCTATCGCGACTTCGATTACGAGCCGCCGGTCGTCCTGCGCGCGCGGCTTTTCGACAAGCTCTTGCGATCCAAGCATATCTATCTCGACGACAATCCCATCGTCGGCACGGTCACCGGCCATCCCGCCGGCGTCTATGTCTATCCGGAATGGGATTCCGAATGGATTCTCAGGGAAATGAACCAGGCGATGATGAGCCACCTCGGGAAAATAGACATTTCCCAGGAGGAAAAGCGGCTCATGATCGAAGCGGCGCGCTTTTTCAAGGAAAGAAGCGCGGTGTCGAAGGCGCACCGGCTCGCCAGGCAGCTTTACGACTGGGACCCGCGCCCCTTGCTCGAAGCCGGCCTCTTTACCGAAGGCGCGAACTTCACCAAGGGCGCGGGCAACGTCGATTATGAAAACTTCATCAACCAGGGACTCGCCGCGATCATCACCGAGACCGAAGGGCGGCTGCGCGCCCTCAAGGTCAATACCGAAAACGTGAGGAAAATCGACTTCTACCGCGCGGTGCTGATCACCCTGCGCGCCGTCGTCGCCCTCGCGCATCGCTATGCCGATCTGGCCGAGGAAACCGCGGCGGGAACCGAAGACCCGCTGCGCAAAGCCGAACTGCTCGACATCGCCGAAGTCTGCCGTCATGTTCCCGAACATCCGCCGCGCAATTTCCGCGAAGCGGTCCAGTCGTGGTGGTTCCTCCATCTCGGCATCCAGATCGAGCAGGGCGGCTGCGGTTCGTCGCCGGGGCGCATCGGCCAGTATCTGAACCGCTATCATCTGATCGACAAGGCGGCGGGCAAGTCTTCCGCAGACACGCGCGGATGGTTGAAATGCCTTTTCGTCAAGATTCTCGAATTCGGCTATTACCAGGGAATCACCTATTCCCAACTGCTTTCCGGCCACACCGGGCACACGATCAACCTTGGCGGCCTCGACGCGCGCGGGGAAGACGCCACGACCGAACTCGATTACCTGATCCTCGATACCCAGATCGAATTGCGCAACATCCAGCCGACGATCACGGTGCTCTACCACGACAAGTTGAAGGAAGATTTCCTCCTGAAGGCCATCGACCTCGAACGGACGGGGCTGGGGCAGCCGCAGTGGATGAACACCCAGGTCATCATCGAACGCCTGCTCGCGCGCCACGCGAGGAACGGCATCACGCTCGAGGACGCGCGCAACTGCATCAACATGAGCTGCGTCGGCACCGGCGTCGCCGGAAAGACCGCCTTCGTTTCCGAGAACATGACTTTCAATCTGGCCAAGTGCTTCGAACTGGCGTTGAACGACGGCGTCGACCCGCTGACCAGGAAAGTGGTCGGCGCGCGCACCGGCGATCCCGAATCCTTCGCCGATTTTGAAGCGCTGTACGCCGCCTACGACGCGCAGGTCCGGAATCTTTTCGCCAAGATCCGGCCGTATGGCTCGATCGCCGGCAAGGCGCTCGGCGACACCGTTCCCGGCGCCTTCCGCGCCGCCATGTACGGCGGCTGCCTGGAGCGCGGAAAAGCCGAATCCGCCGGCGGCGCTGACTATTATCTGTACTTCGTCATCAGTACCGCCGGGGTCGACGCCGCGAATTCGCTGATGGCCGTCAAGCACCTGGTCTTCGACACCAGGCGCCTGAGCATGAAACAGCTTCTCGAGGCGCTCGCCGCCGACTTCGAAGGACAGGAGGAAATCCGCCTTCTCTGCCTCGGCGCGCCCAAGCATGGCAACGGCATTCCGGAAGTGGACGCGCTGGTGCGCCGCGTCTATGACGACGCGCTGGCGATCTTCCACAGCGTCGACGAAGGCTTCTACGGCGAGCACAAGGCCAATATCGAAGCCTATTCGCTGACCATCCACAATTATTTCGGCATGTTGACCGGCGCGCTGCCGACCGGGCGCAAGAAGGAAAGACCGCTGACCGACGCCAGCGTTTCGGCGCAGCCGGGAACCGATACCAAGGGACCGCTCGCATTGATCGCTTCCGCCGCGCAGGCGCTCGATACCGTCAAGTACGGCTCGAACCACTTCAACATGAAGTTCCATCCCAGCGCGATCCAGGGAATCGGTGGTGCGCGCAAGCTGCTCTCGCTGATCAAGGCGTACATGGATCTCGGCGGCTCACACATCCAGTTCAACATCGTCAGTTCCGAGATGCTGAGAAAAGCCAAGGAAACGCCAATGGAATACCGCGACCTGACGGTGCGCGTCGCCGGTTTCAGCGCCTACTTCACGCGGCTTCACGAAGGCGTGCAGGACGAACTGATCGCGCGGACGGAGCTTTCGTTCTGATGCCCGCGCGCGAGGAATGAACCTGGAAACCGCTGTGGACGTGCCCATGAGTGCCGTCCCGGAGTGTGCCGGCAAGGCGCGACGACGCGGCAGGCTTCCAGTCGAGAAGACAAGCGGTCTGCTTTCGCACGGACGCTTGCCTTCCTTTCCCACTCGGCTTGCTTCCGCGCAGACATTTGCCTTCCCCTCCC
>JAITIQ010000138.1 GCA_031279425.1 Accumulibacter sp.
CTCCGCGCCGCCATCGTAGCGCTTGAGCCACTTGTAGCCCGTCTTGCGGCTGATTTCAGACACGGTGCTTTCCCTCCATTACCGAAAGGGAAAGTGTTACCCATGTCCCGGTACATCTGTTACCTATGTCTCCGGTCTGTACAGGCGGGGGAGGGGAAGGCAGGCGGCAGCGCGAAAGGAAGCCTAGTCCCTCGAAGCCTAGTCTCTCGAAGCCTGGCCTTCGAAGAAAAGGCGGCAAACCGTTGGTCAGGCAAAAAATCATCCCATTCAAGATCACTGAAATTCCTTGCTCATCAAGAAACCAGAAAACCCCTTTCGCGCGGAGATCTCAGCCGAGAAACAGCCGATAGGCCGCGTTGCCGGTTTCGTTCCAGTGAATATAACCCAGGTTCTTCAGGAAGGCCTTGAACTGGCCCATCTCTCCGGGCGGCACCTGCATGCCGGCCAGCACCCGTCCGTAATCGGCGCCGTGGTTGCGGTAATGGAACAGGGTGATGTTCCAGCCGGCGCTCATCTCATTGAGGAAGCGCATCAGCGCGCCGGGCCGCTCGGGGAATTCGAAGCGATAGACCATCTCGTGATCGACCCGCGGCGCGTGTCCTCCGACCAGATGCCGGATGTGCAGCTTGGCCATCTCGTCGTCGGTCAGGTCGAGCGTCGGGTAATCGTGCCGCCGCAGCATCTCGACCAGCTTCCGCGCTTCGGCGCGCGAGGCGACCCGCACCCCGACGAAGACCCGCGCCTCGTCGGGATCGTTGTAGCGATAGTTGAACTCGGTGATGTCGCGCCCGCCGATCAAGGCCACGAAGGCCTTGTAGGCTCCCGGACGCTCGGGCAGAGTCACCGCCAGCACCGCTTCGCGCCGCTCGCCGACTTCCGCGCGTTCGGCGACGAAGCGCAGACGGTCGAAATTGATGTTGGCGCCGGAAGCCACGGCGATCAGCGTTTTTCCCTGCAGGCGATGCCGCGCGGCGTATTCCTTGACGCCGGCGACGGAGAGCGCGCCGGCCGGCTCCAGCACGGCGCGCGTATCCTCGAACACGTCCTTGATCGCCGCGCAGATGGCGTCGTTGTCGACCCGCAGCATCTCATCGACGTACTGGCGGCACAGGCGGAAGGTCTCGGCGCCGACGTATTTCACCGCCGCGCCGTCGGCGAACAGGCCGGCCTGCTTCAGGCGCACGCGCCGGCCGGCGGTGAGCGATCGCGTCATGGCGTCGGCGTCCTCCGCTTCGACGCCGACCACCCGGATCTCCGGACGCAAGCGCTTGACGTACGCCGCCACGCCCGAGATCAGGCCGCCACCGCCGACGGCGCAGAACACGGCATGGATCGGCTGGGGATGCTGGCGCAGGATCTCCATGCCGATCGTCCCCTGCCCGGCGATCACGTCCGCATCGTCGAACGGGTGCACGAAGGTGAGCTTCTCCGCCTTTTCCAGTTCGAGCGCGCGGGCGTGCGCCTCGTCGAAGGACTCGCCGGCCAGCACCGTCTCGCCGCCCAGATTCGCCACCGCGTCGATCTTGATCGCCGGCGTCGTCGTCGGCATCACGATGACCGCCCGGCAGCCCACCTTCGCCGCCGCCAGCGCCACGCCCTGCGCGTGGTTGCCGGCCGAGGCGCAGATCACGCCGCGGCGGGCGCGCTCGGATGAGAGGCGCGAGACCTTGTTGTACGCGCCGCGCAGCTTGAAGGAGAACACCGGCTGCATGTCCTCGCGCTTGATCAGCACCGTATTGCCCGAACGGCTCGACAGGCCCGGCGCCGCGTCGAGCGCCGTTTCCACGGCGACGTCATAGACTTTGGCGTTGAGAATTCTTTCGAGATAATCGGTGGGCATGGCGGCGTCCGGCAAAATCGTCATTCTAGCGGTACTACCGGTATTTTTCCGGTACTGATCGGAATCCGGATTCAGCGGACGGGCGCAATGAACGGTCATGGCGGCAAGCACCAGCCGCGGGGCGAAAAGATGCGGCGGTACGCGGGCCTCCGTCTCGCCCGCTGCGCAGGGCTTTCCCGCGGATGGACGATGATGATGGTTTTACAGCCATCCGAATCATGCAGGCGTTTGCATCGAGTGTACCGGGGGCCGCCGCAGTCACAGGGTCAGCACTTTCCCCGCGTTTCCCTGCGCCTCGACGATGCGCAGCAGGTTGCCGATCTCGCCCACCTCGACTCTGCCGGTCAATCCGTAATGGTCGAGGCAGGTGCGGCAGGCGATCAGCGGCACGCCGGCCCGGGCCAGCGTCTCCAGTTCCGCGAGACAGGGCGAGCCTGCCGCCACCAGCTTGACGCCGGCCGTGTAGAACAGCAGCGCCTGGGGACGGTAGCCGAGCTCCGAGAGCGTGCGCAGGTAGTTGACCGCCAGCTGGTGGCGCAGGGCTTCGTCGCCCCGCCCCAGACCGTCGTTGCTGAAAATGATGACGGTATCGGCGAACGGATTCATCGCGTGTTCCCTCCTCATGCGGAAACGAAAACGGCAGGAGCGCCGGCCCGCATCCGGCCGATCATGGCGGCGGCGGTAAAGCCTCGCGCCTCGAAAAGCGCCAACACCTCGCCCACGCATTCCGGAGCGACCGCGGCGAGCAGGCCGCCGCTCGTCTGGGCGTCGGCCAGGATGCGGCGCAGCCAGTCCGGGACCGTGTCGGCGAAGACGACGTCACCGCCGAAGCTCGCCAGATTGCGGGCAATGGCGCCGGGGCCGACGCCCTGTCGGGCGAAGTCCGCGGCGGCGGGCAGCAGCGGCAGCCTGGCCGACTCGATCCGGGCGCCGAGCCCGGCGCCGCGGCACAGTTCGAGCAGGTGTCCGAGCAGCCCGAAGCCGGTGACGTCGGTGAGCGCGTGCACGCCGTCGATCCCGGCGAGCTCGGCGCCGACGGCGTTGAGCTGCGTCGCGGTATCGATCAGCTGCCGGTAGCCCTCGGCGTCGAGCGCGCCCTTCTTCATCGCGCTGCCGAGGATGCCGATGCCCAGCGGCTTGCCGAGGATCAGCACGTCGCCGTCGCGGGCCCGGTCGTTGCGCTTGACCTTTTCCGGGTGCACCAGACCCAGCGCCACCAGCCCGTAGATCGGCTCCGGCGCGTCGATCGAGTGGCCGCCGGCCAGCGGGATGCCGGCCCTGGCACAGACGTCGGCGCCGCCGGCCAGGATTTGCTGGATGGCCTCGATCGGTAGCTTGTCGATCGGCATGCCGACGACGGCCAGCGCCAGAATCGGGCGTCCGCCCATGGCATAGATGTCGGAAAGGGCATTGGTCGCCGCGATGCGCCCGAAATCGAAGGGATCGTCGACGATGGGCATGAAGAAATCGGTGGTGGCGACGAGCGCCTGCTCGTCGTTGAGACGATAGACGGCGGCGTCGTCGGAAGTCTCCGTGCCGACCAGGAGCTCGGGGAAATTCCCCATCGGCGGCAGCGCGCGCAACAGCTCGGCGAGCGCGGCCGGAGCGATCTTGCAGCCGCAGCCGCCGCCGTGGGAAAACCGGGTGAGGCGAAGCTGGTCCATGGCGACTCCTTTACAATCCTCCGAGCTGAAACTTTCAGTGTAACCGCGGCAAAACCTCTTTCAACGCAAAGGGCACAGAGAAAGGACGACGTGTTCAGCGTTTCCTTGACCGTCTACCATCTTTTCATGATCGATTATCCTTCGTTTGACTGCTCATGAGAAACTCGCTTGCCTCGCTGGCCGATCTCGGCGACTTCGATGGGATCATCGACGTGCGCACGCCGGCCGAATTCGCCGACGATCACATCCCCGGCGCGGAGAACGCGCCGGTGCTCTCCAACGAAGAGCGCGCCGCCGTCGGCACGATGTACGCGCAAGTCTCGCCTTTCGAAGCGACCCGCTACGGCGCGGCACTCGCGGCGAGGAACATCGCCGCGCATCTGGAAACGCTGTTCGCCGGCCAGCCGCTCCACTGGAAGCCCTTGATCTACTGCTGGCGCGGCGGCAAGCGTTCGGCCGCGATGACCACGTGGTTCCGGCTGATCGGCTGGAGGGCCTGCCAGCTCGAAGGCGGCTACAAGACCTACCGGCGCCATGTCCTGGAACGCCTGGCCGTCGTGCCCGGACGTTTCAGCTTCCGGGTGCTGACCGGCCTGACCGGCAGCGGCAAGACCCGCCTGTTGCGCGCGCTGGTCCGGCGCGGCGCGCAGGCGCTCGACCTCGAAGATCTGGCGCGGCACCGCGGCTCGCTCCTGGGTTCGCTGCCGGGTGAGGCGCAGCCGGGCCAGAAAAGCTTCGAAACCCGCCTGTTGCAGGCATTGGAAGGGCTCGATCCGGCGCGGCGCGTGTTCGTCGAGGCGGAAAGCCGGAAGATCGGCCGGCTCCAGTTGCCCGACGCGCTGATGCGGGCGATGTCCGACGCCGAATGCATCCGCGTCGAGGTCGCCATCGAGGATCGAGTGGCTTTCCTGTGCGAGGACTACGCGGCGCTGTTCGATTCGCCGGATGAACTCAAGAGGCTGCTCGCCTGCCTCGCCGGCCAGCACGGGCATCGGGTCGTCGGACGCTGGCATGGGCTGATCGACGCGGGCGCCAGGGCCGAATTGTTCCGCGAACTGATCGAGCGGCACTACGACCCGGCCTACCGGCGCAGCAGCCACGGACTCTTCCGCGGATTGCCGCGCTCGCGCCCCTTCGTCTTCCGTCCGAACACGGACGAACTGGCGCAAGCGCAGCGGCTGCTGGAGGAATGGGGAGAGAAAAGGCCGGACTGACCGCCGGCGCCGCGCGGGCAGGAGCAGAACGAGATCGGCGCTCCCCGCGCCGGTTCAGGCTTCGTCGATCACCGCGCTGGTGTAGACCTCCTGCACGTCATCGAGGGATTCCAGCGTGTCGAGCAGTTTCTGCATCCTGACGGCTTCCTCTCCGGCAAGCTCGGTCTCGTTTTCGGCCTTCATGGTGACCTGGCCGAATTCGGCGGCGAAGCCGGCGGCTTTAAGCGCTTCCTTGACCGCCATGTAGTCGGCGGGCGGGGTGACCACCTCGATCGAGCCGTCGTCGCTGGCGATCACGTCCTCGGCGCCGGCCTCGATGGCGGCGTCCATCAGCCTGGCCTCGTCGGTGCCGGGGGCGAAGACCAACTGCCCGCAATGCTTGAACTGGAACGCCACGCAGCCGTCGGTCCCCAGATTGCCGCCGTGTTTGGTGAAGGTGTGGCGGACCTCGGCGACGGTGCGCGTCCTGTTGTCGGTCAGGCAATCGACCATGATCGCCGCGCCGCCGATGCCGTAACCCTCGTAGCGGACTTCGGCGTAGTTGACGCCCGCCAGTTCGCCGGTGCCCTTCTTGATCGCGTTGTCGATCCTGTCCTTGGGCATGTTGACCGCCTTGGCCTTGTCGATGGCCAGTCTCAGGCGCGGGTTGAAGCCCGGATCGCCGCCGCCCATCTGGGCGGCCACGGTGATTTCCTTGGCGACCCTGGAGAAAGCGGCGCCGCGCTTTTCGTCCTGGCGGCCCTTGCGGTGCTGGATGTTGGCCCACTTGGAATGTCCGGCCATGCTCTCACCTCGCCTGGATGCTTGCCCATACGCGCCGTCCCACCCGCTTCGGAGCAACAACGCGACATGTAAATGGTTGATAATAGGGAGGCGGATTCTATCACTTCCCGATCATTCCCCGATCATTCTTCCCTTGGAGCCTGCGATGTCCGATCCCCTCATCCTTGCCAGGAACGAGAATACCGAATGCGGTCTGCTGCCCGCGCTGGCCAACCGCCATGGCCTGATCACCGGCGCCACCGGCACCGGCAAGACGGTGACTCTGCAGGTGCTGGCCGAGCGCTTTTCCTCCATCGGCGTGCCGGTCTTCCTGGCCGACGTGAAGGGCGACCTGTCGGGCATCGCCGCGCCGGGCGCGGACAGCCCGAAATTCAGGCAGCGGCTCGCCGCGCTGGGCATCGCCGACTGGGCGCCGGCGAAGTTCCCGGTGGTGTTCTGGGATGTCTTCGGCGAGCAGGGGCATCCGGTGCGCGCGACGATTTCCGACATGGGGCCGCTCCTGCTCGCGCGCCTTCTGAACCTCAACGAAACGCAGGCCGGCGTGCTGCAACTGGTGTTCAAGATCGCCGACGACGACGGCCTGCTGCTGCTCGACCTCAAGGACCTGCGCGCGATGGTGCAATACGCCGGCGAGAACGCGAAATCCTTCACCACCGGGTACGGCAACATCTCCGCCGCATCCGTCGGCGCCATCCAGCGCGGCCTGCTGGTGCTCGAGCAGCAGGGCGGCGATCATTTCTTCGGCGAGCCGATGCTCGACATCAACGACCTGATGCAGACCGACGACGGCAAGGGCGTGGTCAACATCCTCGCCGCCGACAAACTGATGGCCGCGCCGCGCCTGTATTCGACCTTCCTGCTCTGGCTTTTGTCCGAATTGTTCGAGCAGTTGCCCGAGGTGGGCGACCCGGACAAGCCGAAGCTGGTGTTCTTCTTCGACGAGGCGCACCTCCTGTTCAACGAAGCGTCGCCCGCGCTGCTGGAGAAGATCGAGCAGGTGGTGCGCCTGATCCGCTCGAAGGGTGTCGGTGTCTATTTCGTCACGCAGAATCCGCTCGACGTTCCGGACAAGGTACTGGCCCAGCTCGGCAACCGCGTGCAGCACGCCTTGCGCGCCTTCACGCCGCGCGACCAGAAGGCCGTCGCCACCGCCGCCCAGACGCTGCGCGCCAATCCGGCGTTCGATGCGGTGGCGGCGATCACCGAACTTTCCGTCGGCGAGGCGCTGGTCTCCTTCCTCGACGAAAAGGGCCGTCCGTCCGTCGTCGAGCGCGCCTGCGTCCTGCCGCCGGCTTCGCGCATCGGCCCCCTGAGCGCGGCAGAGCGGCAGGCGCTCATCCGCGCCTCGATCATCTACGGCGTCTATGAGAAGGTGGTCGACCGCGAGTCGGCCTATGAAAAGCTGCGCCAGGCGCCCCGGGCGGACGTGGCGCCGGCCCGCCCGTCCGCGCCGTCTCCTCAGCCGCCGCCGTCTTCTGGCGGTGGCGGATTGCTCGGCGGCTTGGGCGAACTGCTGGGCGGATCGACCGGACCGCGCGGCGGACATCGCGAGGGAGTCGCCGAGGCGCTGGCCAGATCCGCCGCGCGGGCCATCGGCTCGCAGGTCGGCCGTCAGATCATCCGCGGCGTCCTGGGGTCGATCCTGGGAGGCCGGCGCTGACGAACGGGAACAAGACCCGTGAAACCTCTTTCGATACGGAGCGCACGAAGAAACCCCCTCGGCAGAATGACCAAATGGGCAAGGAACCCCGTGACGGTGTAAATCCGCCTTTCTCCGCGCCCTCCGTGTCGAAGGTGGTTTTCCCTTTCTCGAATCAACCGCCCGCCTGCGCGATCTGGCCCAGCGCCACGCCGGCCGCGAAAAATCCGAAGGTTGCGCTGACGCAGACCGAGGAGCCGTAGCCGGCGCAATTGAGCCCGGCAAGCGGGGCGTCGGAGGCGCAGCCGATCCGTTCCGGATAGCGGACGGGCTCGGTCGAATACACGGCGGTGACGCCGAATTTGGCCTCACGCGGAAAACCATGCTCCCTGCGCAGCGCGGCGCGCGTTTTCGCCAGCAGCGGATCCTGCGCGGTACGCGCGAGATCATTGACCACGATGCGCGCCGGATCGGTCCGCCCGCCCGCCCCGCCCACGGTAACGACGGGGATCTCGTTTTCGACGCACCAGGCGATCATCGCCGCCTTGGCGCGCACCTGGTCGGTGGCGTCGATCACGAGGTCGAAATCTCCGCCGAGCAGGGCGGCGACGTTTTCGGGCGTGACGAAGTCTTCGATCGTGGCGATCCGACACGCCGGGTTGATCGCGCGCAGGCGTTCCGCCATGACGTCCGTCTTGGCCCGGCCGAAAACGCCGTCGAGCGCGTGAATCTGGCGGTTGACGTTCGATTCGGCCACCATGTCCAGGTCGATCAGCGTGATCTTGCCGATCGCCGAGCGGGCCAGCGCCTCGGCGGCCCAGGAACCGACGCCGCCGATACCGACGACGACGACGTGGGCCGCCTCGAAGCGCCGCGCCACGTCGTCCCCGTAGAGTCTGCGCACGCCGCCGAAACGACGCGCCGGATCGGGGGCTTCCTCGCTGGTGGTGACGCTCACTGGTTGATGGTGCGATGGATGACCTGATTGAACGGCCCGATCCACTCGGGAGCGAATTGGTTGTCGCAGGCGTTGATCTCGGCGATGGCGCGCAGCACCGAACGGTTCCTGCCCCGGCTGGCGTGCTTCAGCATGACCGACTCGAAGGCATCGACGATGGCCAGAATCTTGGCGCCGTCGCAGATGGCCTCGGCCAGAAGGCCTTGCGGATAGCCTCGCCCATCCGGCATCTCATGATGCTGCGCCACCATTTCGGCGGCATCTTCCCAGCCGTCCATCCGCGCCAGCAGGCCGGCGGCGTAGGCGGTGTGATTGCGCATCCGCACGCGTTCCTCCGGGGTCATGTGCTCGACCTTGAGCCACATGCTTTCCGGCAGGAACATCATGCCGATGTCGTGCATGCAGATGGCCGCCTCCAGTTGGATCGGATCGATGGCCAGACCACGGATCTGGTTGGTCTCGGCGGCCAGCGTGAGCAGCCGCTGGGTGCGGCCCTTGAACAGCGGCGACCGGCTTTCGAGCTGGTCGGCGAGCGAACGGAAAAACCGGAGATCCTCGTCGATGCGCGCCGAGAAATGCTCGATCGGACCTTCCGCCGGATCGCCGTCGATACTTTCCGAGTCTGCGGCCGGCGGGAAATCCGTGACGTCCTCGATCAGCCTGGCGGCGACCGTTTCGATGTCGCCTGCCGGGGTTGTGGCCAGCCTTTCCAGCCCCTGGATGACCACGTCCAGGCGAAGACTGTCCAGCGGCCGATGCTCGCACAGGTTCTCCATGGCCAGTTCGAGCCGGTCGAAGGCCAGGAGGACGATTTCCGCGAGCATGCCGCCGAAGGCGATCTCGCCGTTGCGCAAACGCGCGAGCAGCGTTTCGATCGGATGCGTGATGGCCACGCCCAGATCGATCCGGCATGTCCCGGCATCCCCCTTGATGGTGTGTATGGCGCGGAAAAGACTGCGAATGGCCTCGCGATCATCGGGAGTCTGTTTCAGGCGCGAGATATCACGCTCGATGCCAGGCGAGGCATCGAGCAGGGATTCATTGAATTCGTCCAGCGCGTCGGGATTCTTGGCGGACGCAATGATCGACGCAATATCCATGTCGCCTCCTTTGGCGGATAGGAGCGTCAAGTGTATTCCAAATCGTCCGCGACCACGAACCCGTCTACGAACTCGCCGTGGTAACCGGGTTCCGCCGGCCTTTGCCCGCCGTCTCCGGAACGGGCGGGTCTTTTGCATTCGCTCCCGATTTCTAGGATCATTCTTCCCTTACCCGCCTTGCTTGCCACAACGCCATGAAAACACGCATCCTGCTCGTCGAGGACGATGATCGCCTGGCCAAGTTGACAGCCGAGTACCTGCAAAAGAACGATTTCGACGTCACCACCGAAGCGCGCGGCGATATCGCGGAGGCGTGCATCCTGGCCGACGATCCGGATCTGGTGATTCTGGACATCATGCTGCCGGGCAAGGATGGCTTCGAGGTCTGTCGTTCGGTTCGCGCCAGGTACAAGGGGGTGATCCTGATGCTCACCGCCCGCGACGAGGATCTCGACCAGATTCTCGGGCTCGAACTCGGCGCCGACGACTACCTGACCAAGCCCGTCCAGCCGCGCCTCCTGCTGGCGCGCATCAAGGCCCTGCTGCGCAGGATGCCCGGATCTCCCGGAACGGCGGACGGCCAGGGCAACGAGACGGAGGAACTTTCCTTCGGCAATTTCCGCATCAGCCAGGCGACGCGCAGCGCGCATCTCGGCGACGAGGCGATCGACCTGACCACCGCCGAATTCGACCTGCTCTGGCTGCTCGCGCTGCATGCCGGAAACATCCTGTCGCGCGACGATCTGCTGCAGCAGCTGCGCGGCATCGGCTTCGACGGACTGGACCGCTCGATCGACGCCCGCATTTCCAGGCTGCGCCGCAAACTCGGCGACGATCCGGAGAATCCGATCCGCATCAAGACCGTGCGTGGCAAAGGTTATCTGTTCAGCAAGCATGACTGGCAATAGCCACGAAGAGGGCAGCCGCCTGCTCAACCTTTTCGGCGGCCACAAGTATGCTCCATGGCGCGGCAGCTACAGTCTGTCGCGCCTGTTTCTGAGCTTCTATCTGCTGGTCACCGGATCGTTCGTGGTCGTCGCCCTGGTCGCCGACTTCGTCATCTCGTCGACCTTGAAGGGCATCACCGACGACTACACCAGCCGTTTCATGCGCGGAACGATCATCATGATCGAAGACGCGCTGTTCCAGAAACCATACCCGGAATGGTCGGACCTGCTCAAAAAACTCGACCAGCAGTTCTCCTATCGGCTGCGCATCGTCGATCGCTGGTCGTTGAAGCTCAAGCCCGCGCAGGGAGAAAAGCTGGACGCCGGAGATCTGGTCGTCGATTCCGATGGCGACATCATCTACCATCGCCTGAAGCAGACCCCCCGGATCCTGATGGTCGGTCCATTCCGGCCCAACGCCGACGCGAGCCGGACACGCATCGTGCCTTTTGACCTGCGCATCAGGCTGCTGACGTGGAGCCTGATCGGCCTGTTCCTGGGGGTGGCCGTCTGGCTATGGGTGCGCCCGGTCTGGCGCGATCTCGAAGCCTTGCGCAAAACGGCGTGGGCGCTGGGCGAAGGGCACTTCGAACGGCGCGCTCCGGAAGCGAAGAGCAGTGCCTTCGATCTGCTGACCGAAACGATGAACGGCATGGCCGAACGCATCCAGCGCCTGATCGCGACGCAGAAGGAATTGTCCAGCGCCATCTCGCATGAATTGCGCACTCCCATCGCGCGCCTGCGCTTCGCCCTCGAAATGCTCGCGGAAACTCCCGAACGGGCGGAACGCGAACGCCTGTGGCAAATGATGGAGGAAGATCTCGACGAGCTCGACGAGCTGATCGAATCGAGCCTGGCATATTCGCGTTTCGAGCGCGAGCAGCCGAAACCGCAGCTTTCCTCGGTCGAGTTCGCGGCGTGGCTCGCCGATGAAGTCAACTCGCTGCGCATCCTTTCGCGCAACGTCGAGCTTTCCATCGACACTGGCGCTCTGCCGCCGGAACAGCGCGTGGAGCTCGATCAGAAAAGCATGCCCTACGCGGTGACCAACCTGTTGCGCAATGCCTTGAAATACACCCGGCGAAGGATCGTGGTCAGCGCCGAGGTCGTCGGCAGGAACATCCGCGTGCATGTCGACGATGACGGCATCGGCATCCCCGCTGACGAGCGTCAAAGCGTGTTTGCCGCCTTCACCCGCCTCGACCGCTCGCGCGACCGGGCCACCGGCGGCCACGGGCTGGGGCTGGCCATCGTGCGGCTGGTGATGGAACAGCATGGCGGCACGGCCTTTGCCGACGAATCGCCGATCGGCGGCGCGCGTTTCACGTTGAGCTGGCCGATGTCACAAAGCGTTACACAACCCTGACGAAAGCGCCAAACACAGCTTTCTTTACACTGGCTATGATCGATCAGCAATTCGCGGTTTTCCCAGCAGTCAGTTATTCTCGGTAGTTATTCCCAGATCATTGGCAGTCCGGCGGAGAGTCTCGGCATGTCCTCATGCTTCCAGTCCCGTTGTCGTCCATGTCGTCTCCGGTCTTGCCTTTTTTCCCGCGTCCAGCCACCCAGAGACCAACGAGATTGAGCTCCGCGCCTTCACGATCCGCCAAGTTTCCTCTTGCCGAGGGGATCGGCATTTTCGTCGGAATCGTAGCCTGGGATCTGTTGATTGAAGGCACCCCGGACCTGCTCAAGGCGCTGCTGATCGCCGTTCCATGCTCGCTCGTATGGTACGGCGTCCGCCGTTGGAAATGGCGTCGTTGAAATACGCGCCTGTTGTTACACTCCGTCACCCAAATGCCGAAAAAGGCCAACAGACTTGCGGATGGCCATTTCGTACAATGCAATCGTTGTTTCAGCGCAAGCGCTGACATGTTTGACCCTCCCTGACCCATCGCAACGATGGGATTTATATCCCGAACCATACTGGTTCGGGATTTTTTTTCGCTATTCCCGCAAAACCGGAAAGAATGAAAACGTGATCGTCGGGTTCGCGCAATAGTTGTCTATGTCATTGATCGGTATCCCTTGAATACCATAGATGCCTGCCATGCAGGCAATCATTGCGGCCCGTGTGGAGTCTATCCGTCAGGCCCACGCCAACCAGACAGAATTGGATAAAGCCGAAGCGGATGCCGCGCTTCTCTGTGAATTCAAGAAATGCGGGCCGTTCATAAACACCTTCTCGGTGATATCCATATATTCATGAATGGGACGGAAAGATACGCGCCTATACCATCGGGCGGGACGTAGCCGGTTTTGCACGGCCCGAGCACATCGAATCCTGTTTTGAAACGGCGGCACTCCAATAATCGATGCGGAAGAAGAAATATCTCCGAATAGACATCTGACAGGATCCGGCGAAGAGTCTTGCCAGGGAGCCGCCCGGCATGTGGATCGCGCCAAGCGTGCCGGCGTTTTCCTCGAAACCGCATTCCACACGGCTGAACCGGGCTGGCGTTTGGCGATTCTCCGCTGATACATGCCCGCAGGCCGGACGTGCGAGAATACGGCACCTCCCCCGCAAGGAAGCGCGATGACCTTCAGCGAAACCCTGTCCGGCGCCTGGCAAAGGAACGATTCCCTGCTGTGCGTCGGGCTCGATCCCGATCCGGCCAGGTTTCCGGCTCATCTCGAGGGGCGGGCGGACGCGATTTTCGAGTTCTGCGCATCAATCGCCGACGCCACCGCCGATCTCGTCTGCTGCTTCAAGCCGCAGATCGCCTACTTCGCCGCGCACCGGGCCGAGGATCAGTTGCAGGCGCTGATCGCGCACATCCACGCCCGTCATCCCGGCATCCCGGTGATTCTCGACGCCAAGCGCGGCGACATCGGCAGCACCGCCGAACAGTATGCAAAGGAAGCCTTCGAACGCTATGGCGCCGACGCGCTGACCGCCAGCCCGTACATGGGCAAGGATTCGATCGATCCCTACCTGGCTCGGCCGGACAAGGGAGTGCTTCTGCTCTGCCGCACCTCCAATGCTGGCGGGAGCGAGCTGCAAGACCTCGACGTGGGGGGCAGGAAACTTTACGAGCACGTGGCCGAACTCGTCGCGCATCAATGGAATACCACCGGACAATGCGGGCTGGTCGTCGGCGCGACCCATCCGGACGAGCTCGCGCGCGTGCGGCGGATCGTCGGCGAGCTGCCGCTGCTGGTGCCCGGCATCGGCGCGCAGGGCGGCGATGTGTCAGCCGCGGTGCGCGCCGGGCGCACGGAAAAGGGCGTCGGCATGATGATCAATTCCTCCCGCGCCATCCTCTACGCCGGGAAGGACGAGAATTACGGGGAAGCCGCCCGTCGCGCCGCCAGCCAGACGCGCGAACGGATCAATCGTTATCGCTGAAAAGCCGCCGATTTGTTCCGTGCTCCATGCTGCCCTCGATCGGCAGGCATCCAGTTCGTTCGCCAAACAGGAACATTGGAGTGCGGGCATCCCGCCCGCAATGCGAGTCGGAGGCTTGCGTACCACATCTTTCCTCTCGGCGCGGGCAGGGTGGTAGCGCATGGCCCGGAACTTGCTTTTGTCCGGTCATGAAAACCGAAAGCCTCCATTCCCACCGTTTCGTCCTGGATACCCGCACGGCTTCGGATCTGCGCCGGACGATCCGGAACGATCCGCAGACGGGATTGAAGGAAGCCGCCGGGCAGTTCGAGGCGCTGCTCCTGCAAACGATGTTGAAGAGCATGCGCGACGCGACGCCGCAGGACGGCCCGCTGGACAATGACCAGACGCGCTTTTTCACTTCCATCCTCGATCAGCAGCTGGCGCTCAATCTGTCGGCGGTCAACGCGCTCGGCTTTGGCCAATTGATCGAACGGCAGATGGGGTCCGGGATCTCGCCGGACGGCGGCGAGGCGATCGACAAGGCGCTGGGGCAGCTTCGGCAGGCATTGTTCGACCGGCAGGCGGCAAGTTCTGCCGGCTTCATTGCCGGCGGCGCCGGACGGCCCGCCACGCTTGCTTCCGACGTTCCCGGGAGCGGGCGCGAATACGTCGACCGCGTCTGGCCGCATGCCGTCGAGGCGGCGCGGACGCTCGGCGTGCCGCCGCATTTCCTGGTCGCGCATTCGGCGCTGGAAAGCGGCTGGGGCAAGAGCGAAATCCGCCTGCCCGACGGCTCGCCGTCCTACAACGTCTTCGGCGTCAAGGCCGGGGCGGGCTGGCAGGGACCGGCCGTCGAGGTGGCGACCACCGAGTACGAGAACGGCGCACCCCGATCTTCGCGCGAGAAGTTCCGCGTCTACGCTTCTTATGGCGAAGCCTTCCGGGATTATGCCGGGCTGCTTGCCGATAATTCCCGCTACGCGCAGGTGCAGGGCGAGCAGGACGGCGCGCGCTTCGCCCGTTCCCTGCAGCAGGCGGGCTACGCCACCGATCCGGAGTATGCCGACAAGCTCGCCCGCGTCATCGGCGGGACGACGCTGCGAACGGCGCTCGCCGGTCGGACGGTTTAACTTTTGGGCGAAATGGCCGTTAGTCACAGGACAAAGGAGGCTTCATGGGTTCGGGAATCTTCAGCATCGGCGTCTCGGCGCTGGCCAACGCGCAGCTCGGGCTGGCGACGACGGCGCACAACATCACCAACGCCAATACCGAGGGCTACAACCGCCAGCGCGCCATCCAGACGACCAACATCCCCACCTTGACCGGCGCTGGCTACATCGGCACCGGCGCGTACGTATCGACGATCGAGCGCATCTACAATAGTTTCCTGGCCAGGCAGGTGAACACGGCGCAAACGGCGGTCAGCACGCTCGAAGTTTACGAGGCGTCGATCGGCCAACTCAACAATCTCCTGGCGGACGAAAGCGCCGGACTGGAGTCGGCGCTCGAAGGATTTTTCGAGGGCATCAACCAGGTCACCGCGGACCCCGCGTCGCTGGTGACCCGGCAGACCATGGTCTCCGGCGCGAACAACCTGGTGGCGCGCTTCCAGAGTCTGAGCGGCCAGCTCGAAGAGCAATACCAGTATGTCAACAACCAGATCCAGAGCTTCGTCGGCTCGATCAATTCGTACGCGCAGCAGATCGCCAGGATCAACCAGCAGATCATCAACGCGCGCGCGGCGAACAACCAGCCGCCGAACGACCTCTATGACCAGCGCGACCAGTTGCTCGCCGAACTGAACGAAATGGTCGGCGTACAGACGACGAGCAATACCAACGGCTCGGTAAACGTCTTTTTCGGCAACGGACAGCAGTTGGTGGTGGGCACGTCGACGACCGCGCTGGCCGTCGTGCCCGCGTCCGGCGATCCCACTCGGCTCGCGGTGGGAATCAGCACCCTGGGCGGCGCGCGTGAACTGCCGGAGTCGCTGATCAGCGGCGGCGCGCTGTCCGGAGTCCTGCAATACCGCTCCGAATCGCTCGACGCGGCGGCCAGTTCGCTCGGGAGAATCGCCGCTTCGATGGCCCTCACGTTCAACGCCCAGCACGCGCTGGGGCAGGATTTGCAGGGTCGCATCGACGGCGATGCGGATTTCACCGCCGACTTCTTCCAGCTCGGCACGCCCCACGTCGTGGCCAACGCGAACAACCCCTCGGGCACGGCGACGATTTCGGCCAGTTTTCTGCCGGCGTCACAGAGCGCCGACGGGACCTTCTATACCAAGCTGACGACCAGCGACTACCGGCTCGACTACGACGGGACGGACTATACGCTGACGCGCCTGTCCGACAACGCTTCGTGGAGCGACACGAGCCTTGCCGTCCTGAACGCGGCCATCGAGGATCAGGGTTTTTCGCTCGCGGAAAGCGGCACCTCCCTCGCCGGATCGAGCTACCTGATCGAGCCGACCCGCTACGCCGCGCAGACGATCGCGGTGAACCCCGACATCGCCGCCGACGTCCGGCAGATCGCCGCCGCGGCGCCGATATTCGCCCAGACCGGCACGGACAACACCGGCACGGCGGTGATCTCGGCGGGCAGCGTGGCGCCCGGATACACGGCGCCCGCCTCGGGCACGCCGGTGACGCTGAGCTACAGCGGCGGCGCACTGACAGGCTTCCCCTCGTATCCCGTGACGGTGACCGTCAATGGCACGGAGACTACCTACCCCGCGACGCCGGTAACGTATACCAACGGCGCGACCTACGCGTTCGACGGCATCCGCTTCACCCTCAACGGCACCCCCGGGGACGGCGACACTTTCATCATCGCGAGAAATTCCAACGGCGTGTCGGACAACCGCAACGCGCTCCTGCTCGCGCAGATGCAAACGGGCAGGACGATGGCCGGCACGGCGACCACCGGCACGGCGAGTTTCTCGACCGTTTATGCGCAGATGGTCGGCGACATGGGCAACAAGGGCGCCGAGGTGCAGACCGTGCTGGCGGCGCAGGAAACGCTGCTGGCCCAGGCCCGGAGCGCGCGGGATTCCGTCTCCGGCGTCAATCTCGACGAGGAAGCGGTGAATCTCATCCAATACCAGCAGTCGTATCAGGCGGCGGCCCGGATGCTGCAGATCGCTTCCGAACTGTTCGATTCGATTCTCCAGATCAGATAAAGGGGTTCATTCATGCGCATCAGCACCAACCAGATCTTCCAGACCGGCGCGCGCGACCTCATGCAGGGGCAGAGCAGTCTTTTCAGGATCCAGAACCAGTTGGGCACCGGCAAGAAATTCCTTTCGGCGCAGGACGATCCGGTCGCCGCGGCGCAGGTTCTGCTCACCTCGCAAGCGCTGGGCGTCAATACGCAGTACGCCGACAACCAGGGAAATGCCTCGCACCAGTTGGCGCTCGAAGAAGACCGCTTGAAATCGGTCGTCGAGAGCGTGCAGTACATCATGGAGCAGGTCGTCGCCGCCGGGAACGCCACCTATTCCGACAGCCAGCGCGAGTTTTACGCCAAGGACCTGGAGAACCAGCTCGAATTCCTGCTGGGCATGGCCAACAGCAAGGACGCCAACGGCTACTACCTGTTTTCCGGCTATCAGGGCCATACCCAGCCCTTCCAGCGCGTGACCGGCGGCACGGAT
>JAITIQ010000141.1 GCA_031279425.1 Accumulibacter sp.
GAACGACACCCTCTCCTGCCCCTGCGGGGCACCCTCCCCCGCCAAGCGGGGGAGGGGAATTCATCGGAAGAATTCGGCGCAGCCGCAAACTGACTGTCTTCTGTCCTCTGTCCTCTGAATCGCCGCGAGCCTCTCGCCCTTGCCGTGACGAAACTTCCCGTTCCCCTCGCCCCCCGCAGGGGGGAGAGGGTGGCCGAAGGCCGGGAGAGGGGGAAGCCAGGCCTCCGGCGCGAAGCGCCGCAGTTTTCTCCGCAGGGGAGAGGGGGCGGGCGTCCTGTTCCTTCTTCCCCTTTTTTGGGTCAGCGGCGCTGCGCGCCGGAGGGAACGACGCCCTCTCCCGCCCCTGCGGGGTACCCTCCCCCGCCAAGCGGGGGAGGGGAATCCATCGGAAGAATTCGGCGCAGCCGCAAACTGCCTGTCTTCTGTCCTCCGTCATCTGTCCTCCGACCCCCGCGCCCCCCGCTGGGGGGTGTGGGTGGCCGACGGCTGGGAGTGGGGGGAGCCAGCCTCCGGCGCGAAGCGCCGCAGTTTTCTCCGCGGGGGAGAGTGGCCGGGCGTCCCGTTTCTTCGTCCCCTTTTGAGGTCGGCGGCGCTCTCGCGCCGGAGGGAACGACGCCCTCTCCCGCCCCTGCGGGGCACCCTCCCCCGCCGGGCGGGGGAGGGGAAGCCATCGGAGGAATTCGGCGCAGCCGCAAACTGACTGTCTTCTGTCCTCCGTCCTCTGTCCTCCGAACCCCTCGCCCCCCGCAGGGGGGAGAGGGTGGCCGAAGGCCGGGAGAGGGGGGAGCCAGCCTCCGGCGCGAAGCGCCGCGGTTTTCTCTGCGGGGGAGAGTGGCCGGGTGTTCCGTTCCTTCGTCCTCTTTTTGGGTCGGCGGCGCGCTCGCGCCGGAGGAAAGGACGCCCTCTCCCGCCCCTGCGGGGCGCCCTCCCCCGCCGGGCGGGGGAGGGGAATGGACGGTACTCTGTCCCCTGCCCCCTATACCGTTTGCCGACGCGCGACGATGCCCGCCTCGCCGAACCAGTAGCCATCGACGAATCCCTCCGCCGCCCAGACCGGATCGGAGGCGGGCGGCTCGCCCCGGCGCGCGGCGTCGAAAGCGGCGACGATCCCGGCCATGTGCCGCGGCTGCGGGCTGAGGCGCACGACGTCGATGCCCATGATCCGCATGTCCGAAATTTCACCGAGCAGATTGCAGGTCTGCGCCGACATCGTCTGGATGCCGTTGATCGCCAGGAAAGGCTGCCCTTCGCGTGTCTTCAGCGTCATCGCTTCCGGGTGCTCCGCGCAGCGGAAACGGCAGTCATCCTTGGCGAACCCGTAATGACGGGCGGTGAAGCAGCGCGCGGAAAAGGCGAGCGGCAGCTTGCCGAAGGCGAAGATTTCCGTTTCCACGCCCGCGGGGCGGCTCCGGTGCAGCGCTTCGATCAGCGCGCGCGAAACCTCGAGCGGCGGCACCCAGCGGCACATGCCGTAGCGGTGAAAGATGCCGAGCGTCGCGGCGTTGTAGATGTTGAGATGAGGGCCGGCGACGAAGGGCCGGCCAGCGGCGATGTTGACCGCGCCCAGATCGTTGGCCTCGACGCGGCAGCCCGCCTCGTCGACGAGGCGGCGCAGGGCCTTGAGGTCGTTTTCCGATTCGAGCAAGGCCTGCGCCGAGACGACGACTTCCTTGCCGGCGTCGGAGAGCCGCCGCGCCAGCGCGAGCCAGTCGGCGACGCGCAACTCCTGCCGGCGCGAGCAGACGACCTCGCCGACGTAGAAGATGTCGAGCGCCGGAATTTCCGCCATCTCGGCGTAGAAATCGAGCACTTTTTCCTTGGGCCAGAAGAAGAGCAATGGGCCGAGCGAGAGCTTCATCGACTTGAAATCCGGGTTTTCACCTTTCACTCCCATTCACCGCCACGGCCGGTCATAGGCTCCCAGCGTCACCTGCGCGCCTTCCGAAACCCTGCCGAGCTCGGCCTGCCAGGCCGGCTGGACGGCAAAGCCTTGCGGATTCCGGCCCAGTTCGTCGAGCGCGCGGCGCAAGGTGCGCGTGACCTGCGCGACGTAGGCCGGGCTGCGCTGGCGGCCTTCGACCTTGATCGCCGCAACGCCGATGCGGGCGATTTCCGGCAGGAGTTCGAGCGCGTTGAGGCTGGCAGGCTCTTCCAGCGCGTAGTAGGTCGCTCCGCCCACCTCGTAGCGTCCCTTGCACAGCGTCGGGTAGCCAGCCGGCTCGCCGTCGTCGTAACGGTCGATCAGTATGCCGCCCAGCCGGGTATCCATCCGGCCGGGCTTTTTTTCCCATTGGACGAATCGGGCCGGCGAGCACGCGCCGGCGGTATTCGGCGATTCGCCGGTGGCGTAGGAGGACAGCCAGCAGCGGCCCTCGTTCATCACGCACAGGCTGCCGAAGGCGAAAAGCTCGATTTCGACCGGCGTGTTGCGCACCACCAGCTCGACCTGGGCCAGGGTCAGCACGCGCGGCAGCACCGCGCGCCGGATGCCGAATTCACGATGCGCGAAGTTGAGCGCTTCGTAGCTCGTCGCCGAACCCTGCACGGACAGGTGCAGGCGCAGGTCGGGATGGCGGCTTCTGGCGTAATCGAGCAGGCCCATGTCGGCCAGGATGACGGCGTCGACGGCAAGCTCGGCGGCGCCGTCGATGGCGGCGTGCCAGTCGGCTTCACGGCCCGGCTGGGGAAAGGTGTTGATCGCCAGCAGCACGCGCCGGTCGCGCGCGCGCGCGTAGGCGATGCCTTCGATCATCGCCTTGCGGTCGAAGTTGAGGCCGGCGAAATTACGCGCGTTGGTGTCGTTCCGATAGCCGAAATAGACCGTGTCGGCGCCGTGGTCGACGGCGGCCTTCAGCGCCGGCAGACTGCCGGCCGGGCAGACGAGTTCAAGAGGGCGGTTCTGCGGCATGATGAAGTCGGGCTGAAAGGAAAGGTGTCGGGCGAAATCAGGAAAGCCGCGGCTTGCGCGGCACCCGCGCGAACAGCCAGTCGTAGAGCCGGTTGGGCAGGAGGCGCAGGCCCTTGGCGACGATGCCCATCGGCCAGGGAATCACGGTGTAGCTCGCGCCGCGCTCGATGGCGCGGGCGAAGCGGCGCGCGGCTTCGTCGGCGGACAGCAGGAACGGCATCGGGTAGGGGTTGCGCGCGGTCATCGGCGTGGCGATGAAGCCGGGCGCGATGCTCACCACCCGGATGCCGCTGCCGAAGAGTTCGACGCGCAGGCTTTCGAGATAGGCGATCGCCGCGGCTTTCGAGGCGCTGTAGGCTTCCGCGCCGGGCAGCCCGCGAATGCCGGCGACCGAGGCGATGCCCGCCAGCCGGCCCTGGCCGCGCCCGCGCATCGGCGCAATGAACGGAGCGAAGGTGGCGGCCATGCCGTAGACGTTGACTTCGAGGATGCGCCGGATCACCGCGAGGTCTTCCCGGTATTCGGTCAGCGTGCCCTGCGAAATGCCGGCGTTGGCCACGACGATGTCCGGCACGCCGGCGCGGGCCATGAAATCGTCGCCGGCGGCTTGCAGCGCGTCGGCGTCGGTCACGTCCAGCGGGTAGATGAAGACATCGGGCGCTCCCGCGGCGGCCAGTTCGGCGGCCAGCGCGGCCAGCTCGTCGCCGCGCCGCGCGACCAGGCCGAGCGCGGCGCCCCGTCGGGCGTAATGACGCGCCAGAGCCCTGCCGATGCCGGACGACGCGCCGGTGACGAAAATACTCAAGCCGGGCAAGGTTCCGTCTCCGGGGTCCATGGAGGGCTTATGGCCGCGCGGGCGATTCCTTCCGCTCGGCGCGTCGCTGGGCGATGACCTGATCGGCCAGCGTCAGCAATTCCTGCAAGCTCTTGCCGCCGACGAGATAACGGCCGTCGACGGCGATGGCGGGCACGCTCTGGATGCGATGGCCGCGCGCGAGCTGATCCACGCGCTTGAACCTGGCGTCGACGGAAAAGGAATTCCAGGCCTCGGAAAAGCGGCGGGCGTCGACGCCCTGTGAAACGGCCCAGTCGGCAATGCTCTTTTCGCTGACGAGCCGCAGTCCCTGCTCGTGGATGGCGGCGAACAACGGCGCGTCGAGACGGGCCAGATCGCCGGTCGCGTCGAGCGCGTAGAAAAGCTTGGCCATGAGTCCATAAAAGGGATTGAAATTGACCGGAACACGCGTGAACAGGACGTCGCGCGGCAGGTCTTCAGCCCATTTGTGGATCAGCGGGTTGAGATCGTTGCAGTGCGGGCAGGCGTAGGAGAAGAATTCGATCACCTCGATCCGACCCGGATCCTCGGTCGGCTGCGCCGGCTCGATCACGGTGTAATCCCTTCCGGCGACCGGCTGGGTCGCCGCGGGAAGCGGGAGCAGGCAAAATCCGGCGATCAACATGGACGAACAGACGTGCAGATATTTCCTCATTTCCTTCACCTCACGACGGGTTGGCCTGGAAAAAAACCGATCAATCTCTCCGGACGACGTTGGCTTCCATGCCCTGGCGGGCGAGTTCCGCGCGCAGGGCGTTGACGTCCTCGATCTTCCCGAACGGCCCGAGTCGAACACGGTACCACACCTTGTCCTGCAGCATGACCTGCTGGACGCCGGCCTCGATGCCCATCATCGCCAGCCTGGCTTTCTGGTGGTCGGCGTCGGCGGCGTTCTGGAAGGAACCCGTCTGCAGGAAAAGCTGCTCCCTGAGCGCGGTTTTCGCCGCCTCGCTCCGATCCGTTTCCGTGGGTCTTGCCGCCGGGCCGGGCCGGGTTTCGGGGCTCGTCTCTCCCGGCAGGATGGTGTAGAAATCGAAGCGCGGCCTGTCGCCCTGCTGCGGGATCGGGTCGCCGGGCTTGCCGGGCAGCGCCAGCGGCGCCTGCGAGTCCGCCGGTGCCGGCGTCTGCATCCTGGGCGAGAAGGGCGGCGGCGTCCGGTGGATGTACCAGACGACGGCGGCGGCGGCGAGCACGCCGACGACCAGTCCGACGAACAGACCGAGCAGGGTTCCGCCTGCCGATTTCCTGCGGGTTCCGCCGGCGCGCTGCGCCGGTTTGCTATCGCGGCTCATGATGCTCTCTTCGCTTGACTACATCGATTGCGGGCAGCCGACGCCGATGATCGCCATGCCGTTGCGGATGACCTGCCGCACGGCGGCGGCCAGCGCGACGCGCGCGTCCTTGAGCGCGGGATCGTCGACCAGCAGGCGTTCGGCATTGTAGTAACTGTGGAACTCGGCGGCGAGATCCTTGAGATAGAAGGCGACGAGGTGCGGGGCGAGATCCCCGGCGGCCGCTTCGACGACTTCCGGAAACTCGCCGAGCCGCGCGGCGAGCGCCAGCTCCTGCGCATGGCCGAGCCGGGAAAGGTCGGCCCCGGCAAGCGACGCCTCGTCGCCCCGCCACTGCGCGAGCACCGAACAGACGCGGGCGTGCGCGTACTGGACGTAATAGACCGGATTCTCGTTGCTCTGGCTCCTGGCGAGGTCGAGGTCGAAATCGAGGTGTTGGTCCGACTTGCGCGATATGTAAAAGAAACGGCAGGCGTCGTTGCCGACTTCCCCGCGCAGCGCGCGCAGCGTGACGTATTCGCCCGAGCGCGTGGACATCGAGACCTTCTGCCCATGGCGGTAGAGCACGGCGAACTGGACGAGGGCGACGTCGAGCCGGTCCGGGTCGAGCCCGAGCGCCGCGAGGGCGCCCTTGACGCGCGGGACGTAGCCGTGATGGTCGGCGCCCCAGACGTTGATCATGCGCTCGAAGCCGCGCTCGTATTTGTTCAGGTGATAGGCGATGTCCGAGGCGAAATAGGTGTACAGCCCGTTGTCGCGCCGCACGACGCGATCCTTCTCGTCGCCGAAATCGGTCGATCGGAACCACAGGGCGCCGTCGCGCTCGACCACGTGGCCGGCCTGTCTCAGGCGTTCGACGCAGCGTTCGACGAGTCCCGCGTCGAACAGCGATTTTTCCGAAAACCACAGGTCGAAATGTACGCCGAATTCTTCCAGGTCGCCGCGGCAGTCCTCCAGTTGCTCGCCGAGCACGTACTCCTGCACCTCTTTCCAGTCCTCGCCGAGCAGGCGCTTGCCGCCGGCGATCAGGGCGTCGAGGTGTTCCTCGCGCAGTGCCCTGGCTTCGTCGTCGGTCTGTCCGGCGTCCGGCAGGCCGGCCGGGAGTTCGCTCGCCGGGCGAACGTATCGGTCGCCGCGCGCGGCCTTCATTTCCTCCGCCATGCCCCGCACGTAATCGCCCTGATAGGCATTGGGCGGAAAGGCGAGGTCCGCTCCGTGCAGTTCCAGATAGCGCAGCCACGTCGACACGGCCAGGATGTCCATCTGCCGTCCGGCGTCGTTGACGTAATACTCGCGCGTCACGTCCCAGCCGGCGTAATCGAGCAGCCTGGCGAGGCTCGCGCCGTATGCCGCGCCGCGCCCGTGGCCGACGTGCAGCGGTCCGGTCGGATTGGCCGAGACGAACTCGATCAGGATCTTCCTCCGCCGCCCCCGCGTCGAGCGGCCGAAGGCCTGGCCCCGTTCGAGGACGGCGCGCACGGCTTCCAGCTTGGCCGAGCCGCGCAGATGGAAGTTGATGAATCCGGCGCCGGCGACCTCGACCCTGGCGACGAACGGTGATTCCGGGATCTCCTCGGCCAGCCGCTGCGCCAGCTCGCGCGGATTGCGCTGCATCGTCCGGGCGAGCGGCATGGCCGCGCCGCAGGCGAAATCGCCGTGCGCGGCGAGCTTGGGCCGCTCGAGGACGATAGCCGCGCCAGCGTGCTCCGGCGCGCAACGGGACAGCGCGGCGCGCACCAGATCGGCGAGATGGCTCCTGATATCGACGGTCATTGCGGGCTTGGGGCGGATGACGGAACGGCGATTATACTGTGCCACGGCCCTCTTGACCGGTCGGGCGTTTCGATGATCAGGGGGATCGCCTTCGGACGGGCGGCGCCGCGGAACTCGTGGAGCTTTGCCGAGATAGATCGCCTTTCACCGCTGGATGGAGAGAGAGCCTGTCTCAGGGCTTCGTCATCGGGGCCGCGGGATCTTTCCGACGGCCCTGCGCGCGCCCCAGACCCCTGCCGCCCCATAGCTCTTCCAGGTCGTAGTAGGCGCGGACCGACGGCTGCATGATGTGCACCACCACGTCGCCCAGGTCGACCAGCGCCCATTCTCCGGCTTCCTCGCCCTCGGTCGACAGGATGCCGGCACCCGCCGTGCGCACCTTGTCTCCGACGTTGCGCGCCAGCGAGCGAACGTGGCGGCTGGAGTCGCCGCTGGCGATGACGATGCGCTCGAACAGCGAGGTGAGCTTGCGGGTATCGATGACTTCGATGTCCTTGCCCTTGACGTCTTCGAGGGCGGCGACGACGATTCTTTCGAGCTGGGCGGTTTTCATCGGCGGGTCAGGTCTCCGTGTAGAAACGGTGTTGGTGAATATGGGCGAGCGCGGCCTCCGGCAGCAGGTAGCGCGGACTTGCGCCGGCTGCGAGCAGGGCGCGGATGCGGGTGGCCGAGATGTCCAGCGGCGTCAGCGCGAAGGTGACGATGCTCCCGGCCGGGGCGGCCAGCCGTCCGGGTTCCCGGCGCAAACGGCGGCGGAAGGCAGCGGCCAGTCCGGGAGACAGGCGTTCGGGATCGATCGCATGGCCGGGGCGATGAGCCACGGCGAGGTGCGCCAGCTCGAACAGGCGTTCCCAGCGATGCCATTCCTCCAGTCTGGCGAAGGCGTCGAAGCCCACCAGGAGCGCCAGCGGCATTTCCGGGCCGCAGGCGTCCGGCCGGCGCAGGCGTTCGAGCGTGGGCACCGTATAGCTGGGTTCCGAGGTCTCCACCTCCGCCGGATCGAGTTCGAAGCGCGGGTTCCCGGCGATCGCCAGGCGCACCATCTCCAGCCGTTGCCGCGGGCCGGCGCGCGGCGCATCGCGCAGGGCCGGCCGGCCCGCGGGAATCCAGCGCACGCCGGCAAGGTCCAGGACGTCGACGGCTTCCTCGGCCAGCCGCAGATGTCCGAAATGCACCGGATCGAAGGTACCGCCGAAGATTCCGAGCGGCTTTCGCGCGGCCTCAGGAGGCATCTCGCGTCTCTTGCAGGTCGACGAAAATGTCGCGGTAGCTGACGTAGAAGCTGGCGTACCAGATCGGCAGGAGAATCAGGCTGATCGCCATGACCGCCGTCATCACCAGCAACTCGATGCCGCTGCCGAGCAGAGCGCCGATCACCAGCAGCGCCCATACGCCGGTGAAGGTGATCGCCAGCAAGGCCAGCAGATACAGCAGGAACGGACGCCAGTTGCGCAGGCAGGCGACCAGGCTGAAAAACAGCGACTTGCCGGCGGGCATGTCGTGCCAGGCGACCAGCACCGGGGCGAAACTGAACACCACGCTGACCGGGACGAGCAGCGCGACGGCCAGCGGAGGGATGGACACCGCGGCCGGGGGGGGCGCCTCGCCGGCCGAAGCTCCGTCCGCGGCAGGCGCCTCCGGCGTTTCCGTCGTTTCCGTCGTTTCCGTCGCTTCCGTCGCTTCCGACAACAGTCCGAAATCGGGCGGCATGGACACGGCAAAAACCAGCAGCATGACCAAGGCATAAACGGCGCCAAGGACGAGCAGGGCCTGCAGATTGCGATGAAATCCCGAAAAGAGGAGTTGCCGCGGCAGGCGCTCTTTCCTGTCGATCAGCCGGCAAGCGTTCATCAGGCTGACGGAAAACACCGGAATCAGAAAAAGGTTGGCCAGGCGGCCGATCTGGGGGATCGCCGAGACGACGGTCATCGTCAGCCAGTAGCCGAGCACCAGGAAGCACAACAGCGCGGGTCTGCGCTGAAAGATGACAAACCCTTCGACGAGCCAGCGCCATCCTCGGCGCGCCGGTAGTATCGATGCTTGCATCGGGAAATCAGTGCGCCACGAACACGTCCTGCCAGGAGGCATAGGCCGTCCCGGCCAGCACGGGAATGAGAACGAGGAATCCGAGGCCGGCCGGCAGGGCGGCGAAAACGCCGAGCACGAAGACGATCAGGCCGAGGAGCAGGAGAGGCAGGAGGTTTTTCAGGCTGGCCGCGAAGCTGGCCCTGCACGCTTCGATCGGCGGCATGCCGTTGAACAGCACGAGCGCCGGCGCGAACCACAGGGCCATCGACAACGGGATGAAGAGCAGCGAGGACAGCAGCATGGCGACGATCGATCCGCCGAGCAGGATGCCGAGTCCGCCGATACCCGAGAGCAACAGGCCGCTGGCCACGGAGCCGCCGAGCAGGACGAGCACGACCACCTGGATGGCCAGCATGGCCAGCATGAGGATTACGCCGAGCAGGATGAGCGGCGTGGTGCGCGTGGAAAAGCCGGCGGCGAGATCGGACAGCCCCACGGCCTCCCCGTCGGCCGCCTTGCGGCACATGGTCAGCAGCCCGGCCGCCAGGACCGGCGCCAGCAGGCCGGCGAGCAGCGGGCCGATCAGCCATACGGTCATCAGCGCGAGCGCGCCGGCGATCAGGATCAGCGCGCCCGCCACCCAGGCGGCGGGGCGCACCATGAACAGATTCCAGGCCAGGCGCAGCCAGGCGAAAACGGCATCGATGCCGACCGCGCGGCAGCGACCGTCGAAGGCCGGCGCGGGGATCGGAAAGGATCTCATGGCAGGGGAAAAGCTCAGAAAGTACCGATGACCCACTGCGGGACGGTGAGCCCAGGCGTTCCGGGACCTTCCTGGCGAACGAAGAAACCGTCGCCGCGATGATCGATGAGAAGGTACGGCTCGCCGCGCAAGGGAGTCACCTTGACCTGGTACAGGCGGCCGTTGATGCGGTATTCCTCGACCGTCTCGCCTTCGCGCTCGATGATGGTGACCTCGGGCTGGACGGAATCGTCCAGCGGGGCCGGCGGTCTTTCGTCGGGCGCGTCGGTCTGCGCCCGGACCGGGACGACGGCGACGGCCAGCAGGAGGAGGAAAATGGAGAGACTGCGCATGACGGAATGTCCGGGACGAACGAAGGATGATTGTATCCCAGAATCAGCCTCGATCCGACGCCCGCGGCGCGGGCGCCAGGGCGATCGATCGGTATCGGAAACCCTGCCGAGCGCCTGAACGAGACGAAGCCGGCAGGATGCCGGCGCCCGATCTGTTCCTGGACGGCCTTCCGCCGCCGCTCGTCCTGGATGAAATTCAGGCGATCAGCTTTTCGTAGCGCGCCCGCTCCTCCTCCGAAAAGCAGCAGAACACCACTTCGCGGAAGTTCGGCAGACGCGCCAGCGTCTCCCGCACGGTGCGCACGGCAAGCGGCGCCGCCTGCTCGGGCGGGTAGCCATAGGCGCCGGTGCTGATGCAGGGAAAGGCAATGCTTTCCACGCCGGCCTGGGCCGCGACTTCGAGCGCGCGACGGTAGCAGGAGGCGAGCAGGGCCGGTTCGCCGCTCCGCCCGCCCCGCCAGACGGGGCCCACGGTGTGGATGACGTGGCGGGCGGGGAGATGGAAACCCGGCGTGATCTTCGCCTCGCCGGTGGCGCAGCCGTTCAGCGCGCGGCAGCGCGCGAGCAGTTCCGGCCCGGCGGCGCGGTGGATCGCGCCGTCGACGCCGCCGCCGCCCAGCAGCGAATGCCTGGCGGCGTTGACGATGGCATCCACGGGCAGCGAAGTGATATCGGCGCGGAGGACGCGCAAGGTGGCGGTCATCGTTTTTTCCTGAAAACCGAACTGAACAACAGCGGGTGCGATCGTAGCAGATTAATCCTGGAAGCCGCGGTTGACCATAGTTCAAGGTCTGTGATGGCAGGCTTTTCCGGTCTTTTTACCTCTCCTCCGTGGGGTGATTTCAAATGGCATCGGAAACGACATTTTTGCGGCTGTGCCGGAGGGACGGCGCCCTCTCC
>JAITIQ010000167.1 GCA_031279425.1 Accumulibacter sp.
CCCGCATGAAAAGCGCGTGGATGCTGTTGCACGGCACGATCAGCAGACCCCGCCCCGGCGACAGCGGCGCGGCCAGCATCAGCCCGCGCAACCGCGAGAAGAAGCTCCCGGCCAGCGCGATCTCGATGGCCAGCGGCTCGCCTTGCAGTTCCAACCCGGCGCGGGGCAGGCGCGGAAAGAAATTCATCTCAATGTCCCCGCCACAGAAAAACAAGAATCCCCAACAACACGATCATCTCCTCGATTCCCGATTCAGAACGCCCCCGATCCGGCCACTTTCTGCCACAGGAAGTAGCCCAGGAAGGCGAAGGTGCAGGGAAAGATGAAGATCACCAGCGGCGCGATCATCTTCACCGGCGCCTCGAATGCTTTCTTCTCCGCCGCCAGGAAACGTTCCGCCCGCCGCTGCGCCGCCTGCTCGCGCAGCACCGGCCCGAGCGAGGCGCCCACCTTCTCCGCCTGGATCATCGCCGCCGTCATTACCGTCACTTCCTTGATGTCCATCCGCCCCTGCATCCGCGCCAGCGCCTCCGCCCGCGCTACCCCCGCCGAGATGTCCCGCATCGCCCGCGCGAACTCCGCGCGCATCACCCCGCCCGGTGCCTTGGCGATGGTCAGCCGGATCGCCCCGCTCAGGTTCTGGCCCGATTCCAGCCCCAGGGTGAGAAAGTCCAGCGTCGTCGGCAACTCCCGCGACACCTTCCTCATGTACGCCTTGCGGATGTCGTTGAGCCACATGTCCGGCATGAGAAAGCCCAGCAGCGCCGAGGCCAGCAGGAACACCATATCCAGCCGCCCGAGCATCCACGCCGTCAGTGCGTAGGCCAACACGGCCAGCACGCTGGTGATGAACTTGAAGGCGACGAACTGCCCCGTCTCGATCAGGTGCGTCAGGCTGGCCGCCTGCAGGCGCCGCTCCACCTGCGACCGGATGCCCGCGGGAACGAACACCGCGATGCGCTTGTCTGCCCAGCGCACCAGCGGCCAGATCAGCCGCATGAAGGGCGGCAGCGGGTCTTTGTAGGCGCGGTCTTCTTCCGACAGATCGTCCGCCTCCTGATTCACCAGCCAGAAAAAAATCAGAATCGCCCCGGCAAGCAGCGCGCACGCCGTCCAGATCGTATTCATATGTCGATGTCCATGATTTTACGGATGACCTTGAAACCTATCGTGATCCACACGCTCACCGCCAGAAAGACCGCCCAGCCCAGCACCGTGTGGAACATCGGCCCCATCGCCACCGGGTCGAGCCGGAACAGCGCGTAGAGCATCCCGAACGGCAGCGCTGCCATCACCCACGCCTGCATGCGGCCCTGCGCCGTCAGCGCGAGGATCTTCTTTTCCATGTTCTGGCGGTCGCGCACCGCGCGCGAGAGCTTCTCCAGCGATTCCGACAGGTTGCCGCCGCTCTCGCGCGCGATCTTGATGGCCGCCGCCACCATGATCATTTCTTCGGACTTCACCCGCGCCGCCAGGTTGTCGAGCGCGATGTCCATGTCGATCCCCAGGCGCACTTCGCGCAGCATCATGTCCAGTTCCACCTTGATCGGCGCGGGGCCATCCCGGGCGACCGACTCCAGCGCCGTCATCAGCGCCGCCCCCGCGCTCATCGCCCCCGCGGCCATCGCCAGCATGTCCGGCACCTGGCTGTCGATGAGCGCGATGCGCCTCTGGCGCAGGTACGTGTAGATCTTGTTGGGAATGACGGCCAGCCCCACCAGGGTTAGGAAGCACATCAGCGGATGCGCGGTGAGCGCCCACACGAGGCCCGCGCCCGAGACCGCGCCGATGACGATGAGGATGCGCCGGTCCGGCAGCAGTTCGATGAGCGCCTTGCGCGAGGCCCCCGTCTTGCCCGGGGCCTCGCTCGCCGGGGAGAGGCCCATGAACAGCAGCCCCAGCGCCCCGCCGAAGAGCGCCCCCACGGAGACGATGAGCGCAAGATCAGACATGGCGGAATTCCGCCGCCTCGAAAATGCCGAGCTCGGGCGTCCTGATGCCCGCCTCGCGCAGTTCTTCCAGGAATTCGGGCACTGCCCCCGTGGCGGCGTAGCGCCCCTTCACCTTGCCATCGGCGGTGTAGCCCTCGCGCTCGAACACGAAGATGTCCTGCAACTGGATCTTGCCGCTCTCGACGCCCGTCACTTCGGTGATGGCGGTGATCTTGCGGCTGCCGCACTTGAAGCGCGTCTGCTGTACGATGAGATCGATGGCCGAGGCGATCTGTTCGCGGATCGCCGTCACCGGCAGCTCCATCCCCGCCATCAGCACCATCACTTCCAGGCGGCTCAGCATGTCGCGCGGCGAGTTGGCGTGCGCGGTGGTGAGCGAGCCGTCGTGGCCCGTGTTCATCGCTTGCAGCATGTCCAGCGCCTCGCCGCCGCGGCATTCGCCCACGACGATGCGGTCGGGGCGCATGCGCAGGCAGTTCTTGACCAGTTCGCGGATCGGGATGGCGCCCTTGCCCTCGCTGTTGGACGGGCGTGCTTCGAGCGAGACGAGGTTGGGCTGGTGCAGGCGCAGTTCTGCCGCGTCTTCCACGGTGACGATGCGGTCGCCCTCCGGGATGAAGTTCGACAGGATGTTCAGGAGCGTCGTCTTGCCCGAACCGGTGCCGCCGGAGATGATGATGTTCTTGGCCTGGCGCACGCAAAAGGAGAGGAACTCCAGCATGGCCTCGTCGAGCGTGCCGAATTTCAGCAGGTCTTCGCCGTAGAGACGGTGCTTGGGGAATTTCCGTATGGTGATGCACGGGCCTTTGAGGGCCAGCGGCGGGATGACCGCATTGACCCGCGAGCCGTCCTTGAGGCGGGCGTCGACGAGCGGGGAGCTTTCGTCGATCTTGCGTCCGATCGGGGCGACGATGCGTTCGATGGCCGAGATGACGGCGCGGTCGCTGGTGAAGTGCACCGGGCTTTTGGTGATTTGCCCGGCGCGTTCGACGAAGATCTGGTCGTGGGCGTTGACCATGATTTCGGTGACGGTTTCGTCCTCCAGCAGGGGTTCCAGCGGCCCCAGGCCGATGGCTTCGTGCAGCACCTGTTCGGCGAGGGTCTCTTTCTGGATGGCGCGCGGCAGCCCGGCGAGACTCTCCAGCACCACGGCGATCATTCGCCGCACGGACGATTCCAGCTCGGCTTCCGTCATGGCCGTGATGTCGATGCGGCGGACGTCCATCAGTTTGATGAGTTCCGCGTGCACCTGCTTGCGCCATTCGAGATAGGTGTCGGACAGTTCGTCTTGCGCTTGCGGCGCCGGGAGGGGCGCGCGCGGCGCGGCGGCCTCCGGACGCAGGAATTCGTTCCCGTCCGTTTCGTCGCGGAAGCGCCGCGCGGGCGCGGGGCGCGAAGGCGGCGGCGCGGCGGGGCGCGAAGGCGGCGGCGCGGCGGGGCGCGGGCGGCTGCCGCGCGGCGGTTGCCCGGCGCTGTCCGGTTGCCGCGCGCCATCGCCGCCTTGCGCACCATTGTTGCGCGGCGGCTGCCCGCCGCTGTCCGG
This sequence comes from Accumulibacter sp., assembly GCA_031279425.1. Taxonomy (GTDB): domain Bacteria; phylum Pseudomonadota; class Gammaproteobacteria; order Burkholderiales; family Rhodocyclaceae; genus Propionivibrio. The sequence continues at coordinate 3,496 of JAITIQ010000167.1, forward strand.
CGGCCGCGCGCCGTGCGCGCCGCCGCCATCCCGCGCGCCGGGGATCACATACAGGGAGTGACCGCCCAACTGGATTTCGTCCTTCGGCGACAGCGGGCCGTATTCCTTGATGCGCACGCCGTTGACGCCCACGCCGACCAGTGCGTTCTGGCTGGTGATGTGCGCGCCCCCGGGGGTAAAACGGATTTCGGCGTGCCGCTTGCCGATGGCCCAGCCCTTGACGACGATATCGCATTCATCGTCCCGTCCGATGCTGACGACATTGCCATCGAAGGCCCGTTCGTCCAGGCCGCCGTCCGGTGTCTTGAGAATGATGCGATGCGTCGTCATGGCTATCTGTTCCTCCAGTGCGTCCAGGCGCCCGCCGGGCGCAAGCCGTCCTCTCCCACGGTGAAGAGCCGGCTCCAGATGTCGCCCGCCGCGAAGAGCGTCAGCCGCAGCAATCCCTCCACCTCGTCGACGAGGTAGCACGCGGGCGCGACCTGGGGTGCATCGTCACCGTTCTTCCGGATGACGGGCATTTGTCCGCACTGCGGCTCCATACCCTTGACATGGCTCTGGCGGATGAAGTAGCCGTTGTCCTGCGTGGCGCGCAGCAGCTTTTGCCCAAACCGGTCGTCGTCGGGGATTTTTTGCTGGAAGTCCAGCAGGTTTTCGGCGGGCGGGCGGATGTGCACCAATTGCCGGGCGGCTTCCCCGGCCAGTTGGCTTTCGAGATCCGGCGCAATGCCGGCGAAGGCGCCATACATGTTCTGGGGCAGGTCGGGCGGCGTGGCCTCGGGCGTGCCCGCGCAGGCCGCGAGGGCCATGCATGCGGCAAGAACGATGGTTTGTCTCTTCATGGCTGCCTCGCAATCGTCACGCTTTCGCGGTAATAACCGGCCCCCGCCACCAGCACGGCGCGATCCAGCACCGCATCGACGACATAGCGCGAATTCTCCAGCCGGTAACGCACAGGAGGGGCTTGCGCCGCGTCCCGCTGGACGATCAGCAGCACCGGGGCCTTTTTCGCCGGAATGCCTCCCGGCATCTCGATGATCGTTTGCCGTCCGTCGCTGTAGACCCGGCCGGGACGCCAAGGCACATTGCCCGTCACCAGATAGGCGATGCTGCGCGGCAACGGGGTCGCCTGCAACGGGGCTTCTTGCAACGGGGTCTCTTGCAACAGGGCTTCCCGCACCGGGGCCGGGGAGCCGGATGCCGTTTTTTCCGCCCCGGCCCCGGCCTCCACCGCGGCCTGTTTTTCGGCTTCTTTTTCTTTTTCGTTCAGCGGCCCGACGCCCTGGTCGAGCAGACTGGCCTCGGTTTCGCCGGAAAGCTGCCCGCCGCGTTGCACGCTCTTCTTGATCGTGTCGCTGTCCGGGGTGACGAAGCTGGGCGTGATGATGACGACCAACTCACTGCGCCCGCCGTCCGTGCCGGTGTTCTTGAACAGATGCCCCAGCAGCGGAATGCTGCCGAAAAACGGCACCTTGCTCTCGCTCTTGCCCGCCTCGTAGGAGGCCAGGCCCGACAGCAACATGGACTTGCCATCGACGAGATCGAGTTCCGATTCCGCTTGCCGCGTCAATAGACCCGGCACGCCCAGGACGGCCACCGCCGTGTCGATCTGGCTCACCTCCGTCGAGACTTTGGCGCGGATATTGCCGAGCCGGTCGCATTGCGGCTCGATGGAAAGACGCACGCCGTATTTCTTGAACTCCACGGAGGTCGATCCCAGCCCGCTTTGCAGGGGGATGGGCATCTCGCCGCCCGAGGTGAAGTCCGCCTTGCCCCCGCAACGCGCGGTCAGTTGCGGCTCCGCCACGATGTAGGCGTCGCCCTGCGAGCGCAGAAGGTTGATCTTGGAGGTGATCAGCGTCGCCAGGCTGAAGGCCGTGCGGAAGGGCTGCGTGTAGCCGGGCCATTCGTTCAGGGTGGGCACGCCGTCGTCGCCCTCGGGACGCAGGTAGTAGTAGCGCTTGCCGTCGACGTCTTTACTGTCGGTGCCGAGCAGTTTCATGTCGCCCACCACGGAGAGCGAGGGGCCGTGGATGGTTTCCGACCAGGCCACGCCCAGCTTCTCCAGGGCGGATTTCTTGATTTCCACCAGTTGCGCGGTGACATGCACGGTGCGCTCTTCCAGCGCCATATCCCCTTCCGTGATGAGCACGATCTTGTCGTCGAACGCCTGTTGCAGGGCCTTGACGAGGTTCGACTGCCCAGGCGTCAGGGTTTGCGCCCGCAGGAACACCCGGTTGCCCACGAGGCTGACGCGGATGCCGTCGTCCCCGCCGAGGGCATCCTTGACCTGCGCGTAGATCTTCGCCGGACTGTCCAGGGCCACTTCCGCGGAATAGGAAATCTCGGAGCCGTCGTTGAGCCACAGATGCAGGGTGGAGCGCCCGGCGTCGCTGGCGATCATCAGCAATTCGTTGGCGTTGAGCGCCGCCACGGAGAGCACTTTGCCGTTACCGACGGCGGTCTTGACCACGGGCCTGGGCAACTTGATGACCCGCGCCTCGCCCACGTAGAGATGAAAGCTGTCTTCAAGCTCCTGCGGCGGCTGCCAGGCGGGCGCCATGTAAAGCTGTACCGTGGGCGCCGTGCGTCCGGCCTCCGGTGGTGGCGCGCTGGCCGCGTCCGGTTGCAGCGGCGCGCTGGCCGTGTTCTGCTGCTGCGGCGCGCTGGCCGCGTCCTGTTGCGGCGGCGCGCTGGCCGCGTCCTGCTGTGGCGGCGCGCTGGCCGCGTCCTGTTGCGCCGCCAGCGGCGGCGCGGCCAGCGCCATGCCCAGGCCGATTGCAATGGCGGAAAGAGGGGGGGGGTATTTCATCCGTTTCATTCCATGTTTTCCATCATTTCATGTTTTCCATGCATGCCTTACTGCGTTCCATGCCCAGCGGTTGCTGCATTGATATTGATGATCCGGGGCGCGGCGGCCTGCGGCGACAGACTGGCCGCTTCCCGCGCCGCGCGCGCTTGCTCTTCCATGCGCTGCTGCTCTTCCGCGCGCGGCTCTTCGGGCGGCGGCGATTCCCGGGCGGTCTCCGGAAACGACACGAACGCCTCTTGCGCGAAATCGTCGCCAAACATGGCGTCTTCATCCGGAATGAGCAGTTTTTTCGCCTCCAGGATGCCCGTGCCTTTCCCGCCAATGTAGGCGTTGATGCTCGCGGCGTCCGGCGCGGCATCCTCGCTTTCCGCGCCCCGCGCCCACAAGTCGGACTCGTGGATCAGGCTGTACTCGGCATGGTCTTGCTCGGGACGTTTCAACACGACCTTGAGCGCGCCTTTCTCCTGGGCGATCAGCACCCTGCCAATCTCCGCCGGCAGCAGATCCAGCGTCAGCGTCGAGTAGCGGCGGTCGTATTCCTTGCCGTCCAGCCCGGTTTCGCGCCGCACGATGTTGCCGGTGGCCTTGACCAGCACATCTTGCAGGAGCGGCATCACCATTTTTTCCCTGCCGCGCTTGTCGTCCTTGCCATAACGCTTGTCCTCGCCGACGATGAACAGGTCGATGCGGTCATATGCCCGAATCATGCCAGAGATGGAATTCAACTCGTCCACGGCGATGGTCAGGGCACGCCGCTGCTCTTCCAGCATGTCGGAGAACGACGGTTTCGTCCCGCTGGACAGATACCCCCACAGCAACGGACGGCCGATCGGCAAGCCCACTTTCAGGCGCTGCCCTTCGGCGCGCTCGATGTCTTGGGGCCTGACCGCGTCCGGCGGCGCCATGTCGGTAGGAATCTTCCGGATGGCGAAGGTCGTCCTCGTCACCTTGCTGCCCGCGGGCACGTCCGTCTTGGGCACGACGATGGCAATTTGCTCGGTGGGACCGGCGGCGTAGCGCGCTTCGATCTCGACGATCTTCTCCTTGATGTATGCGTTGACCAGGAGCGCCGCACCAGCAGCCATGCCACCCGCCAGTGCGAGCAGGATCAGGCGCCTTTTCCCCACTGTCATTTTCATGCCGGCTCTCCCATCGAAATTCGCCCGTTCAGAATCCGGTGGACGAGCCGGTCACGGGATTGCCGATCGCGGCGACCTTGTTTTCGTGATTCTTCTTGATGGCTTCCACCAGCATGTCCACCACCGATTTCGACTCCGGCGGTACCGGAACGAAAAGCGCGAGAATCAGGATCAGGGCGCAGATCGTGTATTCCACCATCGTCTGGCCCGCCTGCGGGCCGCGTGATTTCGGGTTGCGTGGTTTCATGTCGTCAGCGTCATTCCGTCATTTCGTTGTGGATGACCGTGCATTCCTGGCCGGTTTTCTGCACATCCACCAGTAGTTGCCGGTTGTCCTTGGAAAAACCCAATTGCCGGTGCCGGGCAAGCTGGATCGTTTCGTCCCTGTCGCGCCGCCAGCCCGCCTTGAGGTAGTGCTCGCGCAGGTACATGGCGTTGCTTTCCACGGACTGGTTGTTCTGTATGATGACAAAGCGGTTCGACTTCGCGCCGTCCCGGCTGTCCAGATGCTGGACGACCTTGCTGCCCGGCATGCGGGGAATGTCGCCGGCGAGCTTTTCGGGGATTTCCATCTGGAAAATGTCCAGCGACGAGACGAGAACATGCACCGCCGCCTTGTTTTTCCGCGTCATCTCGACATTGACGATCCGTTTGTCCTGCATCATGGCGCCGATCATCTTCCGCCGGTTCGAGGACTTCTCCGCGTATTTCCCTTCCTTGGCGTACCGCACGAAATGCTCCCGGTAAAACTTCAGGGTCTCGTCGGCATCCAGGGTGGAGAACTGCACGATCCGCATGGGTGCGCCGTTGTAGCGCATGTCATTGGCGACGATTTCCGCCGCCGCCTCCGGCGGAACGGGCAGGACTTCCGGCTTGCCCGCGTGGCAAAACCCGGCGGCGAGGAACAGGGCCGGCAACAGGCCCGCTTTCAGTTTCATTTGCACGCCGTATCCTTGTTTATCTGCGTCGATCCCGACGGCAACATGTCCGTCGGCACGATGTCGCCCTGGACGCAGCCCGGCACGAATTCGCGGAACGGGTTCACCTCTGCACCGAAATCCTCCTCCGCATCATCCAGCACGTCGGTCAGGGGCTTGAACTCATCCAGGATCTCTTGCACCAGGCCCATCGGCACCAGCGGCTCTACTACGCTTTCTTCATATTCCTTGCCGCCCGCGCTCCAACTGTCCGCCACCACCGTCGCGCGCTGCGTGACCGTCAGGTTCAAATCCTCGAACACTTTCAGATGCCGGACGGCGTTGAGCTTCACGCTGACTTCCGCCTCGTACATGCCTTTGTCTTCGAGAGGCATCCCCTTCGCGCCCACCTTGCCCATGGCCTTGGAAAATCTGTTGTAGATTGTCGCCACGGTCGATGTTTTCTCCGAGCTTTCTTCGAGCGTGAGGGTGGGGCGCGCGGCCTCACCCTCCTGCGCGTCACCCGGCGCTTTTTCGATGTCGACCACCTTGTCGCCGTTGTGCAGGGAATAGAACGAGGGCACGTCCGCGTTCGTCGCTCCCGCCACGCTCGACTGGATGGCCGCGCCGGGGCGCGCGAAAAAACGCTCGATCATCAGGTCTTCGATAGCGGCCGTCGTCCGAGCATTATCACCATCGCCATCGCCATCGCGCCACACCGTCCGCTCCCATGCCGCGAAGCGCGCCCCGTTGAGCGCCGTGGTACGCGCCTGCCCGTATGCGTACAGCGCCCAGCCGATCATGAAAATCGGAATCAGCACCAGCAGCATGGACAACACCACTTCCATGAGCGCCTGTCCGCGCTGCTGGCCAAAGAACAATCGATTGCGAAGCGACATGCCGGCGATCCTCAGCGTTGCGTCATCGTTGGCCGAAGACTTTTCCCTTCGGTGCGGAAAAGCCAAGTCGCTTCGTGCAAAGCGCTTCGGCCTTCTCTTGGTACTTCTCGGTTTCCAGATCCTCTTGCGGCATTTCCCGTTCCTTCGCGGGGACGCCCGCCGGCGATCCATCGCCCTTGTCCGCATCCCGTGCCTGCACCGCAGGCGCGCACGCCGCGCACAGCGCAGCGATGCACAGGCGTTTTTTCCAGCCATGCTTGCGGTTCATAAGGTTTTCTTCGCCTCGCGCTTCTGGACGGTCTCGGGATTGAGCAAGGCGAGGCCGCAATGAGTGTTGACTGCATGGCAGTTGACCCGCACCATGTATCCGGCACTGTTTTTCGCCCGGTAGGCATAGTGACCACCCGGGCTTTCGCTCTCCTTGGGATCGATCGTGAATCCCCTCGCCTTGAGCTTCTCCGCGTAGGCTTTTATCTTGACGATGTCCCGGCCGCGGTCTCCCTCGTCCCTCTTGAACATGGCGGTGAAGGAATGGTTGTTTTGATTGACGCGCGCGAACATGAGGGGCATCTCCGGTCTCGGGAGATGGCGCGTATGCTCGTCGTCCGGCCAGTCACCGCCGAATTGCCCGTAGTGGCCCCCCTTGTCGTCCTTGTCGTCGCGGCGAATGACTTCTTCATTGATCACGAGGCTCGTGTCCCGTCCCGGGACGTTGGCGCCGCCCTGCGGCTGGATGGTGGTGGTGTGGCTGCGGAACTCGCCCCCATCCTTATGGACTTCGGTTTTCAGGCACTTGTCCGTGCTGGTTTTCTCGATGACCGTCCCGTCGAACTTCTCGTCATTGATGTGCTGCACGGTGGCCGACGGGGTGCACTCGCTCCAGGAAACCGGCGACAGGCAGGCAAGCGCGACGGCCGTCGCAAGCATCCTTTTATCCAAGAATGTTTTCATCTCCATCTCCAAAAGTTCATTCGTCCGCGGCCAGCAAAAGCCCCGCCGTGACGCTCGCCGGCAAATCCGTCAACCGGGGCTGCCAATAGGGCGAAAAGAGCGTGGCGTAAGTCCCCTCGTTGTACGTCGTATTCAGCACCTTGCCCGCGCTGGGATCACCATCGTTCTTCGCGGGGCGGCGGAAATACACTTGCGCGGCGGCCACGCCATAAATGCGGGCGCGCCCCTCGTCGAGATGGAACGGATTGTCCGCGTCCGTCCCGAAGGTCTGCGTGGCGTTCGGCGTGGTCGCGTTCTCCACGGGCTTGTAGACCAGCACCACGAACGCGTCGCTCGGGTGTTCGCCGGGTTCGGGGTCGCCGGACAGTTCGTAATACTCCCGGATGCCGCTGTACGCATCCTCCATCCGGTCCTTGCGGTTGTCGTAGGCGGCGCTGTGCGCCCCGGAAGACATGGCGCCGTGGCTGAGCTTCTCCCAATCGTCCGCCCCGGAGCCGCCCGCCACCGCCCCGGTCAGCCAGAAGCTGATTTCCGCAGAATCCCAATCATGCTCTGAGTCGTCCCACTCGTCGTACTGGATACTGAGGCCGTCTACGCCGACCCAGGTCTTGTTGTCGTCCGAGCTCAATTCCGTGCCTCCGTGGAATACGTGCTTGGAATCTTCCCGCTGCGGGAGCGGGAGATGCGGCACGGGAAGCCACGCGCGCCTTATGGTAAAGCCGTCGCGCGAGTGATTGATCACATCGCGCATGCGGCCCTTCGCATCGTCGTCATCGCGCTGTTCGGTGAAACCGTTGAGAAAGGCCCCCGCGCTCTCGGCGATCGCCAGCCACCCGGCGCCGCTCGACAGGTCCCATTCCAGGTGCGGGTCGTTGGCCTTGATGACCTTGCCGACATTATCCAAATCGGCTATCGTGGCGACGCGAATCCCCGCCTGTATTCCAGACATGACGCCTAAGAGTCCATCATAGATCTCGGTGAAATCCACCAGCATCGGCAGGACGTCATCGTCCATGATGTCCGCCAACTCCTCGCAGGCCTCGCCAATCGCTTCGAGAACCGACCCGATATAGGGAATCCAGGACAGGTACTGAAGGTACGACAGGTCGCTCGCGGCGATATAGATCATCTCGCCCAGCGAGGCGAAGCTGACCAGTTGCCCGATCACCGCGTGGTTCGCCACCATCGCCCGGTTGGTGTACGCCATGAAGTTCAGGTCCCGCGCCACGATGGTGGCGAATGTGTAGGCCCCGGCGTCGGCCGCGTTCATGGTCTGCGTCTTGCCGTGCGTCATCTGGCTGATGTTGAATGACGCGAACGTCATCAGCGACAGGAAGATGATCGCCGCGAACGCCAGGTAGATGGCCTGGCCGCGCTGGCGTTTCCCGGTGCGCGGTTTTCCGCGAAAGGTACGAAACATGGCCGTTCTCCCCCCGCCTCAGCCCTGGGTGGCGGGGGCGCGCGCGACCCGCGTCGCCTTGCCGCCGCCCACCAGCCGCACCCGTTCGCCGGGCTGGAAGTTCTCGCCTTCGTCCGCCTGCACGATGGCGAGGTATTCGCCGTTTTCCAGCTTGACGGTGATCTCCACCCCGTCCTGCCGGGTCACGGCTTCCTCCACCGCCGCGCCGCCCACGCCGCCGGCCACCGCGCCGACGGTGGCGCCGATGCTGCCGCTCATGCCCCGGTGACGCGAACCGAGGTCTCGCCCGACCGCCCGGCCCAGCACGCCGCCGGTCACCGCCCCGGCGGTTACGCCCACCTTGCTCTTGGTGCCTTCCAGTCGTACCGGGCGCACGCTCTCGACCACGGCGAAACGGATGCTCATGGTCTGGCGCGCCTCGCCGCGCGAGTAGGAACTGGCCCCCAGGCTGGAAACGCAGCCGGCCGTAAGAAAGGGCGCGGCGGCCAGCAGGGTTGTCGTCAGGATCGCGGTTTTTCTCATGGGACTCTCCAGTTGCCGCCGTCCCGGAAACGGCGGTTCATTGTTTGACCAGTTCCACCCGCCGGTTCTGGGCGCGGGCGGCTTCGTTGCCATCGCGTTCGGAGACGAGCGGACGGCTCGCGCCGTAGCCGCGGGCGCGCAGGCGGGCGGCATCGACCCCCTTGCCGGTGAGATAGCGCACCACCGAGGCCGCGCGCCGCTCCGACAATTTCTGGTTGTATCCGGCGGAGCCGATGCTGTCCGTGTGGCCGCCGATCTCGAATTTCCAGCCCGGATTCGCCCGGGCGAGCTTGACCACTTCATCCAACACCGCGCCGGATTCGGGGCGCAGGGTGTCGGCGTCGAAATCGAAATTGACCCCGTAAAGCTGCACCTTGCCAGCTTTCTCCAGATTCTCGGCCAGGGTCTCGCTGGCGCTCTTTTCTTTCTGGCCGCTGACGGCGCAGGCGGTGGGGGTGCTGGAGAAGCGGGTGAGATTGACCCGGAGCGCGCCTTCGCCCTCCTTGCCGCTGGTGTTTCGCTCCACCAGGAGGTGGCCAACCAGGTTGTAATGGCCCCTGTTGATGCCTTGCGCGACGGGGAAGAGTGCCATCGCCCCCTGGCTCTGCCCGCCATCCCCGGCATGGGTGCGAGTGAAACGGAAGACGTTGTTCTCCACGCCGCCCGTCAGCGTGCCGTTTACTTCGCTGATCTCCTGGAGCAGCAGCTTTCCGCCAGCGCCGCCGTTGCCTGTGCCATAGACATAGCAGCCGCTCACCTGGCTGCCTTTCTGGTGGAGAATCAGATACGGGAAATGGGCCGTGTATTTTTGTTGTTTCACCATGGCGGTATCGGCGGGAGTATTCGCGTCCCGGCCTCCGATCATCCTGTAAATACCGTTGAAATCTTCCCGCAGGCTGACCGCCCGGTCGAAGCGGCCTTGGGCGCCGAAACGGGAAAGCCGGTACTGTCCATTCGTGCCGGACAGGGTGACGCGCAGGTAGCGCCCGGAGATTTTCCGGCTGACCGGAATGGAAAAATCGTATTTGGGGCGCCGGGCGGCAAAATGGGATTCCGGCACGTCGAACGCCGCCACTGTCTGAAATTCGCCCGCAGGCGACGAGGACACCGCGAAGGCGATCCGGTGGGGGATCTTGTTCCGCTCATCCTCCCCGCCGACCCGGAAGGTCTCGATCGTCGCCGGGGCCGCGAGCGCGTAGAAAAGGATGGCATCCCGGCTGCCGTCCTTGCGGAGATCGTTGCGATGAAACGGATTGATCGTGCGCCCCTGGCTGATCGCCCGGATCTGGTTGACGAGCCGGTCCCAATTGAAATGCTTTTCGGGGGTGTAGGGGAATCCGCCGTTGAAGAAACTCGCCACGTCGATCAGCTCATGGCCTGCCCCGGGCGCGGCGGACTGCGCCAGGCACGAGGCGGCAAGAAACAGCGACGACAGGAAAACGGCGGATTTTATCAGCATGATCGTTCCTTTCTGTTCATGGGGTGTTCGGAGTTGTTCGGGCCGAACTCCGCGGCGAAGTTTTGCATGCCTCTGCCCGCATCGGCCTTCATCCTAACGGCAATCGCGGTATTGCGAGCCGGACTCATCCGCTTATCCCCGCCTTCCCCGGACAACGCCATGCCCGCCGCCATCTGGTTGCGCCTGCATTCTCGTCATTTTCATGCGTGATACCTCTCTTTCGTACCAGCCATCCGGCCTTTCCCGGACAAGCGGAAAGGCCGGACAAAAACGGATCTCTCC
>JAITIQ010000075.1 GCA_031279425.1 Accumulibacter sp.
TGGTCATGCCCACCGCCGAACAAATAGTTTCCCGGTACTTGTTCAATGAGGACACGCCGCCGGCAAATCTCAAGGACGAGGCGCTCATCCGCGCCGCGGGAGCGAAAGGCGACCCCATCGAGGTTGACATGGACGAGTTCATGACAACTGGCGGGGGACGGTTTGCCGATGTGGCGCGGTTCAATTTTGTCAGAAACTTTCTGGCGGGGAATGATTATACGCAAGGGGAACCGTCTGGCGGCGCGACGCTTGCTCCGGGGGTATATTCGACAAAGCAGTTGTTAGGACTATATGGTCTCAATCCTGATTTGCACCTTGGTATCGGCCAATATTATTGCGGCCTCTACGATGCCGATTACGTCGATCGTTGCTATGTGTTTGGTTCGAGCGCCTTCAAGATCAACGAGGATGCCTGGTTTACGGTCCATGCCAATGGCGCCCGAGAGATCGACAATATCTGCGTGGAGCCGGTGAATGACAACTTCGACTACGAAAGCGACAGTCCTCCCGCCATCATCAACAACACTCTGACCGAGCACGTCATTGATCCCTATCAACTCGGCAGGCAGGTGCCGATTGAATTCACCGGGTCTGTCACGGCAAGACAGCATCTCACCAGCGCCGACCTGCCTTCACTGACTGCAAGAAACCTGACCGCCGTCACTACGGAAACTTCGTACAAGGCATTCGTCGCGGCAGCCACCGACGCCTCCCATTTCGCGGGTCTTTTCCAATCGTTCCTGGGAAACCTCAGAAACAAGGGAATCGTCGACTATCAGGATGGCCACGGGCGTTTCATCCTGCACGACGGCCAGGACGTAAACCATGACGGCATCGTCGATGCGCAATCGTGCCTTCCCGAGCCGCTATGGGGGTCGGGAGCGGCAATCCTGGGAGGAGGAGGCCACGATCATTTGCTTGGCTTTGTCGGGCCAGACGAACTGTATGGCGGCGCGGGCAACGACGCGGACGCGCTGTACGGCGGACAGGGCGACGACCAGCTCTACGCCATCGAGGACGACAGTACACAGGACGCGCTCCACGGCGGCGAAGGGAACACACCCTGTACACGCTCGTCGTCAAGCGCCCCGACGGCAAGCAGGAGGCCCGTGTCATCGGTTCCATCGTCGACTCCATCCACGCGCCCGACGATCCCCGTGTCATCGAGATGATGGCGGCGCCGTCGACGCGCGTCGTCTCGCTGACGATCACCGAGGGCGGCTACAACTTCCCTCACGCCACCGGCGAGTTCGATTTCGACAACCCGGCGGTCGTGCGCGACCTGGCGCCATCGGCCGTGCCGCGGACCGGCTGATGGCGATCGCCGCCAACAATCGGAAGCATTGCGCCGCCTTCATCGGCCGATGGCCGGCGCCCTGCCGCAAAATCTTCGCGGCTTGCCCGCCCACCGGGTACGGAGGATGCGGTGATACAATATCGCATTCGATCCATCCGCGGCATCCCTTTCCCGCAGCGTCCATTCCCATTCCACCACCCAGGAGACCAATGTGCTGATCAGCAATGCGTATGCCCAGGCCGCGGCGTCGGCCGGGGGGTTCGACATCATGCAGTTCCTGCCGATCATTCTGATGTTCGTCGCACTCTATTACCTCATGATCCGTCCGCAGCAGAAGAAGGCCAAGGAGCACAAGGCATTGCTCGAAGCGCTTTCCAAGGGGGACGAGGTGGTCACCAACAGCGGCATCGCGGGACGCATCACCAGGGTCGGCGACGAGTTCGTCACCGTCGAGATCGCCGAGAATACCGAGATCCGCATGCAGAAGGGCGCCGTCGTCGTCGTTCTGCCGAAGGGCTCGCTGAAGAACCTGTGAGACCCGCCTCATCTTTCGCCTTTCGCCCAAAATGAACCGCTACCCACTCTGGAAATACATCGTCGTCGTCGTCGCGTTGCTGATCGGCTTCATCTACACCCTACCGAACTTCTTCGGTGAATCGCCCGCCGTGCAGGTCTCCAGCGCCAAGGCCACGTTCAAGATCGACACGGGGACGCTCGACCGCGTCGAGAGTGCGCTCAGGGCGGCCGGCATCGCGGCCAGCGGCATTTTCCTCGACGCCACCGGCGTCAAGGTGCGTCTGTCGGATACCGACATCCAGATGAAGGCAAAGGATCTGCTGGAGAAGCAGTTCAATCCCGACCCGGCCAATCCGCAGTACGTGGTGGCCCTCAACCTGCTGTCGAGTTCGCCGAACTGGCTGACCAGCCTGGGCGCGCTGCCGATGTATCTCGGCCTCGACCTGCGCGGCGGCGTGTATTTCCTGCTCGAAGTCGACATGCAGGGCGCGATGACCAAGCGTCTCGACGCCATCAGCGCCGATCTGCGCAGCCTGCTGCGCGACAAGAGCATCCGCCATGGCGGCGTGGGCCGTGAAGGGGAACGCATCGTGGTGCGCTTCCGCGACGAGGAAACCCGGGCCAAGGCGCGCGGCGTGGTGGAAAACAGCCAGACCGAGCTGACGCTCGCCGACCAGGGGGAAGGCGGCGAGCTGCGTCTTGTCGCCACGCTGAAGGAAACGGCGCTCAAGACGATCCGCGAATTCGCCATCAAGCAGAACATGGGCACGCTGCACAACCGGATCAACGAGCTCGGCGTGGCCGAACCGGTGATCGCCCAGCAGGGCGCCGACCGCATCGTCGTGCAGTTGCCCGGCGTGCAGGACACGGCCAGGGCCAAGGAAATCATCGGGCGCACGGCGACGCTGGAAATCCGCATGGTCGACGAAACGCCCGGCGCGCTGGCAGCCGCGTTGGCAGGCCAGGTGCCTTTCGGCAGCGAATTGTACGTCGAGCGCGAAGGGCAGCCGCTGCTGGTCAGGAAGCAGGTGATGCTGACCGGCGACCGCCTGACCGACGCGCAGCCGGGCTTCGACAGCCAGACGCAGGAACCGGCGGTGCATCTCACGCTCGACCCGGCCGGCGCGAAGATCTTCAAGGACGTCACCCGCGACAACGTGGGCAGGCGCATGGCCATCCTGCTGATCGAGAAAGGCAGGGGCGAGGTGGTCACCGCGCCGGTGATCCGCAGCGAGATCGGCGGCGGGCGCGTGCAGATTTCCGGCCGCATGAGCAGCACCGAGGCCAACGACGTGGCGCTGCTCCTGCGCGCCGGCTCGCTCGCCGCGCCGATGGAATTCATCGAGGAACGCACGATCGGCCCGAGCCTCGGCAGGGAAAGCATCGACAAGGGATTCCACTCGACGCTGTGGGGCTTCGCCGCGATCGCCGCGTTCATGGTCTGCTACTACGTTCTGTTCGGCCTGATTTCGGTGATCGCGCTGACCGCCAACCTGCTGTTCCTGGTGGCGCTCCTGTCGCTGCTCCAGGCCACGCTGACGCTGCCGGGCATCGCCGCCATCGCGCTGACGCTCGGCATGGCCATCGACGCCAACGTGCTGATCAACGAGCGCATCCGCGAGGAACTGCGCGGCGGCGCGGCGCCGCAGGCGGCCATCCACACGGGCTACGACCGCGCCTTCGATACCATCCTCGACTCGAACATCACCACCCTGATCGCCGGCGTGGCGCTGCTCATCTTCGGCTCCGGCCCGGTGCGCGGCTTCGCCGTGGTGCACTGCCTCGGCATCCTGACCTCGCTGTTCTCCGCCGTCGTCGTCTCGCGCGCGCTGGTCAATCTGATCCACGGCCGCCGCCGCAAGCTCGAAACGCTGTCCATCGGCCAGATCTGGAGACCGAACGCCAGCGTGCCCGCCGGCAAATAGAAAAGGAACGGCATCATGGAGTTCTTCCGCATCCACAAGGACATTCCCTTCATGCGCCACGCGCTGGTATTCAACGTCATTTCGCTCGTCACCTTCGCGCTCGCCGTGTTCTTCCTCGCCTATCGCGGCCTGCACCTTTCGGTCGAATTCACCGGCGGGACGCTGGTCGAAGTCAATTACCCGCAGGCCGCCGATCTCGGAAAAATCCGCTCGACGCTCGCCGGGGCGGGTTATACCGACATCACCGTGCAGAACTTCGGCTCCTCGCGCGACGTGATGATCCGCATGCCGCTCAGGGAAGAGCAGAGTTCGGCCAAGATCGGCGACGAGGTGAGGCGGGTGCTCGGCGCCGAAACGCCGGGCGCCGACGTGCGCCGCGTCGAATTCGTCGGCCCGCAGGTCGGCCGGGAGCTCGCCGAGAACGGCGCGCTGGCGCTGATGCTGGTGGTGCTGGGGATCGTCGTCTATCTCTCCTTCCGTTTCGAATGGCGCTTCTCGGTTTCCGCGATCATCGCCAACCTGCACGACGTGATCATCATCATCGGCATGTTCGCCATGTTCCAATGGGAATTCTCGCTCTCGGTGCTGGCCGCCGTGCTGGCCGTGCTGGGCTATTCGGTGAACGAATCGGTGATCGTCTTCGATCGCGTGCGCGAGACCTTCCGCCACGTGCGCGGCCTGACCACGCCGCAGGTGATCGACCACGCCATCACCCGCACCATCTCGCGCACCATCATCACGCACGGCAGCACGCAGGTCATGGTGCTCTCGATGCTGATCTTCGGCGGCGAGACCCTGCACTATTTCGCCGTCGCGCTGACCATCGGCATCTGCTTCGGCATCTATTCGTCGGTGTTCGTCGCCAGTCCGCTGGCGATGTGGCTCGGCGTCTCGCGCGAGCATTTCATCAAGCCGAAGAAACCAAACGACGGCGCCAACCCCGACGGGGCGGTGGTCTGAAGAGAAGACAGAGGACAGAAGACAGTCCATTACCGGGCGCTTCGCGCCCGCAAGGATTACCGTTCTTTGACCCGCCGTGCCGCTGCACGCTTCGCCATGACCGTCCCCCCACCCGTGTTCATCGCGAGGGCCGCGGCAATCCAGTCACGGCGCGAAGCGCCGCTGATTCTTCTGTCCTCCGTCCTCTGCCCGTTGTTCCCGCGGCTTTGCTCCGCGTATACTTGCCCCACGGTCAACCACACGGGAACATCCATCATGAAACGTCTCGCTTTTGCCGCTCTTTTCCTCCTGGGACTCGCCTCCTCCGCCTGGACCGCCGAAGGCGGGAATCTGAGCATCGGCGTCACCCCCTTCCCCCACGCGGAAATCGCCAGGATCGCTGCCCCCCTGCTGGCCAGGGAGGGCTATACCCTGGTGATCAGGGAGTTCAACGATTACGTCCAGCCCAACCTGGCCCTGGCCGACAAGTCCCTGGACGCCAATTTTTTCCAGCACGTGCCCTACCTCGACAACATGAGCCGGGAACGCAAGCTGGACCTCGTCTGGGTAGCCAAAATCCACATCGAGCCCCTGGGTTTCTACTCGCAAAAGATCAAGACGCTGTCCGAACTGAAAAAAGGCGATCGCGTGGCCGTGCCCAACGACCCCACCAACGAGGCCCGCGCCCTGCGCCTGCTGGAGAAGAACGGACTCCTGAGCCTGAAGCCGGGGGAACTCGTCACCGTGCGCGACCTCACCGCCAATCCCCGCGAACTGAAGCTGGTGGAACTGGAAGCCGCGCAACTGCCGCGCTCCCTGCCGGACGTCACCGCCGCCGTGATCAACACCAACTTCGCCACGGAAGCCGGGCTGATTCCCTCCCGCGACGCCATCGTCATCGAAGACAGGGATTCCCCCTACGCCAACGTGATCGCCGTGCGCAGTTCCTCGGCTGAAAGCCCCGAAGTGAAAGCCCT
The DNA here is from genome assembly GCA_031279425.1 of Accumulibacter sp. Taxonomy (GTDB): domain Bacteria; phylum Pseudomonadota; class Gammaproteobacteria; order Burkholderiales; family Rhodocyclaceae; genus Propionivibrio. The sequence continues at coordinate 5,655 of JAITIQ010000075.1, forward strand.
GGTCAGGGCTTTCCAGTCCCCCGAAGTCAAGGCCTACATCGAAAGGGAGCTCGTCCCGCGCGGCATCGTTCCGGCGTATTGAGCCGTCCTCAATTCTCGCCGCCTGGCGCAGAGGCGCTGTCCTGCACCGTCACTTTCGTTCCGGGAACCAGTCGCAACTGCCCATCGGTGATGACCCTGTCGCCCGCCCTCAACTCGCCGCGCACCGCCATGAGGCCGTCCTGCGCGGCGAGCGCCTCGACGGGGCGCAGATCGACGCGACCGTCTGCACCGAGCACATAGACGTAATTGCCTTCCGGCCCGAGTTGCACGGCCTTGCCCGGCACGCACACGGCGTCTTTCAGGGTGTCGAGGACCAGCGACACGTTGAGGAACTGGCCCGGCATCAGCGCCTCGTCCGCGTTCGGCAGTTCCGCCTTGATCTGGATCGTGCCGGTATTCACGTCCACCGTGTTGTCGATGAAACGCACCGTGCCCACGAAATGCCCGCTCGCGTGGTCGGGCTCGGTGATGTCGACTTTCAGCGCGCTTCCCTGACGCGCCGCGCGCAGTTGCGGCAGGTATCTTTCCGGCACGGCGAAGGCGACGAGCAGCGGGCGGACGCGGTTGATCACCGCCAGGGCGACGTCGCCGGCCTTGACGGCCGATCCAGGGAAAACCAGGCGGGCGCCGACGATGCCGGTAATCGGCGCGCGGATCGTGGCGTAGGAAAGTTGCAGGCGCGCCACCTCCACGGCGGCGCGGCTGGCGGCGAGGTCGGCGGCGGCGGTCGCTTCGTTGGTGCGGATGTCGTTGACCTTTTCCTCGGAGACGAAATTGCGTTCCTTGAGCGCGACGTAGCGCGCGGTATCGGCGCGCATCTTGGCGGCCAGCGCCGCGTCGCGCGCGGCCGCCGCTTCCGCCTGCTTCAGGCGCGCGGCGAAATCGGTCGGATCGAGGCGGATCAGCACGTCGCCCTGGTTGACGTGCTGCCCCTCGGTGAACAGGACCGCTTCGACCTGGCCGTCGACGCGCGATGTGAGCGTGACACTCTCGAAAGCTTCCGAGCGTCCGACGACCTGCAGTACCACCGGGATGTCGCGCAGGACAGCCTCCGCCGCCGTGACCGGCACCGGCGGTGGTTCGGCGTCCTCTTCCCTGGCGCCTCCGTCCGAACAGGCGGCGATGGCAAGGCAGGAGACGGAGATCAGGAAACGGGACAGGGAGCGGGAGACGACACCGAGCGGCTTCCCTGTCTCCCGCCCCCCGCCTTCCATCTTTCGCATCATGGCAGCAGGCTTTCCAGCGCGTAGAGTTCTTCCGCGGTCTCGCGGCGGCGGATGAGATGCGCCTCGTCGCCGTCGATCATGACTTCGGCGGCGCGCGGGCGGGTGTTGTAGTTCGAGCTCATGCTCATGCCGTAGGCGCCGGCGGACAGGATCGCCAGCAGATCTCCGGGAAGCAGGGCCAGCATTCGCTCGTGGCCGAGAAAATCGCCGGTTTCGCAGATCGGGCCGACGATTTCCCAGCGGCGCGGCGCCTCCTCGCGCGGGCGGACCGGGACGATGTCGTGCCAGGCGTCGTACAGCGCGGGACGCGCCAAGTCATTCATGGCCGCGTCGACGATGGCGAAATTCCTCGTCTCCCCGGGCTTGAGGTACTCGACGCGCGTGAGCAGCACGCCGGCTTTGCCGACCAGACGGCGGCCAGGCTCCAGCAGGATTTTCAGCGCCCGCCCGCGCAGTCTGTCCAGCAGGGGATCGAGGTAGCTCTGCACGCTCGGTTCCGCGCCGTTCCGGTAAGCGATGCCCAGTCCGCCGCCCAGATCGATGTGGCGCAGGACGATGCCGCAGGCGGCGAGCCGGTCGACCAGGAGCAGCAGCTTGTCCAGCGCTTCGGCGAAAGGCGAGGGATCGAGCAGTTGCGAACCGATATGACAGCCGATGCCGCACACTTCGACGTTCGGCAGGCCGGCGGCGCGCCGGTATATGTCCAGCGCATCCCTGTAGGCCACGCCGAACTTGTTTTTCTTCAATCCCGTCGAGATGTACGGATGCGTCCGGGCATCGACGTCGGGATTGACGCGCAGGCCGACCGGCGCGCGCGCGCCGAGCGACGCGGCCACCCCGTCGAGACGTTCGAGTTCGGGCGCCGATTCGACGTTGAAGCACAGGATGCCGGCAGAGAGCGCGGCCGCCATCTCGTCTGCCGACTTGCCGACGCCGGAAAAGACGATCTTGCGCGGGTCGCCGCCGGCCGCCAGCGCGCGCTTGAGTTCGCCGCCGGAGACGATGTCGAAGCCCGCGCCGCGCCGCGCCAGCACATTGAGCACCGCGAGGTTGGAGTTGGCCTTGACGGCGTAGCAGAGCTGGGCTTCGACACCGGACAGGCCGGTGGTGAATTCATCCAGCGCCGCTTCCAGCGCCGCGCGCGAATAGACGTAGCAGGGCGTGCCGAAGCGCCGGGCCACGTCGGCCAGCCGAACCGCTTCAACACAGAGTTCTCCATCCTCCGCCGACGGCATCGGAAGCGGCGCGCTCATGGCTCGCCAGCGGCGGGAGCGGCGGGGCCTGGCGCGGAAGGCGGCGAAGGCAGATACAGCGAACCGCGCGTTCCGCAGGCGCTCAAGGCCATCGCCGACAGCAGCAGGAACACGACGGCGATCCGGGCCCGCCTCATGCACGGAGCGCGGCAAGGCGCCCCCGACACCACCGCGACACGACCGGAGGAAATCGGGGCATCGCTTCCGACGCGAACTGGAATATGATGTCTGCGCATGGCGAGCAGAAAATCTGGACGGGGGATGGTAACACAATATGCGTGACAACGAATTTGCCGATCTGGCCGACCGGGCACTGGCGGAAATCGAACGAAAGCTGGAGGCGAGCGGCCTCGACCTCGATTGCTCGCCAGCGGGCGACGGGGTGCTGGAAATCGAGTTCGGGGATGGCGGCAGGATCGTCGTCAACCGTCATCTCGCTTCCCGTGAAGTCTGGGTAGCGGCGCGTTCCGGCGGGGTTCACTTTCGCTGGGATGGCGAAGCCTGGCGAGACACGCGCGACGGACGTGAGCTGATGGCCGTCCTCTCCGAGCTGGTGTCGGCGCACGCGGGGACCCCAAAAAATGCTTCGGGGAAGCGCTGAACGAGCCGTCATTCCCGCAATGTAAATGAGCAAGCGCTTCCGACACGGAGACACGGAGAAAAGCGAAATCAACCCGCCGGTTTTCTCTGGTTGGTTTCTCTCCGTGTCGAAAGAGCCTGCCCTGCCTTTTGCCACGAAGGAAACCCGGACGGGCCCGGGATCAGCGCTCCAGCAGCACCGCGGCCCACACCACGACGACGTTGAGCAGCGCGATGAAGACCGCGGCGCTGCCGACGTCCTTGGCTCGCTTGGAAAGCGGGTGCCGGTCCAGCGAAACCCGGTCGACTACCGCTTCGATCGCCGAATTGACGAGTTCGACGATCAGCACCAGGAGCACGCTGGCGATCATCAGCGCCCGGCCCGTCCAGGCCACCGGCAGGAAAAGGGAAAGCGGGATCAGGATCGCCGCGAGCAGCGCTTCCTGCCGGAAGGCATCCTCCTGGGCCAGGGCGGTGGAAAGACCGGCCAGTGAATAACGCAGCGCGTTGCACACGCGCCTCAAGCCGGTTTTGCCCTTGAACGGACTTTCTTCGGACACGGTCGTTCCCGGAATCCACTGAGGGCATGGAGTATAGCAGCGGCGACCGGATACAATGCGCGTTCCGTGCTTTCGTTCCCAGCGCAAGGGGTTTCCGTGACCTTGGAAGAAATGAAACAGGCGGCCGCCCGCGCCGCGCTCGAATATGTCGTCGAAGGGGGCGTCATCGGGGTCGGGACGGGCTCCACGGCGCGCTTTTTCATCGAGGAACTCTCCGGCATGAAGGGGCGCATCGCCGGCGCCGTGGCGAGTTCCGAGGATACCCGACGGCGCCTGCAGGGCCACGGCATCCGCGTCTTCGAGTTGGGCGAGATCGCCGATTGCCCGGTCTACGTCGATGGCGCCGACGAGATCACTCCGAAAATGCACATGATCAAGGGCGGCGGCGGCGCGCTGACGCGCGAGAAGATCGTCGCCGCCGTCGCCGGCCGCTTCGTCTGCATCGTCGACGGCAGCAAGGTGGTCAACTACCTGGGCCGCTTTCCCCTGCCCGTGGAGATCATTCCCATGGCCCGCGCCCACGTCGCGCGCGAACTGGCCGGGCTGGGCGGCACGCCCGTTCTGCGCGCCGGATTCGTCACCGACAACGGCAACCTGATCCTCGACGTGCAGGGACTGCGCATTTTCGACCCGGTCGAGCTGGAAACGCGGATCAACCAGATCGCCGGCGTGGTCACCAACGGCCTCTTCGCCCGGCGTCCCGCCGACGTGTGCCTGGTCGGCACGCCCGACGGCACGCGCGCGATGACTCGCTGAAATGTCCCTCTTCTCGCGCGCCGCATTCCACGTCACGGTCGCCGATCTCGCCGCGTTGCCCGCCGATTCGACGGGCGAAGTCGCCTTCGCCGGCCGCTCGAACGCGGGCAAATCGTCGGCGATCAACGCGCTCGCCGGCCATACGCGCTTGGCTTTCGTTTCCAAGACGCCGGGGCGGACCCGGCATCTCAATTACTTTTGCCTCGGCAACGGCCGCTACTGGGTCGATCTGCCCGGCTACGGCTTCGCCAGGGCTCCCGCCGAGATCCGCGGCCAGTGGGAGGGCCTGCTGGCGCCGTACCTGATGCGCCGCGCCGCGCTCGCCGGCCTGGTGCTGATCATGGACAGCCGCCACCCGCTGAGCGAGCTCGACGCGCGCATGATCGACTGGTTCGCGCAGACCGGCAAGCCGATCCACGTCCTGCTGTCCAAGGCGGACAAGCTGACGCGCAACGAACAGGCGCGGGCCATGCGCGAGACGAAGGCGGCGCTCGCGGCCCTGGGCGATCGCTGCTCGGTGCAGCTCTTCTCCAGCCTGAAGCGCAGCGGCATCGAGGAAGCCGGGAGGGTGATCGGCGCCTGGCTGGGCATGGCCGCCGAGGAAACCGGCAAGCCGGCCGCTCCGGGCAAGGCGGCGAGGCCGAGAAAGCGCAAGGCCATCGGCTGGAGCGCCCGGACGCAAAAAAACGCTTGACCGCGGCGGGGAGCGAACCTGAAAAGCGAACCTCTTTCAACACGGAGAGCACGGAGATCACAGAGATCACGGAGAAAAGCAAAGAATCTTCAAATACGACGGAAACAAAAACAAAGCCAAGGAGATTTCTCCGTGTTCTCCGTGCCTCCGTGATCTCCGTGTTGAAAGAGGTTCAATCAGGTTCAATCAGGTTTTGAATGAAAGGAATCAAGTCATGAACGGCTATCACGCGAGTTTCCCGGTGACGCGCCTGCGCCGCATGCGCCGCGACGATTTTTCCCGGCGCCTGATGCGCGAATCGGCGCTCACCGTCGACGATCTGATCTATCCCGTATTCGTCCTCGAAGGGGAGGACCGGGTGGAAGCGGTGGCGTCGATGCCCGGCGTCGAGCGGCAGAGTCTCGACCGCCTGCTCGGGACGGCGGAACGGGCATGCCGGCTCGGCATTCCGGCGCTGGCGCTCTTTCCGGTCGTCGATGCGCAAAAGAAGTCGTTCGGCGCTGAGGAAGCCTGGAACCCCGACGGCCTGATTCCGCGCGCGGTGGCCGCGCTGAAGAAGGCGTTCCCGGAACTCGGCGTGATCACCGACGTGGCGCTCGACCCCTACACCAGCCACGGCCAGGACGGGCTGATCGCCGCCGACGATCCGCGCGCCTACGTGCAGAACGACGAAACCATCGAGGCGCTGGTGAAGCAGGCGCTGGCGCACGCGCGCGCCGGCGTCGACGTGGTGGCGCCCTCCGACATGATGGACGGCCGCATCGGGCGCATCCGCGCGGCGCTCGACGCAGCCGGCCTGATCCACACGCGCATCCTGGCGTATTCGGCGAAGTACGCCTCGAGCTTCTACGGCCCCTTTCGCGACGCGCTGGGATCGGCGGCCAGCCTGGGCCGCGGCGGCAAGCACAGCTACCAGATGGACCCGGCCAATTCCGACGAAGCCCTGCGCGAAACGGCGCTCGACCTGGCCGAAGGCGCCGACATGGTGATGGTCAAGCCGGGCCTGCCGTATCTCGACGTCGTTCGCCGGGTGAAAGACGAGTTCCGCGTGCCGACCTACGCCTACCAGGTAAGCGGCGAATACGCCATGCTGAAGGCCGCCGGGCAAAACGGCTGGATCGACGGAAAAGCCTGCGCCCTGGAGGCTCTCGTCGCCTTCAAGCGCGCCGGCGCGGACGGGATACTGACGTATTTCGCGCTGGACGCGGCGGAGTGGATCGGGCGGTGACGCCTGGCCGCCCGGCAAGGTGAGCGCATCCTTTCGGTGCGCTCGACTCTTTCTGCGCACACAGATGGTGCCGATCGAGCGTGTTTCCGTCCGGAATGCGCGCAGGAAACCCTTGGAAGCTCCGGGCTTTTGCATCACTGTCCATTTTTTTGCATAGTGAGCAATGTCTGGAACGCGAATTGCTGAAGGAGCGGTGGCGCGTTGGTCCCATTGCGCGTGAGTTGCCGCCCGTCGTGATGATGCGACCGGGATTTTCCATGCTTCGAATCACACTGAGACAGGAGTTCCATCGATGGACAAGAAAATTCTCCTCGCCGGCTGTGGGCTGCTGTCCCTGCTGGCCGCGGCGGCGCACGCCGAGCACCTGGTCGCCATCGCCGGGCCGATGAGCGGGCAATACGCTTCGGCGGGCGATCAGATCCGCAAGGGGGCGGAAATGGCCGTTGCCGACATCAACGCCGGCGGCGGCGTGCTCGGCGAAAAGCTCAAGCTCGAAATCGGCGACGACGCCTGCGATCCGAAACAGGCCGTGTCCGTGGCCAACACCATGGTCAACAAGAAGATCGTCTTCATGCACGGCCACTGGTGTTCGAGTTCGACCATCCCGGCCTCCGACGTCTATGCCGAATCGCAGATACCGATGGTCACGGTATCGACCAATCCGCAAGTGACCCAGCGCGGCTTGCCGAACCTCTTCCGCATCATGGGCAGTGACGACCAGCAGGGCATCGTGGCCGGAGGCTATCTGGCCGAGAAATTCAAGGACAGGAAAATCGCCGTGGTCGACGACAAGAGCGCCTACGGCAAGGGCCTGGCCGACGAAATGGCCAAGGCCATGGAGGCCAAGGGCGTGCGGATCGCGCTGCGCGAATCGATCACCGCCGGCGAGAAGGACTATTCCAGTCTGGTGAGCAAAATGAAATCGGCGGGCATCGAAGTCATGGCCTACGGCGGCTACCACACCGAAGTCGCGCTGATCCTGCGCCAGGCGCAACAGGCCCGGCTCGACCTGACCGTGATGGGTGGCGACACCATGACCAACGCCGAACTGGTGACGGCGGCCGGGCCGGCGGCCAACCGGGTGCTGTTCACCTTCTCGCCCGACCCACGCAAGAACCCCGGCGCGGCGGACGTCGTCCGCCGTTTCCGTGAGGCCAAGGTCGAGCCGGAAGGCTACGTGCTGGTCGCCTACGCGGCGATGCAGCTGTTCGCCCAGGCTACCGAACAGGCCGGGAGCGTGAAATACGCCGACCTGGAAAAAGCCGTCCGCAACGGCAGTTTCGACACGGTGATCGGCAGGCTCTCGTTCGACGCCAAGGGCAACAACAGGGAGCCCGGATTCGTGGTGTATCAGTGGAAGGACGGCGAGTACGACTACGTGAGCCAGTGAATTCCACCGGCCCCGGCGCGCGCCGCCGGGGCGCCTGCCGACCCGTCCTTCCCGCATCATCGCCGGAATGACGGACCTTCCTCCCAAGACCTGCCTTCAGGGAAAACATGAATCCAGCGGACGGCAACGCGCTGCGCGAAGCGCTGCGCAAGGCTCATCGCGCCGACGAAACGCGGATCGTCGACGATCTGATCGGCAAGGCGCGCTTTACGCCCGAAGAGCGGCAGCGCATTGTCGAACGAGCGAAACCCCTGGTCGAGACGGTCCGCGAGAAGCGCCTGAAGACCACCGGCATCGACGCCTTCCTCAACACCTACGACCTCTCTTCGCGCGAAGGCGTGGTGCTGATGTGCATGGCCGAAGCGCTGCTGCGCATCCCGGACAGCGGCACGGTCGACCGGCTGATCCGCGACAAGATCGGCAACACCGAGTGGGTCAACCGGCTCGGCGCCTCGCACAGCACTTTCGTCAATGCCGGTACCTGGGCGCTGATGCTGACCGGGCGCATCGTGCATCTGGACGACGCCGAGAAGAACCTGGGCGGCACCCTGAAGCGCCTGATCACGCGCGTCGGCGAGCCGGTCATCCGGCAGGCCGTCCTCACCGCGATGCGCATCCTGGGCAAGCAGTTCGTCATGGGGCGCAGCATCCAGGAAGCGCTCGAACGCGCGGCCGCGGCACAGGCGCATGGCTACCGTCACACTTTCGACATGCTCGGCGAAGCGGCGCGCACCGCCGCCGACTCCCGCCGCTACGCGGAACTCTACGCCATGGCCATCGACGCGATCGGCGCGGCCGGGGGCGGTCGGCCGGCGCTGGAGGCGCCTTCGGTGTCGATCAAGCTCTCCGCGCTGCACCCGCGCTACGAGGTGGCGAACGAGGAAGGCGTGCGCCGGGAGCTGTGGCCGGTGGTCAGAACCCTCGCGCTGCAGGCCAGGAAATACGACATCGGGTTTACCATCGACGCCGAGGAGATGGATCGCCTGGAGCTCTCGCTCGACCTGATCGAATTCCTCGCGCTCGATCCGGAACTCACCGGCTGGGACGGGCTGGGCATGGCCGTGCAGGCCTACCAGAAGCGCGCCTGTCCGATCGTCGAATGGCTCGCCGGGCTGGCGCGCCGTTCCGGGCACCGCTTCGCCCTGCGCCTGGTCAAGGGCGCCTATTGGGACGCCGAGATCAAGGCCGCGCAGGAGCGCGGTCTCTCCGATTACCCGGTATTCACCCGCAAGGTGAATACGGATCTTTCCTATCTCGCCTGCGCCAGGCGGATCTTCGCCGATCCGGCGGCCTTCTACCCGGCGTTCGCCACGCATAACGCGCACACGCTGGCGGCGGTCTTCGAACTTTCCGGCGGCAGCAGGGAATGGGAGTACCAGCGACTGCACGGCATGGGCGAGGAGCTGTACGACGAAGTCGTCGGGCCGGGCAAATGGGGGTGCGCCTGCCGCATCTACGCGCCGGTCGGCAGCCACGAGGAATTGCTGGCCTATCTGGTGCGCCGCCTGCTGGAGAACGGCGCCAATTCCTCGTTCGTCAACCGCATCGCCGACGAACGCCTGCCGGTCGAGCAACTGGTCGCCGATCCGGTGGAGAAGGCGGCCTCGCTCGCCGTCAAGCCGCATCCCGGCATCGTGCCGCCGCGCGAACTCTTCGGCGCGTCGCGCGCCAACAGCGAAGGGCTGGACATGAACGACAAACCCACGCTCGACGATCTCGCCCGAGCCATCGAACGCAGTACCGCGGAGCGGCACGAAGCCGCCCCGCTGATCGGCGGCAAGCCGGTCGAGGGCAGGAGCAGCAGGATTTGCGCGCCGGCCGACCGGCGCGACGTGGTCGGCTACGTTACCGAAGCCACCGGCGAAGACGCGGAGGAGGCCATGACCCGCGCCATGGCGGCTTTCCGCGGCTGGTCGGATACCGCCGCCGGCGAGCGCGCGGCGATCCTCGACCGGGCGGCGGACCTGTTCCAGCGGCACTTGCCGGAACTGGTGGCGCTGATCGTGCGCGAGGGCGGGCGCACGCAGGGTGACGCCGTCTCCGAGGTGCGCGAGGCGATCGATTTCTGCCGCTACTACGCCGCGCAGGCGCGCGAGAAATTCGCAGGGCCCATCCTCCTGCCCGGGCCGACCGGCGAGCGCAACACGCTGTCGCTGTGCGGACGCGGGGTGTTCGTGTGCATCAGCCCGTGGAATTTCCCGCTGGCCATTTTCGTCGGGCAGATTGCCGCCGCGCTCGCCGCCGGCAACGCCGTCGTCGCCAAACCGGCCAGCCTGACGCCGCTGGTGGCCTCTCGGGCCGTGCGCTTCCTGCACGCCGCCGGAGTGCCGGCCGACGCGCTGGCCTTCCTGCCCTGCGGCGGGCGCATCGGCGCGGCGCTGGTGGCTCATCCGCACTGCGCCGGCGTCGCCTTTACCGGCTCGACCGCGGTGGCGCGCGCGATCGCCCAGGCGCTGGCCGCGAAGTCCGGTCCGATCGTGCCGCTGATCGCCGAGACGGGCGGGCAGAACGCCATGATCGTCGATTCCTCGGCGCTCTCCGAGCAGGTTGTGCGCGATGTCATGAGCTCGGCCTTCAACTCCGCCGGCCAGCGCTGCTCGGCCTTGCGCGTGCTGTTCCTGCAGGAGGAGATCGCCGACAAGGTGACGACGATGCTGTGCGGCGCCATGCAGACGCTGCGCATCGGCAACCCGGTCGACATCCGCACCGACGTGGGGCCGGTGATCGACGACGAGGCGCGCCACCTGCTGGAGCGTCACGTGCGCAGGCTGGACGGCTTCGCCACGCCGGTCTGCGCCTGCGAGCTCGACGAGGAGCTGACCGGGCACGGCAGCTTCTTCGCGCCGCGCGTCTATGAGATCGACGACATCTCGCGCCTGGAGCACGAGGTGTTCGGACCGATCCTGCACATCGTGCGCTGGCGTTCCGACGCGCTGGACGAGGTCTGCGCAGCCGTCGCCGGCACGGGGTTCGGCTTGACGCTGGGCATCCACAGCCGCATCGACGAGACGGTCGAGCGCATCATCCGGCGCCTGCACGTCGGCAACACCTACGTAAACCGCAACATCATCGGCGCGGTGGTCGGCGTGCAGCCGTTCGGCGGCGAGGGACTGTCCGGCACCGGGCCGAAGGCCGGCGGGCCGCACTATCTGTATCGCTTCGCCTGCGAGCGGACCTTGTCGGTGGATACGACCGCGTCCGGCGGCAACGCCCTGTTGATGTCGCTGGACAATGGGGGAGAGGAATGATTCGCGGCCTTGCGCTCCGCCAGCGCGCTTTCCCGCCGCGTTCGTCCGCCATGCCCCCGGTTGCCGGACCTGGGAGCGCGGGCGTCCTCGCCCGCTTGGTGATTTTCTTTTGCGGACGGGACGCCCGCGCTCCCAGGTTATGGCAAATCAACTGGATGAGGCTCCTGTCAAACCAATCGTCATTGCGAGGAGTTTGATATGGGCTTCATCCAGTTGATCTGACATAAGGAGATTGCTGTGTTGAAAGCCTTTTTACTCACAGTTGCGTTTATGGCCATAATGCCGTCTTCAGCCATTGCTGCGGAACCCAAGGACATCAAGGTGAAAGTGACGGCAGGAGAATATGTTCTGACTGCAAGCTTTTTGGATAACGCGACCTCAAGGGCGCTCATTACCAAGTTTCCACTGACCATCCCCATGATGGACTTATACAGCCGCGAGATGTGTTACCGCTTCCCCGATGCGCTGCCCGCCAATGAAGCCGGGACAAGCGGCTATGAAGTGGGTGACATCGTGTATTGGACACCCAGACACAGCTTCGTGATCATGTACGAACAAAACGGGGAGCGTATCAGCAGCCTGCAAAAAATCGGGCGTATTGATTCTGGCGTCGAAGTATTCAAACGTACCGGAGACACCAGCGTGACATTCGAACTGATTGATGGATAAGTAGAACGGAGTTCACGTGATGAAATTGATTCTATTCAGTTTGTTTTCACTCTTAACTTCGGCCACCCTCTCCCTCCTGCGGGGGGCGAGGAGATCAGAGCGGCGCCGTCCGTATTTCTAGAATAACTTCCAAGGAACGATTCATGGCGCTGGCCCTGCAGCAACTGATCAACGGACTGACGCTCGGCGCCGTGTATGGGCTGATCGCCATCGGCTACACGATGGTCTACGGCATCATCGGCATGATCAATTTCGCGCACGGCGACATCTACATGGTCAGCGCCTTCATCGCGGTCACCGGCTTCACGCTGCTCGCGGCCTTCGGCGTGCATTCCGTGGCGCTGGCCCTGTTCGTCGTGCTGGCGCTGGCGGTGCTGTTCACCTCGGTATACGGCTGGGCGGTGGAGCGCGTGGCCTACCGGCCCTTGCGCGGTTCGGCCCGGCTGGTGCCGCTCATCTCCTCGATCGGCATGTCGATCTTCCTGCAGAACCTGGTGCAGCTCACCCAGGGCGCGCGGGTCAAACCGATCCCGCCGATGATCACCGGCGGCGTGGATTTGCTCACCGTCGACGGCTTCACCGCGCGCCTGTCGTATTCACAGATACTCATCGTCCTGGTGACGGTGGCGCTGCTGGCGGCCTTCACCTGGCTGATCCAGCGCACCTCCTTCGGACGCCGGCAGCGCGCCTGCGAACAGGACCGCACCATGACCGCGCTGCTCGGCATCGACGTCGACCGCACCATCTCGCTCACCTTCATGCTCGGCGCGGCGCTGGCCGCCGTGGCCGGCGTGCTGGTCACCATGTACTACGGAGTCATCGATTTCTACATCGGCTTCGTCGCCGGCATCAAAGCCTTCACGGCGGCGGTGCTGGGCGGCATCGGCTCGCTGCCGGGCGCCATGCTCGGCGGACTGATCATCGGCCTGATCGAAGCCTTCTGGTCCAACTACCTGTCGGCCGAATACAAGGACGTGGCCACCTTCAGCATCCTCATCCTGGTGCTCCTGTTTCGGCCCTCCGGACTCCTGGGCCGGCCCGAAGTGGAGAAAGTCTGATGCCGGCCACTCTGGCGGAACGCGGCAGAGACGCGGCGGCGGCAGCGGCCATCGCGCTGCTGCTCGGCATTCCGATGATCGGCCTGACCACCGTCGACCAGGGCGGCGCCCTGCGGGTACAGACACGCTGGCCGTGGCTCGCCGTCTTTGTCATCGCCGTCTTCTGCGGAAGATGGTTGCTGCGCTACGGCCTCGACCGGCTCAGGACGCGCAGGACACGCGCCCGGAGCGATTCAACCGGAACCGCCGCGCGACCGGCGCCCGGAGGTCGTCTGCCCGGAGCGCTTGCCTGGCTGACCTTCGGCATTTCGCTCGCGCTGCCGCTCGTCTTCTCCGACAACCGCTACGTCATCGACACGGCGACGACCGTATTGATCTACGTCATGCTCGGCTGGGGCCTCAATGTGGTGGTCGGACTGGCCGGCCTGCTGGACATGGGACACGCCGCCTTCTACGCGGTCGGCGCCTATGCCTACGCGCTGCTCTCGACCCGCTTCGGCTGGGGCTTCTGGGAAGCCCTGCCGGTCGCCGCGCTGATCGCCGCCGTATTCGGTCTGGCGGTCGGCTGGCCGAGCCTGCGCCTGCGCGGCGACTATCTGGCCATCGTCACGCTCGGCTTCGGCGAAATCATCCGTGTCGTGCTGCTCAACGGGGCGGAATTTTCGGGCGGGCCGAACGGCATCTCGCAGATCCCGCGGCCGAGCTTCTTCGGCCTGCCCTTCGCGCCGCCGGGCGAAGCGCCGACCTTCGCCGCCTTCTTCGGGTTGGAGTTTTCCCCGATGCACCGCATCCTCTTCCTGTACTACGTCATCCTGATGCTCGCGCTCCTCACCAACGCGCTCGTCCTGCGCCTGCGCCGCCTGCCCATCGGACGCGCCTGGGAAGCCATGCGCGAGGACGAGATCGCCTGCCGCGCGCTGGGCATGAACGTGACCCACATCAAACTCTCGGCCTTCGCCCTGGGCGCCGTGCTGGGCGGTGTCGCCGGCGTCTTCTTCGCCGCGCGGCAGGGCTTCATCTCGCCCGAATCCTTCACCTTCAACGAATCGGCGATCATCCTGGCGATCGTCGTCCTGGGCGGCATGGGCAGTCAGTTCGGCGTCGTGCTGGCCTCGCTGGTGCTGGTGCTGCTCCCGGAGATCGGACGCGACTTCGCCGAATACCGTATGCTGCTGTTCGGCGCGGCGATGATCCTGATCATGATCTGGCGTCCGGGCGGCATCCTGGCGCAGCGCGAACCCACCTTGCGCCTCGCGGCAAAGGATCGCCGTGTCTAGCGCGGCCGGGACGCCCCCCGCGCTCCTTTCCGTCGAGCGCCTGAGCATGCGCTTCGGTGGCCTGGCGGCCATCGACGACTTGTCGCTGAAAGTGCCGGCGGGTCGCATTACCGGCGTGATCGGCCCCAACGGCGCCGGCAAGACGACCCTGTTCAACTGCCTGACCGGCTTCTACCGGCCGAGCGCCGGCGGCATCCGCCTCCACCATCCGCAGCTCGGCGTCCTGCGCCTGGAGACCCTGCCCAGCCACGAGGTCGCGCGCCGGGCGCGGGTCGTGCGCACCTTCCAGAACATCCGCACCTTCGCGCGCATGACCGTGCTGGAAAACCTCCTCGTCGCGCAGCACAACGTCCTGCAGCGGGCTTCCTTCTTCTCGCTGGCCGGCCTGTTCGGCAGGAAGGCGTACCGTCGCGCCGAGGAAGACGCCCTCGCCAGGGCGGCCGGCTGGCTCGATCGCCTGGGCCTCATCGAGCACGCCGACACGCCGGCGGGCTCCCTGCCATACGGCCTGCAGCGGCGAGTGGAGATCGCCCGCGCGCTGTGCGTCGATCCCCTGCTGCTGTGCCTCGACGAACCTGCGGCGGGACTCAACCCGCGCGAATCGGGCGAACTCAACGAACTCCTGCTGCGCCTGGTCGCCGAGGAACGGCTGACTCTGCTGCTCATCGAGCACGACATGAGCGTGGTGATGAACGTGTGCGACCACATCTGCGTGCTCAACTACGGGCGCAGGATCGCCGAAGGCACGCCGACGGAGATCCGGAACGACCCGCAGGTGATCGCCGCCTACCTCGGCGAGGAAGACGAGAGCGTCCCGGAGCCGCCCGCCAAGACATGGGCCCGGCAGCGGGCCGACGAGGAAGCGGCGTGATGCTGCGGCTGGCCGGGGTGCACGTCCATTACGGCCCCATCCACGCCCTGCGCGGCATCGACCTGTCGGTGCGGGTGGGCGAGGTGGTCACCCTGATCGGCGCCAACGGCGCCGGCAAGTCGACCCTGCTGATGTCCCTGTTCGGCCAGCCGCGCATCTCGTCCGGGAGCATCGTCTTCGACGGCGAGGATATCTCGCGCCTGCCGACACACCTCATCGCCCGGCGCGACATCTCGCTGGTGCCCGAGGGACGGCGCGTCTTCCCGCGCATGACGGTGCTGGAGAACCTGCTGATGGGCGCGGCGACGGCCGATGCGGACCACCGGGAAACCGAGCTTGCCCGCATGTACGCGCTGTTCCCCGTGCTGAGGGAACGCCTGCAACAACGCGCCGGCACGCTGTCGGGCGGCGAGCAGCAGATGCTGGCCATCGCCCGCGGCCTGATGGCCCGGCCCAAGCTGCTCCTGCTCGACGAACCCTCGCTGGGTCTCGCGCCCCTGTACATCAAGAAAATCTTCCACACCCTGCGCGAACTCAACGAGGAGCACGGCGTGACCATCCTGCTCGTCGAACAGAACGCCCATCACGCCTTGCGCGTGGCGCACCGCGGCTATGTTCTGCAGCACGGCCGCATCGTCATGAGCGGCTCCGGCCGCGACCTCCTGGCCAGCGCGGAAGTCAGGGCGGCGTATCTGGAGGGCGGGCAGCGGAGCGCGCCGTGCTGAAGGCGCCCAAGGAGTGGTTTTTCAAGGGGGGGCCGGCTTCCAGCCGGCCAAGGGTGGAGGCGCGATGCCCGCTGGAAACCGGCGTTCCAGAACGCGGCGTTCCCGGGCATGTCCTGATCGAAACCTGGGAAAACCGGGACAGAGGACAGAAGACAGTCAGTTACCGGGCGCTTCGCGCCCGCAAAAATTACTGTCTTCTGTCTTCTGGATCAGGCGTCGTAATCGCGGCGGGCGAAGATCGCGGAAACGACCGCGAGGAGAAACACCGGAACGCCGCCGAAAAACCACGAGCTTACCAGTGTCAGGATGAGCGAGCCCCAGAACGGACCGGTACAGGCCCAGATGACGAGGAAGGCGACGAGGTTGAGCAGGATGGCGAGCGCCCACCATAGATTCTCGTCATCCAGCGCGTCTTCGAGATCGGCGAAGCAGTTCTGCTTTTTCATGGCGGCAGCATGGGAAAAAACAGGAAAATGGCAAGCAAACTTTCCTTGATGATCGGCATCGGCGCGAAAGCAGGCAGCGCGTTCGCCGTGTTCGGCAACCTGAAAGGCGTCATGCAGCGCGTGGCCGACGTTACCAAGAATCTGAAAGCGCAGCAATCGGCCCTGGGCAAGACGATCAAAGACGCGGCCCAAATGCCGCAGGCTGATCTGGCGCGGCTCAATGCGCAGTACACCCATCGACAGCAACTGCTCACCAGCCTGCGCGCCAGCACGGTGACGCTGGGCCGCTCTCGGGCCGCCATCGCCAACAACGAGGCCAGACGCGCCTCCCTGCGCGGAAAGAGGATGGAGACGGCCAATGCCATTCATCGGCGCATGGGCCGGGCCGGCGAATTTTGGCAACGCGAATGTTTCGCCCGCCCTATCCGGAGCGATGAACATTCGACCGCCGCCGTCGCCCATGTCGAAAACAATCCGCTCCAGGCGGGATGGGCGCAGAGCGCAAGGACAAGGTGAGATGGAGCGCCGTCCTTCGGCTGGCATCGTTGCTTCTCCCCCTGGCCGGCTGGAAGCCGGCGCTTCGCAACCGCCCCGCTGGCTCCCCTTTGCCGTGCTCGGGGTCGGCCTCGTGGCGGTTTCCTTCGGCGCGATCCTCGCGCGCTTCGCTCAAGGCTACGGCCTGCCTTCGCTGGCGGTCGCCGCCATGCGTCTGGGGCTGGCGGCGCTGCTCGTCACGCCGTTCGCCTGGCGGGGGTTGTCGCGCCGGTCGCTGCTGGCCCTCGACCGGCGCCAGATGTCGCTGGCGGGCGGCGCGGGGTTTTTCCTGGCCCTGCATTTCGCCGCCTGGATCAGTTCGCTCGAATACACCTCGGTGGCCAGCAGCACGGCGCTGGTGACGACCAATCCGGTGTGGATCGCCCTGGCCTCGCTCGCGCTGTTCAATGAAACGCCGAGCCGCACGACCGTGGCGGGCATCGCCGTATCCCTGTCGGGCAGCCTGCTGATCTTCTGGAGCGACGGACGTACCGGCGCGGCGGGAAGTGATGCCATGCTGGGCAACGGCCTGGCGCTGGCGGGAAGCTGGTGCTTCTCGGCCTATCTCCTGGTCGGCCGCCGGCTGCGCGCGGGCATGCCACTCCTGCCCTACGTCTGGCTGGCCTATGGCGTCGCCGCGCTGTTCCTGGTGCTGGCCTGCCGGGCCGGCGGCATTCCGCTGGCCGGCTACGGAGCCGCAGCGTATCTCGTGGCGCTGGCGCTGGCGCTGATCCCGCAGTTGCTCGGCCATACCACGTACAATTGGTCGCTGCGCTACGTTTCGCCGACCTTCGTCGCGGTGGTCACCCTGGGCGAGCCGGTGGGCAGCGCGCTCCTCGCCTGGCTCATTTTCGGGGAGTCGTTCGCGCCGATCCAGGCCGCGGGGTTTGTCCTGCTGCTGGCCGGCATTTTCGTGGCGGCGGTCGGCGAACGCGGGAAATGAAAGATCTGATCAGCAACCGGGTCCGGCTCACGAGAGGGCGCGCGAGGCCCTGAAAGCAGACTCTTTCGACACGGAGAACACGGAGATCATGGAGAACATCATTCTGAAAACCGCGGCGGACGCAGAGGACATGGCCGTTCTCGGGATCATTTTGTTTTCCTCCGTGTTGAAGGAGGTTCATGATGATTTCATTCCATCGCATCCCCGTCCTCGGGAACAAGCGAGGTTCGTCACCAATCGAGTCGGGCGGAGAATGCGCCTTTCCCCCGTTTCGCTCCTGCTTTTTTGCGCATGGCTGCTTTTCGCCGGCGCCGACGCCTTGGCTTTCGAGGTCGTCGCGGCGGAATTCGGGCTGTTTGACGCCAGCGACCCGCAGCGGGTGGTTTTCGCGCCGGCCGCCGTCGTTCCACGCCGCGAGGGACAGCGGTACGGCTGGATGATCGAGCTCAAGGATGCTCCGCGCTCGGTGGGCGTGCGCGAGGAGTATCTGTTGCCAAACCGGGCCGCCGAAGCGCGCACGGAATCGGCGACGGGAACGATGCTGTTGATTCCGGCGGAGCGGCGCAACCAGGTCAGCCAGCGGCAGCTCGTCCCGGTCGATGGACGCATTTTCGGGGAATGGTCGGTCGGCCCGCGGGAACCGCCCGGACCGCGCCGGCTGGAGGTGATCGTCGAAGGGCGGGTGGCGGCCGATTTCGAGTTCGAGATGCGATAGGCAAGCATCATGAACGAGGCGTTCCATTGCGAATACCGCCGCGTGTTGTCCATCGCCGGTTCGGACAGCGGCGGCGGCGCCGGCATCCAGGCCGATCTCAAGGCCTTCGCCGCGCTGGGTTGCTACGGCATGACCGCGATCACCGCGCTGACCGCGCAGAATACCCTCGGCGTGCGCTCCATCCATGGCGTCCCGCCGGCGATGCTGCGCGACCAGATCGACGCGGTGATCGAGGACATCGGCGCGCATGCCGTCAAGATCGGCATGCTGCACGCGCCCGAGACCGTCGCCGTCGTGGCTCAAGCGATCGATCGCCACGCCCTGACGAACGTGGTGCTCGATCCGGTCATGGTGGCCACCAGTGGCGCGGTGTTGATCGAGACGCCGGCCGTCGAGGCGCTCGTGCGCGAACTTTTTCCGCGCGTCGATCTGCTCACGCCCAATCTGGACGAAGCGTCGCTGCTGGTCGGCCGCGCCTTGCGCACCCTGGAGGACATGGAATCCGCGGCGCTCGATCTCATGGCGCTGGGGGCGCGCGCCGTGTTGGTAAAGGGTGGGCATCTGCCCGGGAAGACAGTGACCGATCTCCTGCTCACCGCGGACGGCGAAAGACGGGCGATGGCATTGCCGCGCATCGAGACCGCGAATACGCATGGCACCGGCTGCACGCTGTCTTCCGCCATCGCCGCCCATCTGTCCCTGGGCGCGTCCTTGCCGGAAGCGGTGGCACGCGCCCGGGACTACGTATGGGAAGCCCTGCGCGCCGGCGCGCCGGTGCGCACCGGCGCGGGCAGCGGACCGCTCGACCATGGCTGGTCGCCGCTGGTCCAGCGCCGGTCGCCGTTGTAGTCTGTTATAGCAGATTGACTCGGGGTATCCCATATTAGAGCAGATTGACAAACCAATGCGCATGACACATCGCGCTCGTCATGACTCGGGCTGCGCGACGCGGCAATCGATGCCTTCCTTCGGCGCAGCCGCAAACTGACTGTTTTCTGTCCTCTGTCCTCCGGATTGC
>JAITIQ010000132.1 GCA_031279425.1 Accumulibacter sp.
GTGAAGTAGTTGCGTACGTTGAACGCGGCGACCTTGAGCGTGCCGCCGACGGCCGGCACGGGCGGACGCGGCCTGGCGCGGACGAGCTCGGGCACAGCCGTCGAACGAAGGCGGGTCGCGCAGACGGTGCGGCCGTCCCATGCCGCTGGGCCCGGACCGACCACGCCGGTGACGCCTCTCACCACGTCGCCGGCGCGATAGGGCCTGGACCCGGCGGCGCGCTGAATCCTTGCGCCGTTCTCGAGCACGATACAGCGGCGCACGTTGCCTTCGGCCACGCGCCGGGCCTCCGGGCTGCCGAAGGGATGGCGGTTGACAGGCTCTTCGAGGCGTCCGCTGGCGGACAGGATCAAACGGCCGGCGCCGGCCTGCGACACCGTCAGCGGTTCGTCGATGCGCACCCGTCTGCCTTGATGGCGTCTTTTGGCGCGCGTCAGATCGGCCAGCGAGACCGGCGCGCCTGCCGCGTCCGTTTCTTCCCGTACCCGCGCGGCCGCCGGGCCGATCGACGAGATGAAAAGCACGGAAAGCACGAAAAACGCGAGAGGGACGGACTTGGTCATGCCTGCCTTCACCAAAATCGCTGGACGACCGCCACGGTCGCCATGCCGGCGAAGGTCATGAGCAGCGAGCCGGCCACGTGTCCCGTCACCGCGCCCGCGGCCCAGAGCCACTGTTCCTGCTGGAGCAGGGCGGCGATTTCCGCCGAAAACGTCGAGAACGTCGTCAGTCCGCCGCAAAAACCGGCGATGACCAGCAGGCGCCATTCCGACGGCAGGGCGGGATGGAACGAAAAGAAAGCGATAGCCAATCCGACGAGATAAGCGCCGATCAGATTCGCCACCAGCGTCCCCGGCGGAACAAAGGGAAACAGGGAATTCAGCCGGTTGCCGAGCTGCCAGCGCAACAACGCGCCCAGCGCCGCCCCGGCAGCGACGGCCACGATTGATTTCCACATACGGAAGGCAGACAACAGGAGAGGACGAAAGGCGGATGATAATTCGCGCCGCGAAGCATCGGTAAGCATTTTCCGTCCGATGTGGGTAATGAAAAGTGGAGAGAACCTCCATTTCCAATCGCGCCTTGCGATGCGCCGGGAATGGCCATCGCACCGGGCATGAACGACAAGGCGGAACGGATGGCGACGGCGATCACGGCCCGGCAGCAAAAAATCGAGGACCTGACCGAGCGCATCCTCGCCGAACCCACGGCGCGCCATCTGCGTCCCCTGCCGGTTGACCGCCAACTGACCATGGGCGCGCTGCTCGACCTCGCCGCTGCCGTCTCCGGCTGGCCGCCATCGGCGATCGACAAGCTTTCCGCGCGGGATGCCATGAAAGTCGCGGAGGCGCTGAGCGGTTTTTTGGGGCAGGAGACGGAGACGTCTCCAACGCCGCCGTCCTGATCGCCTTCGTTTTCCATTTCCCGCCGTCGGAAATCTGGAACATGCCCCTGTCGGAAATGGCCTTCTGGCGGCGCAAAGCGGAAAAGATCGTTCGTGGCCTGGCCAGATAATCAGAAGAGAGACGAAAGGCAATCGCCGGCCGAGCCGAAAAGCCATTTGCCGTAGCGATACGTCAAAAAGACAAAGAGACTGCCGAAAATGAAACGACCACTGGAAAACGCCAAGTACGCGCAGCCAGCGCCGAAGAGGAACGGAATGGACAGGATTTTTACCGTTCGCGCCGCCAGCACGGCCACGAGCCACAGAAGAACCGCGGGCGCGTCGCGCGCATTTTTCGGCGCGATGGGCGTATCCAGGTACTGAAGAAATTGATCAATTTTATTCGAAGTGTCTACGCGTTGATTTAAGCATATGGCCGCGCCCGCCGCAAGCATCGTTATTATCAATGTTACCGACCGCGCCTCACAGGGTCTGCTGAACATCGCCGGCCGCCTGGAGCGGATCAACCGCTCGTTTGCCGGGCTCGGCAAAAAACAGGCTTGAACAGCGTTGCGGCCGGGTTCGGTCTGATCAATGAGCAGCACGGTCGGCTACGGACTGGCCCGTTTCGGCCTGCAAACCAACGAAGCCGCGCAGGAGGTTGCCAACCTGTTCTCATTTGCCTGGAGACCGCGCTGGGTTGGAACGTGGTTCCGAGGTCGGAGACGGGCCGGAGATGTCGGAGTCATCTGGTTTTTTTCTGGCCGTGTCTCCATGAAAATCCCCTGCTGCTCAGCGGCCAGTAGTTCAGGAAACCCCGAAGCCACAGACTTCCCGTTTCCCTGGCCAATGCGACGATCCTGGACGGAATTTTTCAGCGGCAGCGGACAGCCATGCAGATGCAACGATAACCGCCCCTGCCTCCGCCGCTGCCCCTGCTGCTGCCGCCGCCACCAACCCCAACGCATTGACATATGTTCCCCGGCACGCAATTGCACGCGCAGGTCGCGCCGGATGGGATCGGCGAGCCGCAGGGCAGGGTATAGGTGAGGGTTTGCCCGGTCACGGCATCCGTGACCGTATAGGTCGAACCCTTCACCTTGTCGGGAGACGCGGCGAGGTCGATTAGGCAGCCAAGGGGTTTACCATCGGGCAGGCTCCACAGGCGGATGGAGCCGCCTCTGTCTCCTGAGGCCAGCAGTTTTCCATCCAGGCTGATGGCGACGGACACATGAATGCCATGCCCTTGCAGCGTTTTCATCGGGGCGCCGTCGGGTAGACTCCACAGTTTGACGGTCCCATCCCTACTTCCCGAGGCCAGCAGTTTTCCATCCGGACCAATGGCGACAAGGAACCCCCATTCACCATGCCCTTTCAGCGTTTTCACCAAGCGCCATTCGGCAGGCTCCACAGTTTGACGGTCTTGTCCTTGCCTCCCGAGGCCAGCAGCTTCCCGTCCGGGCTGATCGCCAGACCGTTCACACCGCCTTCATGCGCGCGGCCATCCTGGCACGGGTCGGACGGCGTTTTCGCGTTCTCGTCGGTTTTTGCCGGCTCCGCCTCCTCCGCGCACGAAGCGACCACCAGCGCCGCCCCGGCCATCAGCGCCGCGCCAAGAAAGCCGCGCAGGTCGGTCTGCGTGTCCTACGGGAGCTGCATCACCGGGACGATTCGCGGCGGCTCTTGCGTGCCGTCTTCACGGACGCGGGTCAGTTCAAAGCGCGGTATCTTCATGCTTGAATCCTCCACAAAGTCAATTCTCGTCACACGAAAAGCGGCACGCGCGGCGGGTTTTCACCCTCGGCGCAGGAGACACAGGCGCATTTTTCGATGGTGGCGGCGACCGCTTCGGGCATCCCGTGCCAGAACACGCCGCCGGCCTCGGCGATGTACGCCAGGATCTGGTCCCTGGTCAGTTCGCGGATGATGTCGCAGCGCTCGGTTCCCGCGAACTCGCCCTCGCCATGCACGACGAGCGCCTTGTGATAGCAGTCGCCGCCGCACGACCAGCGGGCGAAGCAGCCGGCACAGTACGCGCGCCGGTCCACGGTCTGGCGGCGCAGGAAGGCGATTTTCTCCCGGTCGAAACGCCAGCCGTCCTTGCCGTCCGCCGCGCCGTAGAGGAAGATCGGCGCGCGCGGGCTGGACTCGTCGAAAACTTCGTAGCACGACGAGACGGAACCGTCGGGGGTGAGCGCGAACAGGTCCTGCGTCGCCGCGCAGAAATGGTCGGTCAGCGTGCCGGCTCGCGCTGCCGAGAAGGTAAGTTCGTGCCCATATCGGCGCGCCCGTCCCTGCGCCTCGCGGAAAGCGACGACGAAGGTTTCGGTCTCCGCCGACGGTGCGAGCGCCCCGCGTCCGATCTGGTACGCCGGTTCCGCCTGGATCTGCCCCGGATGGAAGTTGGCGCAGAGGTATTCGACGGAATCGGCAAGACGCGGGATCGCCGCGGCGGTGACGGTCATGCGGATGCCGTAGGCGAAATTCTCCGCGTCGAAGCGCCGCAGCGCGCGCAGTACGCTGGCGCTGGAGCCTTGTCCGGCGGGGGTGACGCGGTTGGCGTCGTGCACTTCCGGCAGCCCGTCGCAGGAGACGCTCGCCCCGTCGATGTGGGCGACGATCCAGTCGAGCTGCCTTGCGGAGAAGACGGCGTTGGTCGCCAGGTAGGCGGTGAGCTTCAAGCCGCGCGCCTCGGCCTGGCGGCGGGCGTAGGCAAGCGTTGCCGTGAGCGTCGGCCAGTTGCGCGTCGGCTCGCCGCCGCCGTGGAAATTGACTTCGCAGTGATCCTCGCCGCGCCGGAGGGCGTTGCCGACGACGAAATCGACACCGCGCCGCGCGAGTTCCAGGGACATGTGTCGCGCCCGGCCCTCCCCGGCGGCGGCATAGCAGTACGCGCAGCGCAGATTGCAGGCGGTGGTGAGAAAGAGCGTGACGGAAGTCGGTTCGGGTTCGTCGGGAAAGACTTCATGCGGCGGCGTCTCCGGCCCGGCATCGACGATTTCCAGGCGGCGCAGGAATTCGAGCGTCTCATCGTCATTTCCGCCATCTCCGCATCCTTCCACCCGCCCTCCCTTGAGATCGGCGAGGAAATTCACCACCCCGGCGTTGCCGACGAAGGCGGCACGGCGCAGCGGCGCGTAGATGAGGAAGCGGTTCGCCTCCAGCGGAATCACGAAGATTTCGGCGGACAGGACGGGGAGCTTTCCAGTGTCGATAACGCGCATGAGATTAGCTTTTTATTGCTCTGATTGCGGAGTGATTCCTTCAGGATCACTTGATGATTTTCCTTGTTTTTCCACTCTGGACAAAAAAACTTGATTCCCGTTCCCAAATCGCCGCTGCTAACTATAAGTCGGTCGACAAGCATTCTTCGTCGACCTGACGAGATAACCATGTCCCTTTTTAGTAAGTTGCAAGGGAAACCAAAAACCGGCTTATTACGAATTTCATCCTCCAACCCGGAAATTCTTCTTATTGTTTCATCCAAAAGTCAATGACATCGGAACTTTTGTGCTCCGGTAGTGGCCAAAGACACACGCGTCCACGTTTATATTTGGAATTGCCGTGAAATAATGCCGGGGGATTTAGAGCAGGAGGCATATTACCGAATTTTAAGTCGCCTTCGGTGTATTCAATAAGCAACGCTTGCTCATCTTTAATGTCCGATTTGCTGTAAATAAAAGCAAAACGTATGCCGCCACCCATTCCATTTTTTAAAGATGCAATTGAAGATTTATCGCTGACTATATCAACCTTAAATCCATTGTCTTTATATTTTGCTATGATGGAGTTAAAAATTTCATTGCTTTTTGTTGTTGCAGTATTTTTCGCTACGATAGCATAATTTTTTGCACTAACGTCTTTTCCCGCATCCTTAAATGCAGAAAATGCGGCAGATAAATAAGGGTCATCCTTGAAAGCAACAATCCCGACCATACCATTTCGGAGCAGTCTCTTACCGGCTACTCTATAAACGGCGTTATAATCTATTTCCGATGCGAACTCAACCAATACGGCGTCTTGACTATCTCGCATATCTCCGCTGAAAACAGGCATGAACCTTTTGCCACCACCTAATTGACTGCGGAAGAAATCATCAAATTGGGATGTGAGTGTAAGTGTGGCATACCCGCATTTTTTGAACCAGTCGACATACTCTTCAAATGTCAACTTGCTTGTTTTGTCGCATCCCGCCAAAAGCATAACAAGAGCTACACAAATGATTGCAAATACTGATTGGAAAACAAATTTGCTTCGTGTCATGTTTTCTCTCCTTTTAAATCTCAACTATGGGTCCAATAAGAAGTCAGTGACATTTGGTTTTATCCTTGCTGTGTTTCCATATACTTTTTTTCTGTTCAAAATGCCAATATCACTGACCCCATTGTAGACCGCATGTCTTCTCCGCCACCCTCCAGGGCCGTCCCGGAACAGGCGCAAAGAGTTTCACCGGCATGAAAAGGTGTTACTACCTCGGTAAATAGTGCAGATTTTTCCATCACCTACACGCAAGAGGTTGTCTGGGTTCAGATGCGTGTAGATGTTTCCCAGGTCGTCAACACAGGTTGTGCCGCCGACTGGGCAATTAATGGTTCTTGCCTGCTTTGGAAAATGCTCCGCACAGGCGGACAAACAGAGTGCGAACAACGCAGCGAGGAGCAAGCGCGGCATGGTGGTGACTCCTGGTAAGTTGATGCGCGATGGCACGACAAAAACTCTAAAATGGGCAAGAAAATATCGCGATGTCTTCATGATGGATGCTCCTCAAATGAGCAAGGGAATCAAGTGGCCGCCATCGAAATCGAGCGAATGATGGAAGCGCGCGGCCATGCCTCAAGACCTCTGTGATCGCTGGTGTCTCACCGTTTTTCCTCCAGCCATTTCTTCAAATCGGCGTCACTGAGACCGCGCAGGATGGTCCGCCGGTCGGACCAGATCCGCTTGCGCGTGATGTCGATGCCCGCCTCGGCGCAAATCTTCATGGCTCGCGCGGTCTCCGCCTCACGAATCGTTCGCGTGCCGCCAAAGGGCTGAAACTGTGGTCTGGAGACCAATATGCCAAGGTCGGAATACGAGGCGTTGTCGGTCACGATCCAAACCGCGGCCTGCCGGGTGGCGTAGGGGACGCTTGCCTTGTCCAAAAGCGGCATCAGGCGGACCAACTCTTTCTGATGCGGCGAGCGTCGAACCGTGAACGAGTCCTGGCTGCCCGGAATGTCTTTCGGTCTGTTGGCACAGGCAGCCGGCACGGAAATACTCTGCCACTCGCCTGTCGTGAGCCTGACCTTGCTCTCGGCAGTCGTGACCATGTTCTGAGCGGACTGCCTTGCGGAAACGAAGTAGCTGCCGACGGGAACGCGGATGCTCAGAGGATAAGGAACGAGCCGCCGGATACGCACACGCACGCTCTGGATGCCGCTTCCCTGTGCCTGAATCTCGATCTTCTTTTCGGCGAGCAGGTCAACGATGTCTCGCCCTTCGGTAATGTCCTGGATGGCCTGCCTGGCGTCGGCTTCCTTCGCATGCCCTGGAAACTCGCTCAGAAAGTCGTCCAGCGCCGTCTTCGTGCCCTTCTGAAGCGCCATCGTCCAGGGCGCGTCGTCCGTCCGCAACGCAAGCTGCCGGGACTTCGCCTCCGTAAGGAATTTCCCTTTGGGATACGCCTCGGCGTAGGCCCGCAGGGATCGGATAGTGTTCGTGCTGCTGGCCTGCCGCCACGCCAAATCCTCAATCCGTGACTGCGCCTCCGTAACGAACTTCCCCTCGGGATACGTCTCGGCGTAGGCTTGCAGGGATCCAACGGTGCCCGTGTCGCTGGCCTGCCGCCACGTCAAATCCTCGATTTGAGCGCGGGCATCCGCCAAATGCGCGCCGCTGGGATGCGTTCGTTCATACTGGCGATAACTCTCCAGCGTCTTCCCCGCCTGCGCGTCCGCCCAGCTACGCTCATCGTGGCGTGAACGCGCTTCGGCGGAGTGCCGTCCACTCGGCCATGCGGCCAAATACTCCGCGTAGTTCCGCGCCTGGTCGCCAGACGAGGCGAAGTGCCACGCCAAGGTATCTCGTGTGGCGGGCAGCAGGTCGACGCCGACGAGAATCAGGATTGCGATTCCGATGATTTTGGCAGTTTTCATGATTTTTGGTAGCTTTCATACGTGTGGTGGTGCTTCGATTCCTGACGGAGGCGGGTTCCGGCCCGTCGGCGAAATTGGAGCGGGGGCGGCGTTTTCGGCCAGCGTCCATGATCCCCAGGCGGCGCAGGAATTCGAGCGTCTCATCGTCTTTCCCGCCATCCCCGCGTCCTTCCGTCCGCCCTTCCCGCAGATCGGCGAGGAGATTCACCATTCCGGCGTTGCCGACGAAGGCGGCGCGCATGATCTTGTTTGACCCCAAGGGGTTGGAACCATTTTGTTTTTAAATTCAATAGATTGAATGACCACCCCACCTTGATTCGGATATATGACCGGAATTATGATCCTCGGTGTAAAAGCGGGTGGTGTTTGATGCTTTGCTTGTTTCGTTTGGTTTCAGAGATATTGGAAAGAGACGCGTGCGTAAATTTGCTGTCCAGCTTTTCGCTTTCCCATGTGCCTGCCTCCTTGAACTGCAGGGAATACATCAACTGGCAGGGGGAATCGGATTCGACAGAGTAGTTTACGAAGAAGGCATTGCCGTTATCGAAGACATAGGCGATTTTTGCCGAGCCTTTTTGAGCGATTGTCGCGGCGATCCGCTTGTACCAGTCATCCACGACATTCTGCGGAACGCCAACGGGATTTACCGTTTCGATGAAAGCTTCGGCTGCGAATATCGGGTGCTTCCCCGGGCTTAATTTGAGGCACAAGCCGGTTGTCCGATGGGCCACAAATACGCTTGCCACCCCAGAGCTCCGATATGTCGTGATGGCGTTGCTGGGGAAATCCTTGATACTGTCCTTCAGAAGTGGGCTATCAACACTGATTGCGGGAATGCACTTGTTGACTTCCGCTCCGAATGTCTCTTTTTTCAAATTTATGACATTAAACTTATTCTGGATCGTTTCCGTTTGCACCGTGTCTGTTGCTTGTGCCGTGGCGACAAATGCGAAAACAAGGAGAATGGCGGTTGTCAGTTTCAAGGGATTGGCTTTCATTGGAGTCTCCATCGTGAACAAACGAGGCAACCCCACGGATCTGCCGTGGGGACGGGAAAAGTTTGACAGTTACTTACGGGCGGTCACGGGAAAAACCGTCAGAGGTTGGCTGCAACAAGGCAACAAAGGGCCAGTGACATTTGGTTTTTGTCCAAAATGCAATCATCCTGAATCCGATCATCCGGCGAATCACGGTTCGGACGGCTTCATTTTGTTTTTTTGATTGCTTCATCAAACAAATTTCCTGCATGGCGGGGAGTCCTTTCGAACACCTGCGGATTGTCTCCCAACACAAGGGTGAAAAACAATGGAACAGTAGCCAATTCCGGCGGATTATTGCCTCCCTTTTCAATGCCGGAAAAATACATGTACATTATTTTCGAAGGAGGCTCGAATTTAATGCGACGGATGGGGTATCCGATTTCGTCTCCCTGCTCAAATACAACATTCACTTTTCCGTCCTTGATGGTAAACGGCTGATAGTGGTTTTCATAACTTTCCGGATCGATGAAATATATCTGTGTCATCAACAAGGCCATGTTATTCGAATTGCCTGATATGATTTTATTGGTACAGCGATAGTCGACGACATAATCTCCTTTCGACTTGGTGATATTTTCTATATATAGTCCCACCTTGTTTTCTTCGTCCGTTACCGGCACAGCGCCCGGCAACCGATCCAGGAATATTTTCGCATCGGGCATTTTCGTTTCCTGCGCCCGCGGGCCGCAGCCCGGCGCGATACACATCATTGACACAAAGGTCAGACTCAATATCAGCTTTTTCATGACTCTCTCCTGTTTTAAAAATCTGCTCCCTGTTCTCTTTGCGGCTCCGCGGTTTGTCCAG
>JAITIQ010000137.1 GCA_031279425.1 Accumulibacter sp.
CAGACGCGATAGCACACGTCACAGCGCAGGCCGAGGAAATTGAGGCAGTTCTCGTGGTCGATCAGCACCGCCAGCCCCATGCGCGCGGCGGCGATGTCACTGAGCTTTGGGTCCAGCGCTCCCGTTGGGCATGGTTTGACGCAGGGAATGTCCTCGCACATTTCGCAGGGAACGCCGCGGGCCGTGAAGTAGGGCGTGCCGGTCGGGGCCGGATCGCCCGGCGCGGCGAGCTTCAGGGTGTCGTAGGGGCAGTCCCGCACACACAGGCCGCAACGGGTACAGGCGGCCAGGAATTCGTCCTCCGGCAGCGCGCCGGGCGGCCGCAGGGCCTGCGCCGCCAGCGCGCGGGACTGATGCGCGTAAAGACCGGCAAAGATCGCCAGCAGGCAGCCACTCCCCGCGGCTCCCGCCAGTCCGGCCAGGAACTTGCGGCGCGCCGGGAAGGAACCGGCGGCGGGTCGGGCAGATCGAGCAGGATGGGTACTCATGACCCTGGGCGCTCTGGTATGTCGGTGCCCGCCGAATCAGGCGCGCACCACCTTGACCGCGCATTTCTTGAAGTCCGTTTCCTTGGACAGCGGGCAGGTGGCGTCCAGCGTGAGCTTGTTGACCAGCTTCTGTTCGTCGAAGAAGGGCACGAATACCAGCCCCCGCGGTGGCTTGTTGCGACCCCTGGTATCGACTTGCAGGGTGATTTCGCCGCGGCGGGAAACCACCTTCACCTTCATGCCCCGTTGCAGCTTGCGCGCCTTGGCGTCGTCCGGGTGCATGAAGACGACGGCTTCCGGCACGGCGCGGTGCAGTTCGGGCACGCGCTGGGTCATCGAGCCGGTGTGCCAGTGCTCCAGCACGCGGCCGGTGCACAGCCACAGGTCGTATTCCTTGTCCGGCGCTTCGGCGGGCGGCTGGTAGGGCAGGGCGAAGATGACCGCCTTGCCGTCCTTGTGACCATAAAACTTGACGTCGGCGTCGGTCACGTAGGGGTCGTAGTCCTTGCGGAAACGCCACAGGGTTTCCTTGCCGTCGACCACCGGCCAGCGCAGGCCGCGCGCCTTGTGATAGGTGTCGAATGACGCCAGGTCGTGAGCATGGCCCCGGCCGAAGGCGGCATATTCCTCGAACAGTCCCTTCTGCACGTAGAACCCGAAATATTCGGATTCGTCGTTGCTGTAGTCCTTGATGGCGTGCGCGTTGACGGTGGCGGTCTCGGTCTTGGGGAATTTGTTGGCGACGCCGTTGGCATAGAGCACGTCATAGAGTGTCCTGCCCCTGTACTCCGGCTTCTTGTCGAGCAATTCGGCGGGCCAGACGTCTTCCATCCTGAAACGTCTGGAGAACTCGATGTACTGCCACAGGTCGGAGCGGGCCTCGCCCGGCGCCTTGACCTGCTGGCGCCAGAATTGGGTGCGCCGCTCGGCGTTGCCGTAGGCGCCTTCCTTTTCCGCCCACATCGCCGTGGGCAGGATCAGGTCGGCGGCCATCGCCGACACCGTCGGATACACGTCGGAGACCACCACGAAAGCCTTGGGATTGCGCCAGCCGGGATAGATTTCGTCGTTGATGTTCGGCCCGGCCTGCATGTTGTTGGTCGTCGAGGTCCAGTAGCATTTGAGCTTGCCGTCCTTGAGGCTGCGGCTCTGCGCCACGGCGTGCAGCCCGATCTGGGCCGGGATCGTGCCTTCCGGCAGTTGCCAGGCGGTTTCCGCCAGTTTCCGGTGCGCCGGATTGCCGACCACCATGTCGGCGGGCAGGCGGTGCGCAAAGGTGCCGACTTCCCGCGCCGTGCCGCAGGCGGACGGCTGCCCGGTCAGCGAGAAGGGACCGCAGCCGGGTCTGGAAATCTTGCCGGTCAGAAGGTGTACGTCGTAGATCAGGTTGTTTACCCAGGTGCCGCGCGTGTGCTGGTTGACGCCCATCGTCCAGAAGGAGACCACCTTCTTGTCTGGATCGGCGTACAGTTCGGCCAGCCTCTTCAGGTTCTCGGCGGGCACGCCGGATAGCTCGACGGCCTTCTCCAACGTGTATTCCGAGACGAACCGGGCGAAATCGTCGAAGCTGATGGCTTCGGCGGCGCCCGGATCACCCTTGGGCTTGCCATCCGCGCCCGGATAGCCATTGGCGGCGGCGTCCTTCTCCAGCGCGTTGTTGGGGCGCAGACCGTAGCCGATGTCGGTGACGCCTTTCTTGAAATTGACGTACTTGTGGACGAAGTCCGTGTCGACCCTTTTCGTCTGGATGATGTGGTTGCAGAGGTAGTTGAGGATCACCAGGTCGGTCTGCGGTTTGAAGGTCATCGCGTTGTCGGCCAGTTCATGGGAGCGGTGCTCGAAGGTCGACAGCACATGGACTTCGCATTTGTCATGAGTCAGGCGCCGGTCGGTGACGCGCGACCACAGCACCGGATGCATTTCGGCCATGTTCGAACCCCACAGCACGAAAGCGTCGGCGTTCTCGATGTCGTCGTAACAGCCCATCGGCTAGTCGATGCCGAAGGCGCGCATGAAGCCGACCACGGCGGAGGCCATGCAGTGGCGGGCGTTCGGGTCCAGGTTGTTGGAGCGGAAGCCCGCCTTCATCAGCTTCGCGGCGGCGTAGCCTTCCCAGATCGTCCATTGCCCGGAACCGAACATGGCGATGGATGCGGGACCGTCGGTTTTCAGCGCTTCCTTCCATTTCTCGGCCATGATGTCGAAGGCCTCGTCCCACGACACCAGCGTGAAATCGCCTTCCTTGTCGTACTTGCCGTCCTTCTTGCGCAGTAGCGGCTGCGTCAGCCGGTCCTTGCCGTACATGATCTTGGACAGGAAATAGCCCTTGATGCAGTTCAGGCCGCGATTCACCGGCGAATCCGGGTCGCCCTGGGTGGCGACCAGCCTGCCGTTCTGCACGCCCGCCAGCACCGAGCAGCCGGTGCCGCAGAAGCGGCAGGGAATCTTGTCCCAGCGTATCGACCTGTCCGCGGGCGCGGCGGCGACCAAGGCGGGAAGCGACAGGCCGGCGGAGGTCGCGGCGGCGGCGACGGCTTGGATTTTCAGGAATTCACGGCGATCCATGGACATGTCAGGCCTCCTCGGGGTTGAGCGTTTCATCCGAATATTCGTAGGCAAGGGTTGCGGACATCACCTGCGGTATCTGATGGACTTTCAGGATGGAATCGGAAACGGCGTAACCGGGGCCGTCTTCCAGCAAAACGATCATGCGCCCATCATCACCGTTGGCAGCCACGCTGGCGCCCGGTACCGCCTCCACCGATTTCCCGACCTCATGAGCATGGCAAGGCGGAAACTTGAGCACAAGACTGACGATTTTCATGAACGACATTCCTCCGTCGTACTTGCGGACATGCTCATGTAATCAAGGCCATGCCGACGAAATCCGGATCGGAGGAAAATCTCAAGGGCCCGGCAAATGCGGTTTTGCTCCGAAAGCGTGCCGGATGCGCAGTTCTTCATCCGCCGTCGCTTCGGGCATCGACAACCGCCTCCGCAACTCCAGGGTCGCATCTGGCGTGGTGGCGGTCGTTTCCAGGCAGGGCGGGACCGCCGGAACGGAGGAAACGGAACCTGAAAACGGGCGGGAAGAAAAAGACAAAAGCCGCACTTCCGCCTGGCGGCGGGTTCGGTTAACGGACGATATGTGTGTGTGTAGCAAAAAACACACCAACATCAGCGATTTTAGCCGGTACGAGACGGATTCGCGTTGTTTTTCTCATTCTGCTTACGCTTTTGCCACGGACTGAGGGAATGCTGGATTTTTACCTGAAAAATCAAGCCAACGCAAGAATTTTTTCCTGTGGCGTCAGGAAGGGGAAGGAAGAGCCGATGAAGGCGCTGTGGCTCCGGATCTGCCGAGGATCACAACAGCGCCGCGATCACGAAGTTGCAGACGAACAGGGCGGTGACGATGGCGAGTATCGGGTGGATTTCCCTGGCCTTGCTGCAGGCCAGCTTGAGAACGCAATAGAACAGAAAGCCGATGGCGATGCCGGTCGAGATGCTGTAGAAGAAGGCCATCATCGTGGTGGTGAAGAAGGCGGGAACGGCTTCTTCGCGATTCGTCCATTCGATCTCCTTCAACGGCGCGGCCATCAGCACACCGACGACGATCAGCGCCGGGGCGGTCGCCCAGCCGGGAACCGCCAGCACCAGGGGCGCCAGCACGATGGAAAGCAGGAAGCACACCGCCGTGCTTGCCGCCGTCAGGCCCGTCCTGCCGCCCGCCGCGATGCCGGCGGCCGATTCCACGTAGGTGGTGGTGTTGGAAGTGCCGAACAGCGAGCCGAGGGAGGTGGCCAGGGAATCGGCGAGCAGCGCCTTGTCGAGACGGGTCTCAAAGCCCCTGGTCCTGACGGCGTTCTCGATCTCCCACTTGCTGAAGATGCCGGTGCTGCGCCCGGTGCCGATGAAGGTGCCGATGGTGTCGAACGTATCCGTCAGCGAAAACGCGAAGATCGTCGCCAGCACCAGGACGATCCTGGCGGGGTCGGCGAATAGCGAGGGGATGGCCACGATCGACTGTCCGAAGACCGACCCGAGTTCGGAAAACGAGGTCCCCAGGCTGCCGACGTAGTCGCTCCAGGCAAAGCTCACCTGACCGAAGAGCGCTCCGGCGAGCGTCGAGACGATGATGGAGAGGAGGATGGCGCCGGGCACCTTGCGCACCACCAGGATGGCCATCAGGACGATGGAGAGGACGGCGAGGAGCAAGGGGGGCGTGTCGATGGCCACGATGCCGGGAACCGCGCCCGCGCCCGCGACGATGGTGGTGGTCGCCGGGTTGCCATCGCCGAGCGCGAGGTAGGTGCCGGGGTCGCTGGTGAATCGCAGCAGCCCCGCGTTCTTGACGCCGATGTAGGCGATGAAGAGGCCGATGCCGGCGCCGATGGCGCATTGCAGGACCTTGGGGATCGAGGCGATGATGAACTTGCGGATCCTCGTCACCGTGATCACGAAGTTGATGAGTCCGCAGAGGAAGACCATCGCCAGGGCCTGCTGCCAGCGGAAGCCCAGGCCGAAGCAGACGGTGAAGGTGAAGAACGCGTTGAGCCCCATGCCCGGCGCCTGGGCATAGGGAACGTTGGCCAGCGCCATCATCGCAGTGCCCGCGGCGGCGGCAATGCAGGTCGCCAGAATGACCGCTCCGGCGGGAATGCCGGTCTGGCGGAGGATGGATTGATTGACGACGATGATGTAGGCCATCGTGACGAAGGTGATCAGTCCCGCGAGGATCTCGGTTCGCGCGTCCGTGCCGTGCGCCTCCAGTTGGAACATGGACTGCCCTTCCCTTGACGTTTGCCGCGCCTTGCATGGCGGGCATTGCGGCGAAACCGGCCGCTTTCTGCGATAAATGTTAGCACACGATATGACGAACCGCGTAAGATGCCCGCAGCGCCTTGATGCACGAACACGCGCAAAACTGCCAGGATGACTGCTGGCGCCGGGAGCGAGCCGCATCGTGTCTCGGTCCGATGACAGTGCCACCGGCTTTACCGTACCCAAAAACAGGAGACCCGCATGATCGAACCGTACAATGCAGTTGGACTGATCCCCACCTTCTGGGGCATTCGCCGGCGTGAAGACATCCAGAAAAACCTCGATCACCTCCAGAGCCTGACCAAGGCGGCTTTCTGGCTGTCGAACCTCGACATCCCGGTCCGCCTGCTGGCCATCCCCGAAGGCGCCCTGCAGGGCTTCAACGACGAAGTGCTCGACGTCGATCACGCCGAGTTCGCGCGTACCTGCGCCATCGACATCCCCGGCCCGGAAACCGACCAGCTGGGTCAACTCGCGCGGCAGTGGAAGGTGTTCATCATGGCCCAGGCCAAGGCGCGGCATCCCGACTGGCCCGACCGCTTCTTCAACGTAGGCTTCATCCTCGATCCGGACGGCAACCTGATCCTCAAGCACTACAAGGTTTCGGCCCTGCTTCCCTGCGAACGCTCGGTGTCGCCGCACGATCTCTTCGACTGGTGGGTCGAGAAATACGGGCGCACGCTCGAAGCCTTCTGGCCAGTGGTCGACACCGCCATCGGGCGGCTCGGCATCATGATGGCGATGGAAGGCAACTTCCCGGAAAACGGCCGCGGCCTCGCCATGAACGGCGCCGAAGTGGTCTACCGCGCCTCCCTGCCCGCGCCGTTTACCGAGAACGACGTCTTCGAGATTTCCAACCGGGCGCGGGCGCTCGAAAACAACCTGTACATCGTCGCGCCCAACATCGGCGGCTACAACCTCTTCCCGGAACATTCGAATCCCATCGACGCGGGCGGCGGGCAGTCGATGATCGTGAACTACAAGGGCGCGATCGTCGGCAAGCAGCGCGACACCAACGGCTCGACCTACGTCAGCGGCGTGATCGACATCGAAGCGCTGCGCCATCACCGGGCGAACGCGCAGACCACCAACTGGCTGAAGGACGTGCGCGCCGAGATGGCTCGGATCATCTATGAACAGCCGATCTATCCCAAGAATCTCTACTTGGACCGCATCCCCGGAAAACATGCCGAGTACAAGAAGGAAGTGATCGACAGGCAAGTGGCGCTGATGCAGCAGCGCGGGATATGGAAGGCGCCCGCCAAGTGAGGGCTCAGGGGGGGCGAGCGCCCGCCCCTTCCGTTGCGCCGTCTTCTTGACGGCGTTATTGCGTTCTGCCTGAAAATTGCCGCCAGGCCTTCAGCCAGCGTGCCTGAATCGGCGTGAGAACGGCCTTGATGACGGCGACCAGTTCGTCGGTGCTGTCAAAGCTGGCGCCTCTGGACACTTAGCCGCGGCGGTCGGTGACGCGCACCACGATCTTCCTTGAGGATCGCCGTGCCGTTTTCGAAATGGACATCTCCGGTCACCGACCAGCCGGTATCTCCATTCCCGAAATCGGCGTTGGTGAAGGCGGGGTGGGCAACGACTTCGTATTGCGGCGCCAACAACGTGTAAGTGCCTTCGGTAGATGGGGAAGCC
>JAITIQ010000140.1 GCA_031279425.1 Accumulibacter sp.
GGAATACGTTGCCGATGGCTTTCTTCACGTTCCTGGAACAATACGACTTTACCGGCAAGACGCTCATCCCGTTCTGCACTCACGAAGGAAGCCGCCTGGGACGCAGTGTGGCGGACATCTGAAGGCTTTGCCCGAATTCACGGGTTCTGGAGGGAATCGCCCTGCGTGGCGGCAGCGTCCGGTCGGATTCCGCCGAACGGGAAGTGGTCGGGTGGTTACGCAAACTGGGCATGACGATATAGCCCAACTTTGACAACAAAGAGCCAAAAGGTGGTTCCCAGGGTATATTTTACACATAAGTCATTGATTTATATATGAAATGCAAGAAGCTTTCGATTTGTAGCGCCACTTGATTATTAACGGACCTCAGACATTCTAAGCACGGGGATGGGATAAGGTCGAGTCGTGGCGACGGCGCGAAGCAATCGGCGGAGGATCACCGACCAGTCAAAGCGCCGGTCGAAGCGGTACTGCACTTCTGTCAGATAGCGATTGGCGTATTTGGCGACGTTGAAGGCATGATAGGCGCCCGAGATCGCGGTCTTGAGATTGCCCAGGACGGTGTTGACGCAGTGGAATCCAGGAGGCAGTACAGCCTTGCGCCCACTGCCGGCGCGGATGGCATGGTAGTTCAACACCCTGAATTGTTCATTATGGCAGTTCATAATCAGACGGAACTCGAAGAAAAACAGGAACGCCTCACCGTGTGCCGGAAGACGCGGAGGGCACGGAAGACATTTCCGTCCTTTTTTCGCTCTTTCGTTCCGGCCGGCCTGCTATATAATCCGGCAACGTTACTGGAATGATCGGCCGGGCGCCCCGGCCGGAAAAACAGGAAGAGGGATGGTCCAACGAATTGATTCCCCGGCGGCCTGTCTTGTCCGCGTCGTCTGCTGCTTTGCTACGTTTCTCGCGGGTTGCGCGGTCATGCCTCCGGAAAAGTCTCCGCCGGCGCAATCCGGAAAAAGCGAGGAAAACGTCCGCGCGCCCGTTTTCAGCGTTTCGAGCAGTGTTCCCGAAACCGAGCTCACACAGATCGAACTGCCGGAATCGCCGCCGCTCTGGACCGTCGACCTGACCCGCGAGGTAGACGATCTGTTCCAGCGTATCCGTCAGGGTTTCGCCATGCCGGACATCTCCGGCGAACTCGTGCAGTACCACCAGCAATGGTATCTGGAGCGCCCGGATTACCTGCGGCGTGTGGTCGAGCGCAGCCGCCGCTACCTGTACCACATCGTCGAGGAACTCGACAAGCGTGGCCTGCCGATGGAACTGGCGCTGCTGCCGATGGTCGAGAGTGCCTACGACCCGATGGCCTATTCGCGCGCCAAGGCTTCCGGCCTGTGGCAATTCATCCCTTCCACGGGCAAACGCTACAACCTTGACCAGGACTGGTGGAAGGACGAACGGCGCGACATCGTCGCCTCGACCGCCGCCGCGCTGGAGTACCTGCAATTGATCTATGAACTGCACGGCGACTGGCATCTGGCGCTGGCTTCCTACAATTGGGGCGAGGGCGCCGTCGGCCGGGCCATCGGGAAAAACCAGGCGCAAGGGCTGCCTACCGATTACCTGAGCCTGAACATGCCTGGCCAGACGCGCAACTACGTGCCCAAGCTGCAGGCGCTGAAAAACATCTTCAGCGATCCGGAACTGTCCGCCTCGCTCGATCTGCCGAAGGTGCCCAATCAGCCGTATTTCGCTACCTATACGACCGACGCGCGCATCGACGTCGATGTGGCCGCCGGGCTGGCCGAGATGCCGGTGGGCGAATTCGTCGCGCTCAACCCGGCGCACAAGCGCCCGGTCATTCAGCCCAACACGTCGCTGGTGATCCCTGCCGAAAAGCTGAATACCTTCGTCAACAATCTCGAAGCCCGCGGCGACGAGAGCAAGCCGCTTTCCTCCTGGCGGAGCTACAAATTACGTCCTGGCGAGTCGTTGGACAAGGTCGCCCGACGCTTCGGCATGACCCTCTCCCGACTCAGAGCCGCCAACGGCATCCGCGGCAAAACCCGGCCCGCACCGGGAACGGTCCTGCTGGTCCAGGGAAGCGATCGGGGGAAGAGCGCAGCCCCGGCCGCAAAGGCCCCGTCGCCGGGCAAAATCCAGACCGCCGGAAAAACCGGCGGTAAGCCGGCGCTTCCCACGAAACCGCCGAAGAACACCCTTTATACCGTGCGCCGCGGCGACACCATCTATTCGATCGCCCGACGTTTCAAAGTGGCCGAGGAAGACCTGATGCGCAGGAATCAGGTCCGTCCGGAAAACCTGAAAGTGGGGACCACGCTGACCATTCCCGCGGAGAATTCCTGATCGACGGGCGAGCGAGCGATTCTGGCGGCATTCGACTTTCGGCGCCGCCCCGTCACGACCATGGCGGCCGGAGCAGACGAGCCAGCGACATTTCGCCGCCGCGAGGTAGTTTGCAACCTTCTCGTGTGGCAGAATGACAGACATTTCTCGTTTTGTCCGTTCCCCAAGCTCTTCGAAGGAGATCCCATGGCTTCCATCAAGTTGGTTGGAATCGCGGGCAGCCTGCGCAAGGCTTCGACCAATCGTGGACTGCTGCGCGCGGCGCAGGTCGGGCTGCCGGATGGCGCCGCGCTGGAAATCGCCGATCTTGCCGACGTCCCCTTCTACAGTCAGGACATCGCCGAAAAGCCGGCGGCGGTTGCCCGGGTGCTGGCGCAGATTGGCGCCGCGGACGCCCTGGTGCTGGCCAGCACGGAATACAACTATTCGCTCGCTCCGGCCCTGAAGAACATCCTCGACTGGGCCTCGCGCGAGCCGGACAACCGGCTGCTGGCCGGCAAGCCGGTCGCCATTCTGGGCGCTGGCGGTGGCATGGGCACTTCGCGGGCGCAATATCATCTGCGGCAGGTCTGCGTTTTCCTCGACCTCAGGCCGCTGAACAAGCCGGAAGTTTTCGCCAATGCCTTCGCCGGAGGCTTCAATGCCGCCGGTGATCTGATCGACGAAAAGATCGCCGGGCACGTCCGCGAGCTGATGCAGGCGCTGATCGCCGCCGTCGCGGCGCGGCGCTGATTCCCCATGCCGGGATGAACCCGGAAAGCATGGTTGATGCCCCATTGCGAAAGGAGCCAGCATGTCCGACCCTGATCTCGATCTGCAGGACGTCTTCCTCGGCCGCCAGCCCATTCTCGACCGCCAGCAGCAACTCTTTGCCTACGAGCTGTTCTTTCGCTCGGCCAGCGCCGAAAAAGGAAAATTCGCCGCTTTCATCGACGGCGAACAGGCCGCGGCGACGGTCATCGCCAGCACTTTCTCGGAACTTTCGCTGGCCGACGCCCTGGGGCCGTACCAATGCCTCGTCAAGGTCGACCAGGGTCTGTTGTTCGGCGACCTGATCGGCGCGCTGCCGCCGCGCGCCGTGGTGCTGGAAATCCTCGACACGGCGCCGCAGACGCCGGAAATGGTCGCGCGCTGCGAGCAGCTTCGTCAGGCCGGCTACATGCTGGCGGTACACGTGCATCCGCAGTTTCCGGACATCGACGGCAGGCCGCTCTTGAAGATCGCGGAAATCATCAAGGTGGACATCAGCCGTACCGAACCGGAACGTTTGAAGCAGCTCGTTCCCGTCCTGAAGCCCCTGCGTAAGACTCTGCTCGCCGAGACAGTCGAAAGCGACCAGGTGATGCGCCTGTGCCGCGACCTGGGTTTCGATCTCTTCCAGGGCTATTACTTCGCCCGGCCGGTGGTGACCGAGGGCAAGCGGCAGATGAAGAGTTCGGAAACGGCGCTCTTGCGCCTGCTCGGGCTGATCAGTCAGGATGCGGACACCGCCGAGATCGAGGCCGTGTTCAAGCAGGAACCGGCGCTGACGATCAGCCTGCTGCGCCTGACGAACTCCGCCGGCAGCGGCCTGACGACCCGGATCACTTCGCTGCGTCATGCCATCACGCTGCTCGGGCGCCGTCAGTTGCTGCGCTGGCTGCAACTGCTGCTGTACAGCGGGGCGTCGAACTCGGTCCCGACGGTCAATCCGCTGTTGCAACTGGCGGCGACGCGCGGTCGCCTGATGGAACTCCTGGTCGACCATACCCGGGAAGTCCGGCAGCAGGGCCGTGAGCTCGTCGATCAGGCGTTCATGGTCGGCATCCTGTCGCTGATGCCGACCATGCTGGGGACGGAAGCGAAGGAGATTCTCGCCCAACTGCCGCTCGCCACACCCGTACTCGAGGCGCTCGGCGAATACAAGGGCGTGCTGGGCGATCTGCTCACCCTGGTGGAGGCGCTGGAGGACGACGCGCGGGAGCGGGCCGCCGGGGTGTCGCAGCGCCTGCCCGATATCGATACTGCGCGCGCCAACGTCTGTCTGGCGCAGGCCCTGAATTGGGCCAACAATCTGGCGCGCTGAACGATCCGTGAGCGATTCAGAGCAAAGCGCCCCCGGCGAGACGACTTGTCTGAGCCGCCAGCCGATACTGGATTCACAGCGGGATCTGTTTGGCTACGAACTGAGCCTGTGGACGAGCGGCCGCGCAGTGGCGGAGCATTCCCAGGAAAATACCGCCATGCTCGTCTGCGCCGCCTATGCCGAACTGGGCGTGCGCAGTGCGCTCGGGCGCCACAAGGCTTTCCTGCGCATCGATCCGGTTTTTCTGCAAGACGACGCCATCGAGGCGCTCCCGGCTGAAGGCGTCGTGCTCCAGTTGGCGTTCGAGAGCGCGCCCGACGGGGCGAGCCTCGAACGCTGCCGCGTCCTGCGTGAACGGCGTTATTTGCTGGCGCTCGCCGCCTACAACGGCCTGGACGAGCGGAGCTCGCCGTTCCTGAGCATGGTTCATTTCATCCGGATCGACGTGCGCGGCAAGGATGTGCGACAACTCCTGGAACTGGCCGGTCCGCTGGCGCGGCTGCCCATCGGGCTGCTGGCGCACGGGGTGGAAACGTCGGATGATTTCGCGCGCGCCCGCGATGCCGGCTTCCGCTTCTTCCAGGGCTACTTCTTCGCGCGCCCGGAAATCGTCAGCGGACGCCGCTTGACGGCTTCCCAGATCTCGCTCATCCGCCTCATCAACCTGACCGCGCACGATACGGACTCCACCCGTATCGAGGAAGCTTTCAAGCGCGATCCGGCGCTCGCGGTGAAGCTGCTGGCCATCGTCAATTCCGTCGCCTACTGCGCTTCCCGGCGCATCGGTTCGCTGCGCCAGGCCATTCAGGTACTCGGCTATCGCCAGTTGAGGCGCTGGCTGTACCTGCTGCTGCTGACGCCGAACGGCAAGGCCGCGGATGTTTCGCGCACGCCGCTCCTGCAGATGGCCGCTCTGCGCGCGCGCATGATGGAGCTTTTGATCGACCGCGTAATACCCGGCGACACGGCGCTCGCCGGCCAGGCCGTCATCACCGGCCTGATGTCGATGATGCCGGCGGCACTCGGCCTGCCGGCGAAGGAGATTTTCGACCTGATCCTGCTCGAGCGGGAAATCGTCGCCGCTCTGAAATCCCGCGCCGGACTACTCGGTCGGATGCTGGCGCTGATCGAATGCTACGACGCCGAGGATGCCACCGGATGTGCGCGGATCCTGGCCGGTTTCGCCGGTCTGGACCGGAACCTGTTGAACGCCAGCCTGATCGACGCGCTGCGCTGGATCAACGCTGAAATCTGAGGAAATGAAATGGACGCCTCCGTCGCTCGTGCCGAGGGGTTCGTGGGAGTGCTCCCTCAGGGCCGACAGCATCGAAGTGCCAAATCTGGAAGCATCGTCATCGACGTCACCGACTGGGCCTCGCAAAGCCTGCTCAACATCGCCGGGCGTCTGGAGCGGGTCAACCGCTCGTTTGCCGGACGGATTCGGGAAGAACGGGTCGACTTTCCAGACGGTGGGCAAGTGGAGCGCCGCCGGAGCCGCATGAACAGGAACGCCGGTCAGGACGTCAGGGCAGCATGCCTTGCCATCCCCTGACAGAGTCTGTATAGTATTCCGCTTTTCCAATTCGACAGTTTTTTGGGGATTCATCCATGGCCAACAGCGCACAAGCCCGCAAGCGTGCTCGTCAAGCCGTCAAGCAGCGTGCCCACAACACCAGCCTGCGTTCCACGCTGCGCACGGCCGTCAAGCGCGTGCAGAAAGCGATCGCGGCGGGAGACAAGACGACCGCGCAGAGCGTTTTCCGGGAATCGGTCTCGGTAATCGATCGCATCGCGGACAAGAAGATCATTCACAAGAACAAGGCGGCTCGCCATAAAAGCCGCCTGTCGGCACAGATCAAGGCGCTCGCCGCCTGATCGGCCGGAAAGCCCGACTCTTTGACGGCGCCTGCGGGCGCCGTTCGTCTTTGCCCCCGCCCGTTTTTGCAATCCCTTTGCAATCCCCTGGTTTTCCCATAGAATTTTCGCCTCAGCAGTTCCGGCCGGCGGTGTGATTGCGGATGTCGTCTACCGGATTCGGGAGACGGCGATTCGTTCCGGCGGCGCAAGCCGCCGTTTCAGTTTATGTGCTTCAATTTTCAGG
This sequence comes from Accumulibacter sp., assembly GCA_031279425.1. Classification (GTDB taxonomy): domain Bacteria; phylum Pseudomonadota; class Gammaproteobacteria; order Burkholderiales; family Rhodocyclaceae; genus Propionivibrio. The sequence goes on from JAITIQ010000140.1 coordinate 6,483, forward strand.
AGTTGAAGATGTCTCGTCTGATGGATACCTACGCCAGACTGCCCGTGGCGTTCAGCCACGGGAACGGCAACCGGCTCACCGACACGCAGGGCAGGATGTATCTCGACGGCATATCGGGTATCGCCGTCAATACGCTGGGACACAACCACCCCGCCCTGGTCGCGGCAATTTCCGCCCAGGCGCGCCGCCTGCTGCACACTTCCAATCTCTACGGCATGCCGCAGCAGGAAAGACTGGCGGACAAGCTGGCCGAACTCTCGGGAATGGACGAAGTGTTCTTCTGCAATTCGGGCTGCGAGGCCAACGAGGCGGCGATCAAGCTGGCGCGTTTTTACGGACATCGGCAGGGCATCGACAATCCGGCGATCGTCGTCATGGAGCATGCGTTCCACGGTCGCACCCTGGCCACGCTTTCGGCGACGGGGAGCCGCAAGGTCCAGGCCGGTTTCGAGCCGCTGGTTCCCGGTTTCGTGCGCGTGCCGTACAACGATCTAGCGGCGGTGCGCGTCGTCGGCGAGCGCAACCGGAACGTGGTCGCGGTGATGATCGAAGTCATCCAGGGCGAAGGCGGTATCCACGTCGCCGATCCGGAATATCTGCGCGGCCTGCGCCGTCTGTGCGACGACAACGCCTGGCTGATGATCTGCGACGAGGTGCAATGCGGCATGGGGCGCACCGGGACCTGGTTCGGCTTCCAGCAGTCCGGCGTTCGTCCGGAGGTGGCCACGCTGGCCAAGGGCCTTGCCGGGGGGGTGCCAATCGGCGCCTGCCTCGCCGGCGGCAAGGCAGCGCGGCTGTTCCATCCGGGCAATCACGGTTCGACCTTCGGCGGCAACCAGTTGGCGACCACGGCGGCGCTGACGACCCTTGAGGTGATCGAACGGGAAAACCTGCTGGCCAACGCGGCGGCGGTCGGCAAGGTCATCCGGGATGGCTTCCGGCAGGCGCTGTCGGATGTGCCGGGCGTCGTCAGCATCCGCGGCATGGGTCTGATGATCGGTATCGAACTCGACCGAAGCTGCGACGAACTGGTGCAGCGCGCCCTTGATGCCGGACTCTTGATCAACGTCACCGCCGAGCGGGTCGTGCGCCTGTTGCCGGCGCTCAATTTTTCCGCGGACGAGGGCCGCGAACTGGTCGAGCGGCTGTCGGCGCTGATCCGGACCTGTCTTGCGCCTGACCGGAAGGGTGGAACGTGACCGTCAAGCCAGCCGCCAGGCATTATCTGCAGTTCAGGGATTTCACGCGCGACGAATACAATCATCTGTTCGAGCGCACGCGCTGGATCAAGGGAGAGTTCAAGGCCTACCGGCGTTACTGGCCGCTTGCCGACCGCACGCTGGTGATGATCTTCGAGAAGGCCAGTACGCGCACACGCCTGTCGTTCGAGGCGGGCATGCAGCAGCTCGGCGGCACGGCCATCTACCTCAACACCCGCGATTCGCAACTGGGGCGCGGCGAGCCGGTCGAGGATACCGCGCGCGTGATCTCGCGCATGTGCGACCTCATCATGATCCGCACCTTCGAGCAAAGCATGGTCGAGCAACTGGCCGCGGCTTCCCGCGTGCCGGTGATCAACGGACTGACCAACGAGTATCATCCCTGCCAAGTGCTGGCGGACATCTTCACCTTCATCGAGCAGCGCGGCCCCATCGCGGGCAAGACCGTGGTCTGGGTGGGCGACGGAAACAACATGTGCAATACCTGGATACAGGCCGCCGAAACGCTGGATTTCAAGGTGCACGTCTCCAGCCCGCCGGGCTATGAGATCCATCCCGACCAACTGGGGCTCAAGGACGATTCCCACTTTCAGGTTTTCGCCGATCCGATGGCAGCCTGCCGGGGCGCGCACCTGGTGACGAGCGACGTATGGACCTCGATGGGTTTCGAGGCGGAGAACGAAGCGCGCATGAAAGCCTTCGCCGACTATTGCGTGGATGAGGAAATGATGGCCGTCGCCGCGCCGGACGCGGTCTACATGCATTGCCTGCCCGCGCATCGCGGCGAGGAAGTCACCGCAGGCGTGATCGACGGCCCGCAATCGGTGGTGTGGGATGAAGCGGAAAACCGGCTGCACGCGCAGAAGGCGCTGATGGAATACCTGCTGCTCGGCCGGGTGGATGTGAAGTGAATGCAAGACTCCTCATTTCCTTTTCATTGGATATATTCCAATTTTCGACTACAACCCCTTCGTAAAGACGAAGCACATTGAAAAAATCATCGAGATGCTGGGGTTCGCTACGCTCACCCCAACCTATGCGGGATGGATAAAACCGAAAAATATACGAAGCGTTGATAAGAATATCAAAAAAAACCAACCATTTCCAAAACAGATGCCAATCCGACATGCCTTAATGTCGAAATACACTCCCATAAACGTACAATAAATGCGCCCAAAAAATAGCACAAATCAATATTTGTAATATAATGATAAAATAATTCACCATATATTACCTGTTTTTGAAAACCCTAGAATTGCCAATGAGGCAAATATAATACCCATCACAACCCCTCCGGGCATTACAAACGTGATTCCTAAAGCTGGCAATAGAGCCCGCATAGGCTGGGGTGAGCGAAGCGAACCCCAACATCATAAAAAGATTCGTAGTCATTTGAAGTTGCTGAACGGCAAGATGGAAGC